>JBJXEX010000221.1:0-16981 GCA_046156195.1 Planctomycetaceae bacterium | reverse complement strand
AGCATGGTCACGGTCTCTGGGTTCAGAAGCCGCCGGAAGGCGGATCGAGGCATTGACCGTCATCTGATTCAGAACTTCACTCGAATTTCTGACGCAGATTGCCAAACGCCTTTCCCCCGCGATTGACCGCGACGTGATTTTCGCAAAGGACTTCGCGCCACGATTGGTCATCGGAAAAAGCACCTCGCAAGCGAAGCGTGTAGGCTCGCTGAGTTGTGGAGAGGTCGGGCATGGTGGGCTTTGCTGGTTGAGCGTTGATGGTCGCGAGTTGAGGGGTTGGAAACAGAAGTCAGCGGTCAGGCAAGCAAAGCGGCGAGGGGTATCCTCTGGGGCTGCCGCAGTCCAAAGGGGAAGATGCGAACAGGCTATGGGCTGAACTGTGGAAGGCAAGCCAACGTAGCCGTCACGCTCCCGCGTGACGAGCCGGGCGCGCGAACAACGCTGTTTGTTGATTGGACGTCGATCGTGCAATCGACGTCTGCGGACGTTCGGCTCGTCTTGCGGAGCGAGACGGTTACGTTGAAACACGAAATCTTTCTTGAGCGATCTGCGGAATGAACGTAATCTCCGCCGATCATGAGTCTCCAAGAATTGCAGTTGTCGATTGCTGGATTGCCGCGTGCGGATCGCGAGTCGTTGCTCCGTTTTTTAGGGCGGCAATTGTCCGAGGAGGCGAATGAAGCGCCATCGGCGGTGGTCGTCGAGGATCGCTCGCAATGGGTGTCGGAACTTCGTGAGCTGCGCGAACGGGTGGCCACGGATCAGCCGGGAAGACCCCTGAGCCAAGTGATTGACGAACTCCGTGCGGAATGAGCCGGGCCATGAGCTATTGGGACACGTCGTCGCTTGCCAAGCTGTATCTCGTCGAACCGGATTCGGCGACGTTCGACGCGCTGGGCGGTCGTGCCACGTCGATCAGGATTTCTCCCTTGGTTCGTCTGGAATCGAACTTGTTGCGGCGGAGTTCTTACTGGAATCTTGGTTCGAACAGGTACTTCAAGCCTGCTTGATTCGCCCTGCCCCGATTTGGATTCGGACGCTCGATGCGCTGCATGTCGCGGCGGCACTGTCTGTCGGTGAAACCGACTTTGTCTCCAATGACCTGCGCCAACGGGCGGCGGCAACGGCTGTTGGAATGACCGTGTTGCCGGTGCTCTGACGTCTGGACTCCCTCTCAGATCCCATGCCTTCGAGCGGCGCAGCGAGCGATTGGCCGAGGACGGTGGTGGCGGTGCGGGCGGTGCGGGCGGTGCGGGCGGTGGTTTCATTCTCGCCGAGGTCGATGATGACGACTTGGTCCTCATTGGCCACCGGCACGTTTTGAATCGTCGCTCCGTTGTCATCGCTGAGCCGCATCATCGAACCGCGCACGCCGACATGCGTGCCTCGCTTCTGAGCGACGAGATGAATGCCGTCATCGCGCGGCGGTCAGAGTTTGCGCGGCAAGACTTCGTCTTCGGTGCGTTGTTGTTGAATTTCGTCCGGCACGCAGATCGGGCGCATGTGCTTGGTTGACGGCCAAGGACTCGACAAACTCGTTGATAATTTCAGCGGCGAGATGCTCATCGCCAGTGACATGGCAATGAACGCCCTCACGACCGGAACAATCCGGCGACCTCATTGAAGTCGTCCCCCTTTCGCTTTGACCAATGAAGAGGGCACTTCTATATTGGCCAGCCATCCAAGCTCTCTCATGGGATTGGATCGATTCCCCCTGCCGTTCGTCTCTGAGCCAACTCTCGGAGACTCCCACCTTCCTTGGCGCGAGGTGCATGTTGAGACGTTGCAACTCTGTCTCGTTTGTTTTGGCGAGCGTCGTGCTCCTTGCGGCTGCCAGCCAAGTTTCGGCTCAGGCTCCCGCAATCACCTCCACCTCGCCATTGGCTTTGAAGCCCGGTCAACCGAATGACCTGAAATTGCAAGGTGGATCGCTGGTGGGGCCGACTCAATTGTGGACGAGTTTTCCGTCCCAGAGCGTTCTTAAACCGGACGTGCCGATGAACGGAATGAACGCCGCCGAGTGCGTCTATTCCGTGACGGTTCCCAGCGATGTGCCGGTCGGCATCTATGGTGTCCGAGTTGCCACCGCGAACGGCAGCTCGTCGATTCGACTGGTTGTTGTCGATGACCTGCCCTCGGTCGCTCAAGCGGCGGGCAACAGCGTTCCGACCGGCGCCCAAGCATTGACGCTGCCGACTGCCGTCGATGGCCAGGTCGGCAATCTGAGCCAGCATTACTTCAAGTTCACGGTCGCGGCCGGACAACTCGTGACGTTTGATTTACTCGCTCGACGGATTGGATCGACGCTCGATCCGATGATCCGATTGCTCGACGCGAAGGGGCGCGAGCTGGCTTACAGCGACGACGTCCCCGGCCTCCGATCCGATAGCCGGCTGTGCTACCAATTCAAAGACGCGGGTGAGTACATGGTCGAAGTCCGCGACATTCGCTTTCAAGGGAGCGGCAATCACTTCTTTCGGCTGCGAATCGGTGACTTCCCGTGCGTGACGGTGCCGTACCCCCTGGCGGCGAAGAAAGGTGCTCCGGCCAACATCAACTTCGCCGGACTGCATCTCGACGGCGTGCTGCCGGTCGCTGTGAATTTCCCGGCCGATGCGGCGTTTGCATTCGCGTCCGTCGGAGCCAAGCGTGCGAACGGAGCCAGCAGCGGGTTCGCTCAGATTGCCGTCAGTGATCGCGATGAGTTTCTCGAAACCGAACCGAACGACGATCCCAAAGCTCCCAACCGAGTCGATCTCGCTCAAGGGATCAACGGCCGGTTCGACAAGGTCGGCGACATCGACCACTTCGTCTTCGCCGCGAAGAAGGGCCAGGCGATGACCTTTACTGGGATCACTCGGCGACAAGGTTCTCCCGCGGCGCTGATGATGCGACTGCTCAATGCGGCTGGTGGACCGCTCCTCGCGAAGGAAGACTTCGGTGCGATCGATCCGAGTTTTGATTTCACATTCCCGGATGACGGTGACTACACGCTCGCCGTGCAAGACCTGCATCGACAAGGAGGAACTCAGTACGCCTACCGCATCGTGGCGACCCCAGTCCAAACCGGTTTCACATTGTCAGCGTCGGCCGACACGCTCAACGTCGTCGCTGGTGGGACTTCGATGATCACAGTCACGGCCGTGCGGAAGGGCTACGCGGGGACAATCAACGTCGCGGCAATTGATCTTCCAGCGGGAGTCACCAGCAGTCCGACTTTCATCGGTCCCGGCCGTGACAACGCCGTTCTGACATTGCGATCGACCCCCGAAGCGGCCGCGGGCACGGTCGCGCTCGCCAAGATCGTCGGCACCGCGAAGATCAACAACGCGGATGTCACATCGGTCGCTTCCGTGTCACCCGCATTGACGACGCTTTTCGCGGGACTGCCGTGGCCGCCGCAGAATTTGACGAACTCATTCGCTGTTGGCGTTGCTCCGAAGTTACCCATCAGCTTGACCGCCGAGCCTGCGGAAGTCGTCTTCGGTAAAGATCTCTCCGCAACCGTGAAGATCAAAGTTGCTCGCCAAGAGAAGTTCGACGAGGCGGTGACGATCGCGGTCACACCCGCTGCTCCGGCCGGATTGCCTGCGGGGATCACCGCCGCCGTCAAGCCGATTGTCAAAGGGACGAACGAAATCGACATCGTCTTCACCGCGAACGCACAAGCGCCGCTCGGCGAATTCACTGTCGTGTTGACCGGTGCGATCAATCAGAACAACGTCAACACAACTCAGCCGACTCCCGGCATCACTTTGCGACTGCGGTCTCCGTTTGAGGTCGCCGTGAAACTCGATGCCGAGAAGGTCGCTCGCGGCGGCACGCTCAAGGGCAAAGTGACGATCGACCGCAACCCGGCGTTCAAAGGCCCGATCGTGCTGGCGTTGCAAAACCTCCCGAAGGGTGTCACCGTCGCCCCCGTGACCGTCGCCGAAGGAGCCGCCGAAGCCGAAATCGTCCTGACCGTGGCTGCTGATGCGGCTCAAGGAGCAGTCAACACCATCAACGTCAAAGGAGACGCGATGAACGGTGCCGCCAAACTCACGGGCACGTCACCGAACATCGCACTGACAGTCGAATAACCCGGCCTCATTTTTTGCCCCAAATGTTTTTGCCAATTCCGCAGTGAAGCTGGCGAAAAATGAAGGGCGGAAAATGGGGACTCAAACAACTGAGGACCATGACATGAAGACGCCTCAAATCCTGTTTGCTCTCGTCGTCACGATCTCTTCGTTGGCGACTGCCGCCGATCCCGGAGCGATCTCGCTCGATCCGGGGAAGTTTGAGTTGCGAGGCAATCGTGCTCAGCAGCAGCTTGTCGTCAGCGGTACGTTCAGCGCCGATGACATCCGCGACATGACGAACGCGGGGGTTCAGTTCGCCTCGTCGAATCCGGCGGTTGTGAAGATCGAAGGGACGCTCGCGAAGCCGGTCGCCGATGGGACCGCTCAGATCACCGCGACGTTGGGCGCACTCAAGGCCACCACCGAAGTGACCGTCAAAGAAATGGCGATGCCCTCGCCGGTCAGCTTCAAGAACGACACGCTCGCCGCTCTGACCAAAGCGGGCTGCAACATGGGTGCTTGTCACGGTTCGCCATCCGGCAAGGGTGGCTTCCGGCTGTCACTGCGAGCGTTCGATCCGACCATCGACACGCTGACGCTGCGATCCGAGTTCATGCAGCGTCGCGTCAACACCGTCCAACCCGACGAGAGCCTGTTGCTCAAGAAGCCGCTGATGGAAGTCGCTCACGGTGGCGGGCGACGACTGAAGAAAGGAGACGCTCCTCACAAGGCGTTGCACGGCTGGATCGGCGAAGGTCTGCGGATGGACGCCGAGGGTGTGCCCGATCTCGTGAAGATGGAAGTCTTCCCGAACAAGCGGATCTTCAAGCCGGCCGCGAAAGAGCAACAGTTGATTGTGATGGGGACGTACTCAGACGGCAGCGTTCGCGACATCACGGCGTTGACGGTCTTTAGTTCGTCGAACGAGCAAGTCGCGAGCGTCAATGAAACCGGCTTGGTCTCGAAGGCCGGTCGCGGCGAAACCGCGGTTCTCGCCCGCATCCTCGACAAGATGACGACCAGCTTCATCACGTTCCTCGAAGACGTTCCGGGCTTCGCTTGGAACAATCCGCAGCCGAACAACTTTGTCGATAACCTCGTCTTCGAGAAGTTGCAGCAACTTCAGATTCTGCCGTCGGACATCTGCTCAGACGAAGAATTCCTCCGTCGCGTTTATCTCGACGTGACTGGTCGCCTGCCGACGATTGCGGAATCGACCGCGTACCTCGCCAACGCGGCTCCCGACAAGCGAGCTCAATTGATCGAGACGCTTGTCGAGAGCGATGACTTCGCCGACTTCTGGACTCTGAAATGGACCGACATTCTGCGGTCGAACAGCAAGAAGGTCACGGCCATCGGCACGCACAAATTCCGTCGCTGGGTTTACGACTCGATCCGCACCGACAAGCCGTTCGATCAGTTCGCTCGTGAATTGCTGACGGCCAGCGGCAGCGTGTTTGAGAACCCGGCCGCGAACTACTGGCGAGCCAGTCGCGATCCAAACGACGCGGTCGAGACCACCGCGCAGCTCTTCCTCGGTATCCGCATTCAATGTGCGAAGTGCCACAACCATCCGTTCGAGCGTTGGTCGCAGGACAACTACTACGGCATCGCCGCGGCCTTCACGCGCATCGCTCGACAGAAGGGTGACACTGCTGACGAGGAAATCATCTACCCAATGCCGACCGGTGAAATCACTCAGCCGCGCACTGGCAAGCAAATGAAAGTGCATCTGCTCTTGAAAGGTGATGTCGATGACGCTGCCGGCCAGGATCGCCGCGAAGTCTTCGCCGGTTGGCTGACCTCAGGCGACAACCCGTTCTTTGCTCGTGCGGCCGTGAACCGCATCTGGGGGCATCTGCTCGGCCGAGGCATTGTCGAGCCGGTCGATGACTTCCGTGACTCAAACCCGCCGTCGAATGCCAAGCTACTGGATGAACTCGCTGCACAGTTCGTGAAGAACAACTTCAGCACCAAGTTTGTCGTGAAGACGATTCTCAAGAGCCGCACCTATCAGCTCAGCAGCCGCAAGAACAATTTCAATAAGGACGACGAGATCTACAGTTCGCACTCGAACACGCGGCTGCTCTCCGCCGAGCAACTGCTCGACGCGATCTGCCAAGTGACGAGCGTTCCCGAATCGTTCGCCGGTTTGCCCGCCGGCACGCGAGCCGTCTCGCTGGCCGATCCTCCGACCGACCACTACTTTCTGAAGATCTTCGGCCAGCCACAGCGAGAGATGGCCTGTCAATGCGAACGCTCGAATGAGTCGAACCTGTCGCAGGCCCTGCAAATGATCAACGGCCCGACGGTCCACGGGAAGCTCCGAGCCGACACCGGTCGCATCGCGGTCTTCGCCAAAGAGAACAAACCGGACGACGAGGTCATCACCACGCTGTATCTCGCCGCGTTGTCTCGCAAGCCGACTCAGGCGGAACTCGACGCCGCTAAGAAGCACATCGCCGCTCAAGCGGATCGCCGCCTCGCTCTTGAAGACGTGGGGTGGGCGATCCTGAACTCGAAGGAGTTCTTGTTTCAGCATTGATCGTCGCCACGCCCTGGCGAGCGTGGCCACGTTTGGCTGTCTGTTCCGCATCGGCCAGCTCGGTCAGCATTGAATCTCTGGTGCCAGACATGAAGCCCCTGGAAGGTCCCTCAGTCAGACGCTCCGCGAAATCACCAATCGCACGAGCACGTCCCGGCCGAGCCGTGCGGCTGGAAGTCTCGCTCGATTCTCGATGGCTCGGCCGGCGTTTCTCCGCAGCCGAGTACGAACGGATGATCGACGTCGGCATCATCAAGTCGGGCGAGCCACTGGAATTGCTCGACGGGAGATTGGTGCCCAAGATGACAAAGAAACCTGGGCATCGCATCGCGACTCACTTGGCTCGTCGCGCACTTGAGTCTCGAATCTCCAAGGGGTGGTACGTCGATCCGCAGGAGCCGATTTTACTTTCAGAGTTGCATGTGGGAGCTGGCAACGTGCCCGAGCCAGATGTGGCCGTCATTCGCGGAGACACGGAAGACTACACCACCAATCATCCAACGGCCGAGGACATCGCGTTAGTGATCGAGGTCTCCGACTCAACGCTGCGAGATGACCGGGGACTGAAGAAGCAAATCTACGCTCACGCGCGCATCCCGGAGTATTGGATCGTCAACCTTATCGACCGGCAGTTGGAGGTTTTTCAGCGGCCGGTGGGCAGCGCGCTCAAAGCGGACTATGAGGTGACTCGAACCTATGCGCTGACGGAATCTGTCTCGGTTCGCATTGGCTCCAAGACCATCGGCCCGATTCCTGTGTGTGCGTTGTTTCCGAAGAAATGAACTCCCGCTGATTGCCGTCTGAGGCCACCGTGATGGTCGGAGGGGAGTGGCTCAGTCTCACATCGGAATAATTGCTCAATGGCCTGAATCATGTCCGATCCTCAACCGATCGCTCCCATTGAACCAACCGCCCCGGCCCTCGCAGCGTCCGTTGAGTCTGCGACGACAAGCGGCATCGAGTCGGCCACTCCTGCGGTCGCTCCCGTCCCCGGTGCGTCGGCACAGTCGGTCTCGGTCGGTCCGCTCGAACAATTGGTTCAAGTCCAGAGTGTGCCAGAGACTTGGTTGTGGCTGACCAAGTACGACCAGTTTTTCGTCGGCGTCTTCGCGGCGGTTTTCTTGATGCTCTGCGGCTATCACTGGGCGACGCTCGGCGGTTGGGGGTTGCGGCCGATTGAGCTCGAACGCTTGCCGGCTCGGCAGTACGACTTTCGCATCGACATCAACTCGGCCAGTTGGGTCGAGTGGACTCAGATCGAGGGAATCGGCCAAGTGACCGCTCAGGCGATCATCGACGACAGCAAAGCCAACGGCCCGTTTCGCAGCGTCGAGGATTTGCTGCGCGTCAAAGGGATCGGGCCAAAGACGCTGGAGAAGTTGCGGCCATTCCTGCGAGAACCGAGCGAGCCGGACGCGACGACGAAGTCCAATCCATGATTCCGCGATCGGAGTGGAATGGTGATGAGCGTCATGGGAAGAGCATTTGGACGACAGAACTTCCGGTGGCTGGCCGCTCGGAGTGCTGATCGGCCAACGACCGTCGAGACGTGGCGGGGCTTGCGGTCGCGCCCGGCTCCATGCGGAGCGAAACGCGACATGAACAACGTGGACTTGAGCAACCGAGCCGAAGCGGATGTTGATGAGATTTGGACCTACGTCGCTCGCAACAATGAAACGGCGGCGGATCGGGTCATCGACCGCATCTATGACCGACTCGAAATGCTTGGCGAACAACCGGAACCCGGAGAATCCGTCGGGTATCTGACCGCGGGATTGCGACCGCGACGTGAGAAAGTTTTTTAGAGGCGATGAGCGGTCATCGTGGCATGTCCAATCTCTCGGCACGTCGAACGGATTTCATTACAACTCCCGCTCGTCACAAGTCCTTTGGAACCAGCGAAGCAAGAAGCTCACGGATATGCCCACAGTCACGGTCAACGGCAAAGAAGTTTCCATCGGCGACAGCGAGCGGCTGAATTGCATTCAGGCGGCGAAGCGAGCTGACATCGAAATCCCGCATTATTGCTGGCATCCGGCGCTGACCGTGGTGGCGAGTTGCCGCATGTGTCTCGTCGAGGTCGGCGACAAGAAGCCGGATGGCACTGTGGCGATGGTGCCCAGAGTCGTGCCGGGGTGTCAGACGCCGGTCAAGGACGGGACGGTCATCGTCACGAACTCGGCGAAGGTGAAGCAGGCTCAGGCGGCGACGCTGGAGTATTTGCTGCTCAATCATCCGCTCGACTGTCCGACGTGCGATCAGGCGGGCGAGTGCTTCCTGCAAGACTACACCTACAAGTTCGGGCACATGCAGAGTCGCCTGATGGAGCCGAAGGAACTCAAGCCAGACAAGGACTACATCGGCGACCAGATCACGCTCTTCACCGACCGCTGTGTGATGTGTACTCGCTGCGTGCGATTCACTCGTGAGATTAGCGGCACCGGTGAGCTGCAAGTCATCAACCGCGGCAGCCACGAAGAGATCGACATCTTTCCGGGAATGCCGGTCAACAACAAACTCGCCGGGAACGTGGTCGATATCTGCCCGGTCGGAGCGTTGTGCTCGAAAGATTTTCTCTACAAGCAACGAGTCTGGTGGCTGAAGTCCGCCGACAGCGTCTGCCCGGATTGCTCGGCCGGTTGCAGCATCAAGGTCGATCAGAACAACGAGACCGTCTTCCGCCTGAAGCCGCGCAGCAATCCGCAGGCTCAAGGGGACTTCATGTGCGACGACGGCCGCTTCGGTTGGAAGTACATCCACTCCGACCAACGTCTCAAGCGGCCGGAGGTGTCTCAAGGTGACCGCCGAGTTGCCGTCGATTGGGACACCGCTTTGACCGCGACTCGCAACGCTCTCAACGAGGCCGCGACGAAGAAACCGAAAGCCGTTGCCGCAGTGCTCTCGCCGTGGATGACGGTCGAAGAGGCGTACTTGCTCGCGAAGCATTTGAAGAGTCTCAGCGCTGACGTCCGCTTGGCGCTCGGCCCGGTGCGTGTCGAAGGGCAAGACGATCATTATCCGAAGGACGTTCGAGGCAACGCTCAAGAGAATGTGAAGTTTACGATCCGCGCCGAGAAGTGCCCGAACCGCCGAGGTGTTGAGGCGGTGCTGCAACACTTCCAAGGTTCGGTCATCAACATCGGCGACATCCTGGGTGATGCCGCCGAAGGCCGGATCGACACGCTGTACTTCGTCGGCGGAGACCCGCGCGGTGGACTCGACGAATCACACGCCGCCGCGTTGGGAAAAGTCAAAACGCTGATCGTTCAGGACATCCTGCCGTCACCGGTCTTCGCACGAGCACACATCGTCCTCGCCGGCGGCTCCTTCGCCGAACGCGAAGGGACATTCGTGAATCGCGCTGGACTCGCACAGGCAATTCACCGTTCGATCCGATCCCCCGAAGAGGCGCGCCCCGATGGGCGGATCTTGTGGGATTTGTCCGGTCGGAAAGGGCTGTTCAATGCGAAGTTGTTGAGACAGGAAATCGCAGGCGAGATCGCGGCATTTGCAGTGCTCGGAGACGACGAATTTTGCGAATCCGGCGTGCGTTTGAGTTCCTGAATCAATTCCTTGATCGGTCCAGAATCTATTCGACCGAGTGGTTTCATCAGCGGTTCGAGCAGTTCCGCAATTCGTGCTAGCCGCCTCCCCAATTGCCGAGTTGAGTTGAGGGCTTTTCTTCATAGGCCCTGAGACCGAACCGGAAAACATCGCAGAGCACTGCGTCTTACCGGTTCTGTCAGTGCGAGAGACCTTTCCGGTTGCTCCGCCGGAAAGAGAATCGTTTGTCGCTTGCGACGATCGAGACCGATATCCCGGATGGTCTGATCGGTTCGTGTCGGCACGAGGTGCCGGCCGATTTGTCTTCACGCAAGCTGACGAAGGGTGCGGAGCATGTTGGACGCTCTCAAGTTTTGCCTCATCCGCAAAGTCGCGGGGATTTTGGCGGTCTCCACGTTGATGGTCGGAGGCGTTTCAATCGCCCACGCCCAGGTCGTTCCGGGCACCGGCGAAAAGATGATCGAGATCGGTGACGACTTCGAAGATGAGAAATGGGGCTACGTTCCGAATCTCCCCAAGAGCAGCAACAACATCGACCATCAGGTTCGTTATCCGTCGGGCCAAGCGACCAACAATCGGTGGTTCGAGAGCTTGTTGCGCGGGCAACCTGACATCGTCGAGCGAGTTGCGACTCCGGCTGGCGGACTGCCCAACAGCAAGGGGGCGATGAAGCTCCGCTCGGTGCAGACGGGAATTCCCGGAGCCCCCAGTTTCAAGATGCAGCAAGACGATTTCATCATGAACGGCAACAACCGCTTCGGCGGGACGATCCCCAATATGTGGACTCCGAATGTGGTTGCACGGGTTTACATGCCGCCGTTCGATCAATGGGAGCGACGCACCGGCTCGTCGCTTGGCTTTCGCATCGAGACGATGACACACGTTTGGAAACCGGCGACCGGCAAGCTGTTCAAGAAGGTCGGCAAGACGCGGCAGCTCGATCAAGCGTGGCCGGGGATGTTCGTGCAACTCAACTGCAAGTCCGATAGCCAGACGAAAGAAGACAACGCGGTCTTCGTGATTCGCGCCAATGAAAACGGCAACGACTTCGTGGCGGGACCGGTCATCACCGAACCGGGTTGGTGGACAATGGGGATGACGCTCTCGCCGGACGGACGAGTCCATTACTACGCGGCGAAAGGGATCGGTCCTCTGAAAGCGTCCGACCATATCGCCAGCACGATGCCCTATGGCGAACCGAACCTGCAAATGAACACGCTCTTCTTCAACGTGATGAGCGCCGACAACAACCGCACTTGGTCCACCGAATGGATTGTGGATGACGTCGAGGTGTTCTTCGCACGCCGGTAAGGCGGACGGCAAGCACACGGTTCAAGACATTCAATCGGCCGTGTCGAATCGTCGAACTCCAGGATCGGAAGAGGGGGACGAATCAAGATCCCGTCGTCCCATTCCTTTGACCAGATTCCTTTGATCTTTTCAGGCCGTAAAGATCAGAGGAATCTGGTCAGAGGAATGAAACGGAAAAGCGTGATGGCCGGTTCGTGAATCGGGAGATGCGTTCAACCCGAGTGAACCGGAGAGCCAACTTCTGAACCGCGTTTGCGGCAAGGCTCAGGCCAAGGGGTTCCCGCGTTCTGGCGAACGCGGCTACGTTCAGAACGTCGCGCCGAGTCGCACCAGTGCGGTGCTCGGCAGGTCGGTGTCGCCGAGTTTCGAGGTGTATTCCAGTTGGCGGCTAAAAACGAACCCGGCTTCGACGAGCCAACTGCGACCGGTGGTCCACGTCCGTTCGTAGCCGAGCATCATCCGGTAATCGCTGAGCGTGGCGACATCGTTGAGACCGGAGGCTCGTTGGATCGCCCAAGTTCCGCCGCCAAACTCGCCGACCAGATAGGCCCAGCGAGCGGAGCCTTCATCGTGTGAGAATCGCCAAGCGATGCGCGGACGGGGAGCGGCTAACTCGAATTTCCAATCGGCGTTGGGATTCCATAACACGCCCGCACTGGGAAGCGCCTTCACGTCGTCGCGATCGAGGTACAGCACGCCTCCCAAGAATGTCAGGGTCTCGGAGTACTTCCAGAAGGCCAATACGCGACCCGGCAACCGGAAGGACTGACGGCTGGTGTTGTCCGCATCGGTGAAGAGGCTCGGAGCGACTGCCGCTTGCACGAACCAGCGCTCGCCAATCGGTAAGGCTCCGACGGTCTCGAACGAGAAGTCGTACAACCGAGCCGGCAAGTCGGTCGCCGTCGGCCCGTCGAGCCAATGCGCCGCAAGTCGTGGCACGAACCACAGCGCAGGAAAGTTGGGAAACTCAATCGAGCCGCGAGCCTCAAGACTGGAGATTCCCAGCCCGTCAGAACTCGGAGCGATCCAGGTCGCGGTGCCAATCGTCTTCTTCCAAACGATCCAAGGTGATTCGGTCTCGCTGTCGGACAGAAGCGGTTCATCGCCTGCGGACAACTCGTCCGAGAGGTCGCGCAGCTCGTCGCGCGGCAGGAGGTCTTCCGAATCTTTGCTCAACGGATATTGATTCTGATACGCGGTTCGCCGAATCGGAGACTCTCCGAAGCTGTCACGATTTGAGCCACGACTGTCAGGGAGCGGTTCCAAGTTGTGATCAGTCAGCACTCCCTTACGGTCGCGGCTCGAATAATTCAGAGACTCTCCGTCGTCATTGGAGTCGGCGTGATCGTCATCTCGAAAAACAAATCGCACCGGTGACTGCGGTCTCCGTTCGGCGGCATTTTTCGTTTGCCCGAACGGCTCGAACCATTGGGGCGTTGTTTCTTGACCGCAAAGAGAGCGGCCGGTGGCCAACATGGTGGCCAAGGCCACTGCGAAAAATGCCTGCCGGAGGCCAAGCGATCTCAGTCGTTCGATCCAACTGTCATTCACAAAAGTTGTCCCCACGAATCGACGAACTCCGTCGTCTCGACTTGAGAATCGTCCAGGCGAGCAAGCCTATCGAGCCAAATCGGAAGGGTTTGCCGTGTCTGTGTGAAAGGTGCCATCGGCATACACCGCAACTCCGGCATTTTGCCTAGTGTTTCAATGCAGAGACGCGTCGGCACAATCGCTGGCGTGGCCCTGTTGAGCACAACCCGTCGATATCCGATGAGGAAATCCTCTCGCGAGCACTGTCTTGTGGTGGGTTGGCTTGCGGTTCAGAAGGGCGAGATCTTGAAACGTCAGGGATGGCTCTTGGGATTGTTGCTGACGGCGATGTTTCGCTGGTTGCTCGTCCCAGCGCTGGCGGGAGAGGTCGTGGTCGAGACTCGGTTTGATGATTCGGCCGCGTACCCTCCGCTGCAACTGATCGACGAACAATCGGACGAGGACTCTCAACGAGCACTTGCGGAACTCGATCCAATGCAGATCGAGGAACTGCCGCCGTTCGACGACGATCCGAGGTCTCTGTCGGAGTGGGACGCCCTTGAGTTCCAAATCTTGCCGGCCGGGCTGATGTATCAGTCGTATCTCGCCGGCGAAAAGGAACCTCGCATTCAAGGGGTCTGGCTGTCCGAGAGAAAGCGGGGCCTCGTCTGGGAAACCCAAGTGGGTGGGCGAGTCGGTCTCCTGCGATACGGGACTCACGCGGCAATCAACCCGCAGGGCTGGCAATTGGACTTGGAAGGAGGAGCGCAGGTTCGCATCGATCCGCAGCAGCGTTCCGATGTCGAAGCGGCTGACTATCGCTTCGGATTTCTCTCGACCTGGCGGTACGGGCCGAACGCCTTCAAGGCGGGCTATTACCATCTGAGTTCACACATCGGCGATGAGTTCCTGATCCGCAATCCAGGCTTTGTGCGACTGAACTATGTGCGAGATTCCGCGATCGTCGGCTGGATGCACGACCTTTCTCCCGACATGCAGGTTTACGGCGAAGTCGGCTACGCGGCGGGACACGAAGGGGGAGCCTTGCCGCTCGAATTGCAATACGGCTACCAATACTCACCATTGCAAGCCTTCGATCTTCGCGGGGCACCTTACTTCGCGATCAATGGTCACACGCGCGAGGATCGCGATTGGATCACTGGCGTCAACACGACAGCCGGTTGGCTGTGGCGCGGCGAGGAAACCAATCACACGTTTCGAGTCGGCCTGCAGTATTACACCGGGCCGGCGATTCAATACTCCTTTGTTGGCCGCAATGAATCGCTGCTCGGCGGCGGCCTGTGGTTTGATTACTGATCACCGACCATCCGTCCGAGCAACCGCCGGACTTGGGAACCCGACCATGACGACCGCACTCCTCATTCTTGTGCTGCGATTATTCAGACGCTCGGCGAAGCTTTATCAGCAACTCAGTGCTGAGACAATTTTGCGACTTCATCCGAGCGTGCTGATCCCGTATCCTGCCCGCATTCGGGGGCGATTGGATTCGACTGGGTCACCATAGATGATGGTGGCGTGCCGTGGTTGATCAGCAGGCCACGTTAAAAGCCGATCACATAATAATTGCCAATCGGCAATTCTCCTTGGCAGCCTAGTGCTGCTGCGGACCTAGGAATCCCCGTCTGAGGAGTCCGAAAAGTCCGTCGCAAATTCAGACTGGTGTCCGCTCAACGCCGACTACAGCGGGCATAAGACAAAGTGGTTAGCTGGCCAAAGACAAGCCTCGTTCGTTGAGCTTGTTCCGGTGAGATCGATCAGCGAACTACGCACGTAGAGGCCATCGTTGAGGGATCACAGGACGGGGGTTCGATTCCCCCCGCCTCCAAATTAAGCCGCTTGCAATTATTGTTGCAAGCGGCTTTTTGTTTGTAGTTATGGAAAATAACAGGGCTAACAAATGACGTTTTTTGGAGAAAAACGGTCTTTTCTGTCTACTTTAGCGCCGTTTTTTGTCTACTTTAGCGGTTGCGAGTGCCGCATGACGCAGGTGTTGTCCCCGAAAATAGCAACTTGCTGACGAGGGGGATTTCAAGCGATGCCAACCTACGAAAAGGAACTGAAGCGGTCGAAGGATGGCTCGATCACCCGCTACGTCGGACGAAACTCGAACGGGATGCCAGAAAAGTTTCGGTTGGGATTCGATATGGAAGCTGCCCAAACAAAGGTGCTTCTGATCTTGGCGATTTGGGACGACATCGAAGGTCGCACGACGACAGGCCAACGCTCGTTTTGGGATGCTGCCAACCTTGTTGCTGCCAAACAAATTGCCAGGGGGGAGACTCCAAAGCTGCCTAAGCGGGATTACGAAGACCCAGCCAAGTACGCACTGAGGCTTCAAGAAATCTGCAAACGAACGGGAGTCAAATTTGAGCCAGCCAGTCAGCTTGTCTTCGATGTGGGAATTGAAGACCTCCGACAAGAGGTCTCTCAAGTCCGCCAGCAGCTTTCCACGGCCCTGAATGTTGCCAAGCCAACTGGAGTCGCACTGGCGGTTGCACTCGACGCCTACAAAGACGAGGTTCGCAAGCAGAACATGCTTCCCACTGGTTCGCTTCATCCGTGGGGAAAGACTCAATTGGATCAACTAGCGTCGATTACAAGGTATCTCGGCGACGACCGATTCGGTGGGACTGATTTCACCAAGCTCGATCTGGCTGAGATTTCCTACAACTGTGGCGACGAAATTTATGGCGTCTTCAGAAAACGTCCGCTGACGTTGCGAAGCAAACTCGAAAAGCGAATGACGCAATCATCGGCGAAGAATCTCATCAAGACGCTAGGGATTTTTTTTGATTGGCTCGATGGGGCCGAACAATTCAAGTGGACATTCCCTCGGCGATTTCACTCAATCTCGAAGACACCAGACAAAGCAACTCCAGCAGAACTCTACGATCAGAGGATCGCTAAGCAACGAAGCGTGATTCCTGACGAACACTTGAAGGTTTTGTTTGAGTATGCCTTGCCGATTGAGCGGCTATTGTTGCTGCTCGGTCTGAATTGCGCCTTTGGAGCGTCGGAAATTGGACAGCTTCGCAAGGAGTTCGTTCGACTCGATGCCGGTGTCATTGAGGGTATCCGCTTCAAATCAGGCAACGAAACGAAGCACAAACTCTGGCAGCAGTCGGTCGTCGGCTTGCGTTGGTTCATGCAGCAACGAGCCAAAGTCGTCGCTACGAAAGCTGAATTCCGTGACGTGATCTTTCTCACCGAACGAGGTCTACCGCTCTGGCACCATACAGCCGTGGGGAATTCGTCCGACGGTATAAGCAACATTTGGTATCGGCTGATTGACCGTGTTCGGAAGGACCACTCCGATTTCCCCGCATACAGCTTCAACAAACTTCGCAAGACTTCGGCTACTCGAATTCTAAAGATTGCGAGTGCCGAAATTGCGTCGATGATTTTGGCTCACAAGACAATCGGCGATGATGAGCTACTTCATCACTATGCCCTGATTCCTTGGAACAAACTGTTTTAGGCTCAGCAGCAATTTGAACGAGAGTTGTTGCCAATGCTGGAGGTCAAAGGGGACGAAGACCCTTGGAGTCCAAAAGCCAAAGTCTACATCGGCCTCGCCAAAGCCAAGGCGGTTATTGGTCTCAATTCGACTGGAGTACCTGCTCCGCAGATCGCTGAGCAGCTTGGAATAAATGTTGCCACGGTCCATCGTCATCTTCAGGCAAAGCAAGGCAAGCCATAACATCGGTGGCCTACGAAGTGGCAGGAGCACCGCCAACTCACCCTTCTTATTCATACTCAACTTCGACAGCTCGTTCTTGTAAGTCGCATTCTAGCAATGGGTTGCGAATCCGCAAACTGTCGTTGGCACTACATAGCACATCCTTATGGTATGGTTTTAAGCATAGGTTTTAGGCCAAGCGGACCGCGGGGCCGAGTGCCACGCCAGCGGCTTGGATTGCTTTACCCGCGTCGCCTCGCGGTGCGG
>JBJXEX010000220.1:0-7540 GCA_046156195.1 Planctomycetaceae bacterium | reverse complement strand
CGCTAGCCGCCGGTCCTTTCCGGCTCGACCGGCGGCTAGCGCCGTGCCGCTCACAAGACAAAGGGCTTCGCCCAGAATTCCAAAGCTCCGCCGGGTCGGAGCACTCCCAAAGGAGCCGTTCATGTCCTGGCTTCCCGAAACGATTCAAGAGCGGCTGGTGCTCGTGCTGGCTCACTTTGTTTGGCAGGGTGCGGCGGTTGCAGCGCTGCTGGCCATGTTGGTCGCCCTGTTGCGGTTGAAACGGCCGCACGCGCGCTACGCGAGCAGCTTGCTGGCGTTTGTGCTGATGTCGGCGTGCCCAGTCGTGACGTGGTTTGTCGTGCCTGGAGTGCGGTGTGACCCAGATGCTGGGTGCCCCAACACCGCCCTCCATCAACCGCGCGAGCAGAGTGTGGAGCCACTCGACATCGAAGTCTCGCCGACCGTGCAGGCGACCGTCGAGACGTTCGACCCTGTCATGCTCCGGCCTGACGAAGCAGTGGCTGCCGAGCGCGATCAGAGTTCGATCCCGATTGTCGCCGAGACCACGATTGATGGAGGGCTGCGTCAAGCCGCAGCACTCCAGGGTGACACGTCTTGGCTCGACGCGCTGCGTCCGTTCGAGCCGTGGATCGTTGGCGTTTGGTTGTGTGGCGTGGGGGTGTTGAGTTTGCGGTTGTTGTTGGGAGCGATTGGTCTGTGGCGTTGGCGGCGAGCGGTCGAGCTGTTGCCGGAGTCGCTTGTGCCGCTGGTGGAGCGGTTGTGTGCCGCGTTGTCGCTGACGCCGCCGCGAGTCCGAGTTTGTCATCGAGTCGCCGAGGCGGTGGCGGTCGGGCTGTTCAAGCCGATGATTTTGCTGCCGGCCGCGTGGCTCACGGAGTTGCCGCCCGACATGTTGGAAGCGGTGCTCGCTCACGAACTGGCTCACATCCGGCGATTGGACTTGTGGGTCAACCTGCTGCAACGGCTGGTCGAGACGATGTTGTTTTATCATCCGGCCGTGTGGTGGCTCTCGCGACGATTGCGAATCGAACGGGAACACTGCTGCGACGAGTTCGCGGTCACGGTGACGAACGACCGAGTCCGGTATGCCGAAACGTTGGAGCACGTCGCGCGACTGATTCAAGCCCGCGCCGGTCGAGATAAAAAAACTCCCGCCCTCTCCGTGGCGATGAGTGGTCGCGAAGGAGTCTTGCTGCACCGCATTCGGCAATTGCTTGGAGCCACCTCGCCCCCGCGCGGTGGCAGCGTCTGGCTGGCGGGAGCCGTGACGCTCGGACTGGTGCTGACGATCGCGCTCGGAATGTTCGTGACTTCGCAGGCCGAGGTTGAGTCGCCAAAGGCCGATCGGAACGCGGAAGCGCCAGTCGTGGCGGTGGCCGACTTCAAGACTTTGCTGGACGAATTGAGTATCGGCACCAATCACGTTGACGACGAAGTGGCTCCGCGAGGATTGGCGGCGAAGACCGTTCGTGGCGAGTTGCTGGCTGCGGATGGGCGACCCGTTCCGAATGCGAAGATCGTCCTGCTGAGAGGCGAGGGGTATTGGAACGAACTGTACCGCTCGAACTTGGCGATCACCGATTCGGCGGGGAAGTTCGTCGTTCGCGGCGAGGTGGAGATGTGCCACCTTGCGATTGAAGTCGGGAGCATCGTTTGGGCGATGGACCTGTCGCTGAACGAGTCGGACGTTGTCGTGCGGTTGCCGAAGTTGATCGAAGTCACTTTGAAATTGGATCGGCAAGTTGAACTCGAGGAACAACGGATTGAATTGCACTCCATGGACCGTGTTGAGGGCCAAGTCTTCTTGATGCGGCGAGTTCCGGGAACGATCGATTCGTCAGGAGTAGCGAAGGTTTCCGTGCCGGCTGGCCGCTACTTGGCGATTGGATCGAAGCGGCTCAACCCCGATGACGCGAAGCCGCTGTGGGGCTGGTGTGCTCTCGGAGAAGTGACGGTGGACGCGAAGCAGACTCCCGAAACGCTTGTCCGGCGTCTGACCGGAAGTCGGATCAGTGGGCAAGTCAAGAACCTGGAGGAACTGCTGAAGAACGCGAACGCCGATTACGCCGAAGTGAGCGTCTCGGTCGCGGTCGAGCGACATGGCGAGTGGCAAGAGTTCACGTTCGACAGTGTCCTGTGCGAGGCCGACGGATCGTTTCGCCTTGGGCCAGTTCCTGTTGGCCGCGCGCGGGTGCGAGTCGATGTCAGGGATCGGCCGGGCCAGGAACGTCCTTTCGGTGAGCGGTCGCGTTTCCTCCAACAGCGGCTGACGTTGTCGCGACGGTTGGAAGTGGTCGAACTGCCCGCCTCCGTGGAAGAGCTGTCGGTGGCGGATCATGTCGCGGCAATTCTGGACTCCGAATGGCCAATGAACGTGTCGTGGTCTCATACCGACGTTCAAGTGGCGTCACTCGCACTCCTCCCGGAAAGTGTGGAAGTGACTCGCGAATTGATTCGGCTGATGAACGATCCGCAGACGCCGGACAACTGGCAATACGTTGTGATCGAAGCCTTGGGCCGAATGAAGCCCATTTCCGCCGAAGCGAAATCCGCACTGTTGGCGGGGGCCAAGAATCCCAAGCTGCGACGACGAGGATCGATGCTCCACGCGCTGGGAAACATGCGCGCCGATGCCGCTGATTTGATTGACGAGATTGTCACGTTCAAGGATTCCCCGGACATGGGACTGCGTGGTTCCGCCCTTCGCGCGTTGGGTGACATCGGCAAATCCCTCCCCAATGTTCCGGCGTCGGTCGGCGACGCATTGATCGCGGCGCTCGACGATCCGGTGATTCACATTCGCAAGGACGTGGCGGGAAGCCTCGCCATGCAGAAGGCGGCCCAAGCCGTTCCCGCGTTGCGGTCACACCTGCGTTCCGACCCCAACGGGTCCGTCCGAGCCGTGTGTGCGTGGGCGATTTTCCACATCACCGACGAGGTTGACGAAGCGGTCCCCGTCCTGATCGAACTGCTCGACAGCGACGACCACAAGGCTCGGATGGAGGCCGCGATCTATCTCGGTTTCTTTGACGCCCGAGCCAAAGCCGCGATCCCGGCCCTCGAAGCCAATGCGACATTCACCGGCAAGCCCCCGTTCAACAACTCGCGCGAGACGCGCCGCTACCAACTCACGTCAGCCGCTCAGAGTGCGATCCGCAAGATTGCGGGAACTGAGAACAAGGAAGTTGCGCCGCCAAAACCAGCGACAGGAAATCAGAACGCGGAACAAAAACCGGTCACCTACAAATGCCGAGTCATCACATCGGGAACCAAGACGCCGATCGTCGGGGCAACAGTCGTCTTCAAGCGGACATTGCTTGGCGATCCCCGATATCCCAACGAGCACAACCGGCTCTTGGAGAAGACGACTCATGTCACGGACGCCGACGGTTGGTACGAGGTCACGATCCCGCCGGAGCAATTGGCGGAGCGGTATCTGTACCTCGAATTGGACGTGTCGCACTCCGAGCATCCGTCCAAGAACGGGTTCGGCTATGCGATGAGCATGATTCGGAAGAACGAGCCGGCAGGCGGGAGGCCGTTCTTTGAAACAACGGAGTTGATTCCAGGACGAGCGGTGACTGGAACGGTGGTCAAGCCGGATGGCCAACCGGCGGCCAGCGTCAAGATCATCGGCTATTGGCTCACGCGGCCGCGCACTTCAGATTCGGGATCGTTCTTTCAGTCGCAGACGGATGCCGACGGGAAGTTCCGTGTCGTCGCGCCGGCAACTGGCGAAGCAGCGTTTTGGTTGCAGCCGGAAGAGGCTTGCCCGGTCGGCATTGTCGTGCCGCCTGATCGTGGCGATCTGGGGACGTTGACTCTGAAGTCGGGTCCGCGTCGGAGTGGCCAGGTCATTGATGCCGATGGTCGCGCCGTCGCGGGGATGCTCGTTCGCATTGAGCGTGAGGGATCGGAGTCGCCAGACATCGACCGCTTCAACGGCCAATCCGGCGCGGTCTCTGGCTATCAGCGGGAGGCGCTGACTGACGCTGACGGGCGATTCGTGATGCCGCCGGTTGACGCCGGCAAGTACGAACTCCGAGTCTCCACGAATCGCCGATCGACGGAGCTGCCACCGACATTCAACGGTGTGTTTCTCGTGCCCAGCGTGACGTTTGACGCCGAATCGAAACCGCTCGAAGTGCGAGCCGTTCCGTCAGTCGAGATTCGCGTTCGGAACATCGACGGCAAAGGCCAGCCGAAACGGGGCTTTGGATTCAACGTCTTTGGGGAAATCGAAGATCGTGTGTTCTTTGGCCATAGCACTCGCCCCGAAGATGGCCACACGGTGGCTCGCGTACCTCGCGGATTGAGGAAGGCTAGGATTCGTTTCACCGACAACGAACACGGCTCATTCCGCGTTCGCCGCAAACCGGGAGCGCCGCTAGAGCACATTGATCGGCTCACGTTTTCGAGCATTGACGACGACATCGAGGGAATCGAGGTCGTGCGTTACACCGCTCCGATCGTGCTCGTGAAAGCGGTCGATGCCGCGAATCAACC
Organism: Planctomycetaceae bacterium; assembly: GCA_046156195.1. GTDB lineage: Bacteria > Planctomycetota > Planctomycetia > Planctomycetales > Planctomycetaceae > SXKJ01. The sequence goes on along the minus strand of JBJXEX010000220.1, from coordinate 3,052 downwards.
GGTCGCCGACTTCAACCCGCAAGTGCGGTATGCCACCAGCCCGAAAGATGCCGATGGCGAGTTTGTCAGCGGCGTCGCGGGCGACGTCGATTTTGAACATCAAGCCGATGGTCGCTGGCGAACCAAGCAACTGTTACCCGACGAAGACATCACGGTCACAGTCATCAAGGACGGTTGGAGTGCCGAGCCACAAAGACTCCGCATGGCCGAAGGCGCAGAACGCGAATTGGTCTTCGTGATGAAGCCAGTCGGAAAAGCCCGCGCTGGGCGCGGGTCTCCTGGCCCCGCCCTCGATCCGACCGCAGGTCTCCCGAATTCAGACGACGAAACGAACCCGCCGAACAACGCCCACGGAGACCTGCGGTCCAACCCAGCGGCGGGGGCGGGAGACGCGCGCCGAGCGCAGTCGCAACCAACTGCGCCGATCGAGCCGACTGATGAGCAGCTTCAAGCGGCGACCAGTGCGTTTCAAGCATTGGGTGGAATGCGCACGAACTGGTCGCATCTCGGCAAGTACGCTTTCCGACCCACGAAGGGTGGTCGCAGTCCTGCTTCATTTACCGACGAAGAGGTGCGGAAGATTCCGAATCTTCCATTCTCATTTAGTTTGAATTTGCACGGCACTCTGATCACCAGCAAGGGGCTTGCGGAACTTGCCAAGCTCGACAACTTGACCGGGCTTGCCTTGCCTGGGCGACTGACAACCGATGCTGGTCTCAAGGAACTCACTCGATTCAAGAACTTGAAGAGGATCAATTTTTCTGAAGGCTCACAAATCACAGAAGCCGGTCTCAAAGAACTTGCGAATCTCCAAGACCTCACCGAACTCGATCTCCCGCGAACGCCGCTGACGAACAGTTGGCTGCGGGAGCTGACGAAACTGGAGAATCTGTCGGTGCTCAAACCCGCCGAAGGTGTGACCGATGCCGAGTTGAAAGAAATTGCGAAACTCAAACATCTGACAAAACTTTCCTTATCCAATCATCAAATGACCGATGCCGGACTGAAGGAACTCGCCAAGCTTCAAGAACTCACGGAACTTGAACTCGGCTCGGAAAAACGATTGACGGACGTCGGCATCAAAGCGGTCGCCAGTCTTCCGAAGCTGACAAAGCTCGCGATCGCCAATGCCCAATTATCGAATGCCAGTCTGAAAGAGATCGCGAAGCTCAAGCATTTGAAATGGCTTGAGATTCCACATTCCCCGATCACCAGTGCCGGACTCAAAGACATTGGCAGCCTCAACAAGCTGGAGTACTTGAACCTCTCAGGCACCAATGTTGAAGACGCTGGATTCGACGAGTTGGCAAGGCTCACCAATCTGAGAACTCTGGTCCTTTCGTCGACCGAAACTTCCGAAGCAGCGTTGAAAAAGCTTGGGCCGCTCGAACGGCTCGAAGAGCTCTACGTTGATGGCACACGCCTCAGCGATGACGGCCTCAAGGAAATCGTGAAGTTTCCACGCTTGAACAGACTCAACATCAGCGGCACCAACGTCTCTGGCACCGGTCTAAAAGAACTCGCAAAACTCGAACATCTCAACGCGCTGATCTTAGGCGGCGGACGATATGGCCGGCCTGCCAATCCGCCGCGAGACATCGCGTCCCTCAAGCAATTGAAGGCACTGTATATTCGGGACTTGAACCTCACGGACGACACGATGAAGGAGATTGGCTCCCTCGAAAACTTGTCGACACTCCGCATCGACGTTGATATTTCGGAGGGTGCCGTTGCGCAGATCGCTTCGCTCAAAAACCTCGAGAAGCTCTATATCCGCGGCCGAGTGGTGACGGATGCCGATATCAAACATCTTGCCAGACTTCGGAAACTCAAGGAGCTTGCACTTTTCTACTGCACATTGACGGCTGCGGGAGAGCGCGAATTGCGACTCGCTTTGCCGACCTGTGAATTCGACTTCCATGAAATCGTCCGCCCAGTACAGCCGACTGTCAAAACCGAGCCGCCGAAGGGGCTTGAGTTCCTGAAGCCGTATCCGAAGTTGCATGGCCTGTCGCTCGACATGACCGAGCCGCAGTTCTTGGAGATCGTCAAGCAGCAGGAGTTGAAGACTCGCAAGACCGTTGAGGGCGAGAAGGTCACGCATCACATCGCGCTCGGCGACGGTCACACGCTGATCGTGATGTTCGACAAGGACGCGAAGTGCAGCGGGATTCAACGAGTGCGCGGCGAGGAAGCTGAAGCCAAAGGTGAGGCAGTCGCCGTTCCCACGACGGCGGAGCTTGAGAAGCTGATTCAAGCGAAAGGTCGCGAGCTGTTTTTTGGTCGCATGGAGTTGGCTCAGGAGTTTGAAATGCTCTGGCCGACGAAGGACCAGAAGCACGAGAAGGTGACGTCGAAGGGGACCGTTCGCTCAACGACGCCAACGGAAAACCGATCGTCGCGATGAGTTCAAAGTTTACGGTCACCAAGTTGGAACTCGGTGACAATGCCAAACTCCAGGACGAAGAGTTCCAACTCAAGCTGCCGGACGATGTCAAAGTTGTTGACGCGGCGACAGCCAATGCGCCGCCAAACGAAGCGAACTCGCCACCAACCCCTCGTCCCCAGCCGAAACCCGATCGCAAGAATGCTGACGAGAAGCCGGACTACTCCGGCAACACAGTCATCGGTCGGATCATCGCCAAGGACAAGGGATTCATCTGGGTTCCAGTGGCCGAATCGAAGAACCGCATCGCAGCGCTGCCGGTGGAACGAACTTTCGGCGGCCAGGTGCGCGAGGCACTGCTGGCCGACACGCCCGAGCACGCGCTGCCGTTCAACTTCAAATGGTCCATCGAAGATTGCCGAGTCGTGCCGGCCGAGAGCGTCGGGCCTGTCGAACAATTCGCGATCGAGTTGAACTCAACTTCGACAGCTCGTTCTTGTAAGTCGCATTCTAGCAATGGGTTGCGAATCCGCAAACTATCGTTGGCACTACATAGCACATCCTTATGGTATGGTTTTAAGCATAGGTTTTAGGCCAAGCGGACCGCGGGGCCGAGTGCCACGCCAGCGGCTTGGATTGCTTTACCCGCGTCGCCTCGCGGTGCGG
>JBJXEX010000213.1:0-3104 GCA_046156195.1 Planctomycetaceae bacterium | reverse complement strand
GTTGCGCTCCTTCGCTTCTTGGGTCGTCGTTTCCATCCGACAATCACACTCCACGGAGCGCAACAGATTTTCGCCTTTCAATCAACACAAACTGCCGAATCTCACGATCTTTTTGACAGGCCAGGCCTGGGCTGGCATAGGCTCGCCCCTTCGGGACTGAACCGCAGGTGACATCGGGAGCGCGGGGTTGGGTGTGCGACTCATTGGTTCATGTCCTTGGTCGCAGAGCGACGGCCGAAGGTCGCCGTGGGTTTCCACCCACGGTCGGCCATCCCGCCAAACCATCTCGTCGCGGAGCGACCATTGAACCATCGCCACACCATCGGCCGTCCAAAGGATGTGTGTCGTCGTCTCCACGCATTCCCTCGTCGCTCCGCGACGAACGATTCGCGCGTCATCAACGAGTAGGATGGCCGCCGTCGGCTGTCTTGCGGATCACTGGCCGTTCGTCCGAAAACACGGACGGCCGAGCGCGGCCATCCTACGCCGGTCGTCGTGACCACAGATCTCGAAACTCACGTCACGGCTGTGGGGACGGTGATGGGTTGGATGCCCAATTGACGCAGCGCTTCGTGGCCGCGGATGGTCAGGTCGCTGATGAATAGGAATTGCTCGCGAGCGTCTTTCGGGTATGCCTTGATTTTGTAGTGCAGGCCGAATGGGCGTTGAGCCGCCACGACCAGGATCTTTCGGTCGGGCTTGAGGTACACGCTGGTCAGCGCGACGTTTCGCAGGGTGTCGCAAACCGTTGAGCCGTTGTGTTCGGGGTGCAGATAGAAGTTCGTGACGCAGAGCAATTCGTTCTGTCCACTGGTCGCATTGGAGATCGGCGTGGTCCAGATCGTGGCGTGAGGAATCAGCACTTGGTTGTCGTCGGGCGTGCGGATGGAGACCGTTCGCAGGTCGATCCGCGCGACCTCGCCGAACGTGTCGCCGATCTGGACCCAATCGCCGACTCGGTACGGCCGCTCGATCAGCAACACGATCCCCGCCAGCAGGCAACTCAGGTAATCCTTGAAGGCGAATCCGATCGCCAGGCCGCCAGCACCAAACAACGCCAACAGATTCTCTGGCGTGGGCTTGACCACCAGCGGCGCGATGCCGACCACCGCCGCCACGAGGATCAGCAGTCGCAACAACGGTACCCACGGCAGCAACAAGAACCGCGTCTGCGGCCAGATTCTTCGCACCGTCGACGGCACAATTCGCTGAACGAGCACGTTCGCCAACCAGGCAACCACCACGATCATCACAATGTGCGAAACGTCAATCTGACTCCAAGCACGCATCATCTCGGACGGCGATCCGTCGGTGTTGCCACCCATTCAAAACTCCTCCGAATTAGACTTCGCGACTGTTGAATCAATCGCTGTCGTGCGAACGCAGAATACATTCAGCGACGGCAATGTACCGCCACAGTCTTTCATTGCGAGGGGGACGGGGAGTCGGGTGCGCGTCTTTGGGCTCGTGTCCTTGGTCGCAGAGTCCGCCGCGGCGGACCGAAGGTCGCCGTGTGTTTCAACCCATCCGCCTCGGCGGAGCAATCACACCCAACCATCTCGTCGCGGAGCGACGATTGCACCATCGCCACACCATCGGCCGCCCAAGGGATCGAGTCGCTGGTGGAAGAGACTACGGTGTTGGAAACTGCTTCCAGCCACGGCAACCGAATGATTTGTGATCGGGCGCGGCAAGTTCCAAATCGTCCGTGGAAGCTGACCAAGCCACAGGCACAAAAGGGAAATCAACTGCCATGCGTGACAAGGCCGAATTGACGATGACGGCACAACGAGTTGAAGGCTTGATTCACGTCGTCCGCGGACAGCGTGTGATGCTCGATGTGGATCTCGCCCGGTTGTACGAGGTCACCGTCGGTGCGCTGAATCAAGCGGTCAAGCGAAACCCCGCGAGGTTCCCCGATGACTTCGCGTTTCAGCTTGCTCCGCAAGAAGCGGCCAACTTGAAATCACAAATTGTGATTTCAAGTTGGGGCGGTCGGCGATCGCCACCCTGGGTGTTTACCGAGCAAGGCATCGCCATTCTCAGCAGTGTCTTGAAGTCGGAAAAAGCGGCGATGGTCAACGTCGCCATCATGCGGGCGTTCGTGAATCTGCGCCGGCTACTCGCGCCCCCCCGGCGAGCTGGCTCAGCAGATTGCCAAGCTGGCCGAGACCGTGGATTTCCACGACGACCAAATCAAGTCCATCACTGAAGTCCTGAGGCAAATGATGGCCGAGCCGCCCAAGCCTCGCGAAATGGGCTTCCACACGGTCAGACCACGCTCCCAAGAATCCGAGTAGATGCCTGTCAACACCACCAGGATTTCTTAAGACGCTTCGACGGATGCGCGACTCATTGGTTCTTGTCCTTGGTCGCAGAGCGACCGCCGAAGGTCGCCGTGGGTTTCCACCCGTCCGCCGCAGCGGAGCCATCCCGCCAAACCATCTCGTTGCGGAATGACGATGGAACCATCGCCACGCCCTCGGCCGCCCAAGGGATGCGTGTCGTCTCCACACATTCCCTGGTCTCTCGGTGACCGGCGGCGTGTCGGCCCCATCGCTCGACGCCGTTCTATTTCGATCGTCAGAGATCGAAATTCAACGCCAATTCGGACAGTTCTCGCTGATCCCGACAGTGATCCCAACAGTGGCGATCGTGTACACGGGCGCGAAGTCTCGTGACTCTTGCACGAGCACCAAAGGTGCGTCACTCGAAAGCCCAGGCCAATCCGCCTTTTGCGGATGTCAACGGTTCGATCAAAGTCCCTCAGCCCCAACGGGCAACGCCGTTAAGTATTTTGAAACGATAAAAGCCGGGATTTACATAATTTGGAGGATATGAAAAAAGCCAGACTCCCCGTTTGAACCAAACTGAAAACGCTTCAGCTTGAAAGGAGTCTGGCTGTGAGGACAAAAGGCAAACAAGGATGTCGGCGCGCGAAAGCGACCAAGGCCACGGGCCATCGGAAGGCATCGAATCAGAGGCTATCCGAAAAGGTTTTGAGGTTCTTATACCGCTGCGGTCGATGGAGTTGGGTTTTGTTTGCGTCTGTAGTTGAACGTCACCGGTGGATCGGCAGGTGCGAGACGTTTGAGCATTAGGTG
>JBJXEX010000212.1:0-3050 GCA_046156195.1 Planctomycetaceae bacterium | reverse complement strand
TCACCTAATGCTCAAACGTCTCGCACCTGCCGATCCACCGGTGACGTTCAACTACAGACGCAAACAAAACCCAACTCCATCGACCGCAGCGGTATAAGAACCTCAAAACCTTTTCGGATAGCCTCTTACAACAGCGATAAACACACAACCTGGCGCTGTCCAGTTAGAAACGCGGAGCGGTTGGTTTCGAGTTCGGCAATTTGAACAAACACGTCGATCATTGGTGAGTGCCTTTCAATATAGTGTACTGTTTGGCTCAAGGGTCAGGAACACCACGACGCGACCCACAAAACCACAAACGCGAACGGCGCACGGATTTTTCGGAACGTCTGGTTGATCGTAGCGGGGATCGACGGCTTCGCGGATGGCAATCGCATCGCACTAGACATCCGGTCCAATCCGAACAGCGCGGGCGGGACACCTTTACGGCGGATGGCGGCGAGGTCGCGGTCAACGGCGGGGATGCCGGTCGGTTGGTTGGAGCGCATGGCCTTGATCTGCAATTGCGCGAGCCACAACTCGGTTTCGAGTTGCTCGATTTGCACGTCCTTGGCGTTCAGCTTGGCGCGCAGTTCGGGGATTGTTTCTGCTGACATGGTTACTCCGGTCTTGAAAATTGCGTGAGTTGGAATCCGAGAGACGCGGCGAGTCGATCGGCTTTGTCGAGTCGAAGACTCGACCGCTCGGCGAGGAATCGGCTGAGCGACGACCGCTCGACTCCAGCCGCTCGCGCGATGCTGGCCAACGGCAACGGCGATTCCGCGAGCGCGGTGCGAAGTACGGTTGCGATCTTGGCATGCCGGTGCATGTGGTCAATTTAGCACGGACAAGTACGTGAACTTGATGGCGCTTAGTCTCCAAACTTCCCGTTGTGTAGTGAACGGAACGGCTGTCGGGTCGCGGGGTCGTGGCCAGTCGGTGAAAGGGGCTGGCCACAGATCAGGCGAGGTCAGGTCGCTGGGGTCAGCCAGTCGGTGGAGATCAGGCCACAGTTCCAGGTGGTCAAGTCGCTGGGCAACCAGTCGCTCAGGCTTCCTCGGCGCGGTAGTAGTTCTGTTCTCGGCGCGGACACTCTTGGCGCATCAGCCAAAAGCAGCGCTTGATGCTTCCGTTGCTGGTTCCAAAGCTCTCGGTTCTGTGGCCGCATTTGGAGCAAGCTGCAACGGTGCCTTCAACCTCGCAGCCGTTGTCGTTTTCCATGTCTTGAGTTTCGATTTTGCAGGTAACGATCATTGATCTGAATCTTTGGGTTTGCCGGTGGGACAACTTTGTGTTTTGGGTTCGTGTTTACGGTTGGCCAGCGGGAGGCGTCGCGGTGGGAGTCGGTGGGAGTCCCCCCTAAAGGGGGGGAGTTGTCCCACCGGCGCGCCACCACTCCGCGACGGTGGGACTGTCTCGGCGGGACAAGAGTTGTCCCACCGGGAAAAAACGTCATGGCGGAACCAGCCGAAAAGCTGCCTCATCGCGCTTGTTTTTCGTGATCTGGCAATGTTCAACGATTCCTGCCGCGATGAGCACAGCGTTGATGGAGCCGAACTTCACGCCGCTGATGCCAGCCGCCTCACGGATCGTCCGGCCGGTCTCGCCATCCGGGAACAGCGCGTAAGCGGCCAGGATTGCCTCGCGTGCCTTCTGTTCTTTGGCCGTTTCTTTTTCAGCCTTCGATCGCTGCACCGCCTCAGTCGCTTTGCTCACGCTCACATCCCACGTCCGTCCATCGCCGTCTTCGGAGATGACGCCCTCGGCAACGTCGAAGGCGTAGGTGCCAGAATGTCCGGCCGATCCCCCGCCCGTCATCCAGAGTGAGTGCTTTCCATCGCCCTGATACGCCTCCCGGCGGTTCAGCAAAACCCACTGCCGCGCCCATTCGGCGAAACCGCTCCCGCTCAAATCTTCAAGATCAGGAACCCCGAACGGACTCGATTGTCGATCAGCTTTCCTTGTGTGGTGGCAAATGATCATCGTGCAGCCGGTTCGCGTCCCGATGTCGCTGATGTTTTTGAGAAGTGCCCCCATTGCGAAAACATTCGACGTGATGTTCGCGGAAGCACCGGCGGAAAGGAGGCAAAGATAGGCCGGGTCGATGATCGCCACTTTGATTCCAAGTCGCTTGATTTCGACTTCGAGTACGCCGAGATGCTCAGCGTTGCCAAGTTGGGGGAGATCAAATCCCCAGAACACTTTTGCCGATGACAGCAACTGATTCTTGGCGAGTGCGATCCGCCGCGCCGTCTCCCTCAACGTGTAGCCGCCCGATTCACCGCTCAGAAGCATGACCGGAACAGCGTCAGGCACAGCGAAGTCTGGATTGCCAAGCCACGGTGTCCCCGTGGCTAGCGAGAGTGCGAGGTCAACCAGTAGCGATGTCTTCAAAACCTTTTTTGGTCCGCCCAGAACGCAATGTTGGCCTTGGACAAGAACCCGCCTGATCAGGAAATGTTGCCGAAAGTCGGCGTTCAGAAATTCCTCGGAGGTCTTCAGCCGTAACTCAAAGCCTTCAAGGACCAGCGGCATCCCATCAGCCAGCCGAACCTCGGTCGCCGGGTGATCGACCGTCTTGGTGCCGTCCTTCCCGACGTGTTCGACTGTGATCGTAGATCCGCCGTCGTTGTAAACAACGTCGCCGAGATTTCCTCGGTCAGAGCATCTCACCTTCGTCCCGGCGGGGAGTGGAGTGCGTGGCAATGCCCTTGCGACTGGCTCACTGGTCTCGGTTCGTGGCGCGGCAGATGAGCCAGCCGGGAGCGGGCGCGTATCGCGGAGATGCTGACCTATCTCTACTTGAGTCCCTCTCTCTCTGGCCGACGTGATCTTGTGTTGCAGTTCGGCCTCGCTCCAAGATGGCTGACACGTCTGATTCCAGCCAGCGAGCAACGAATACGCATCGCGGTCATCCAGCGAGAAACCATGTACGAGATGCTGCGCGGCGAGAAACGTCGCGGCGTGGCCTCCTTGACCGCTGATTGCCGGCGGGATGCGAGAAAGATACTTACGGGCGCGGTCGAGAATCTTATCGCGGTCATCATATGTATTGTGTGTGTTATGAGTCG
>JBJXEX010000211.1:0-3775 GCA_046156195.1 Planctomycetaceae bacterium | reverse complement strand
GAGCCGATCAACATCGATCCGTCCCTCACGCACATCCTGTTTGAGTTGCTCGGCCGCATCCATCCCGAACAATTAACCGATCACACAATTCTCGGCAGCGCCAGTTCCACAGATTAGACAGCTACATCACGGCTCGGTCGACGGCGAGGCGTGCCAACGGACACGGCAGAGCATCAATCGCGTTGAGCTCCATAGTCCAATGTGGCTGCCATGTGTGAAGCGCTATTTCGTTCCGAGCCGCTTGGCTGGTGCGAAACACTGCTGGTTCGTCATAGCAGAACAACTTCTCAGAACTTAGCTCGTGTTCGTGAAGGAGTACTTGTGCCGTCAATTTGTCGGGGGTGATCACGTCGGCGAGACGCCACCGGCGCTCTCGTTGTGCGGTGGTGCCACGGCAGTTTGGAATAGTGATTTCGTCGGACTGGATGACCTCCAGTTTGGGCGGCACTTCCTTGGCAGTTGCCGGTTGCTTTCGACTACTTCGTGTTTTTGTCGCCATGTTTTGAGTCTCCATAGGGGTGAAGGGAATGCAAAAGTCGAGTCGTTGCCTCTTGGCTCATTGGGGAGCTTGACTGCAAACTGCGAGTGATGGTTCGGTACATCGGCTGCGTGAAGTTCGTCGCGTGTGCTCCTGGTAGCACGTCGAGGTGGCAGCGTCCGGCGCGTCGTGCCGTGATGACCCGGCACCGAACATGTGCGAATGGATCTCTAAGCATTTGCGGATCTGCGGCGGTGCGAGCCATCGCCTCCGAGACGCCGGTCAAGCTCCGTGCCAGCACGATCTGCACGAGCAGTTGTTGTGGCTAAAGGCTCAGCCTGATCTGAATTGAGCGCGTCGCAAAACGCCTGCCAATCCGATTCCAAAATCCAACGCCTGCCACCAATCCGGACGGCGCGAAGTCGAACGCCATGAACACCATGATTGATCCAGCGCCAAACCGATGTGGAGTGAACATGTTCTCGCTTGGCCAGGAAATTGACCTTCATCCGGTCAATGAGACGAGCAGTCTAAGTAGCAGTCATTTGGAGTCCTCTGCGTGGATGTGGATAAGTCACGATCAACCACGTAGAAATACTCAAGCCTGCTGGTGAATAAACAGGAGACTTCAACGCGCATTCGCGTCTTTTGACGAGGTGACTTCGTTTGGCTTCGGTTCAATTTGCTCAACTTCGGTTGAGTTCCCTGTAGGCCAGGTCTCCAGCCTCTGATTCGCCGAACGCCAAGGGTTTTCGTCGCGGAAGTAGACTTCAACTGGCTTAGCAAATGTCTTCTTCACCCAGATCCGAGGCGAATGTCCGGTGGCCTTCGCTTTCAGATAATTCCGGTGCGCGTTTTTCGAATCGACGGGATCAGGAGACTTAGGCCGAACAGCGAATCCCAATTGCTCTCGCGTGCCAACCAAGGGGCCATAACGATACTCAGGTGGTGGTTCGGCGTCCGCATCATGCAGCCATTCAGGTTCGATACCCGGATGGTTGTCTGTCAACTCGGTGCCAACCAACCCGTTTGATTGTACCCCTACTTCAGAATTGATTTTCTGAGGCGAAACTACTTGGAGCGAAGATGTTGCTGATAATCGCTCCGGCGTCGTTGTAGTCACGCATCGCTGCTCAAGCCATTTTTCAAGCATTTGCACATGCGTTTGAAGATGCCAAAAATCGGGCGGGATGATGTCCAACGGAAATTCTTGAGGCTGTTGACCGGTCTTTTGCAGCCAACAGACCGTATGTCGGACGTCCACAAGCAATTCACCTGTTGGTCCGATTAAGTCTTCGAGATCCCACCCCACCACATGATGAAACTTGAGAATTCGCGTCCAACTGTCACGCAGATACCGAAGTAATGATGGGAAAGAATTAACCGGCGACCGCGGCGGATCTGATTCCCATTTGCGACAGGATTCTTTCCGAGCGATCGCATATCGAAGGCATTTTGATTGGATCTTGGGAATGCGAAGGCCGGTGGGCCGAAGGCGACTAAGGTCTCTCCATTCGGCAACGAAAAGTGGATGAACCTAAACCTTCAGGATCTCTTCATCACTTGGACAAAAAAGATTCGGAACTCCCAATTGCCGACATGCGAGGCGAAGGCGGGTTAGAATCTCGTCCTCTTTGGATTCGGGAATGTCGAGGTACTGGAGTCCCCGCCGATCGACTCGACGCGGCATCAATTCTTCTTGAATTTGCCACCAGAACTCGCAGAAACTGTTCGGCATTGCGTTGCTTGATTCAACCATCAACTGGCCTCTCGATGAGCCTGCATGTCGCCGCACATACCAACGGCCGGCAGATCTGCGGTCGTTCGAGATCACATGATAATGACTGAAGACGACAGTCTCACCGGAACTGCCCTGACTCTCGAATCACGATCTGAAACAGCGAGCACCGCAAAGGACAGACAGCAGCTAGCCCATCTCCTTTGCGATCTTCGCCGCCAACCCGAAATTCCGCTCGGCGTAGATTTCAGTGACGTCGGCTCTTGAATGGCACAGCGACACTTGGGCCGCCTCAACACCATAGCGGCGACGAACCTCGGTGGCTCGCGTGTGCCGAAGCTGGTGGGGGTGCCAATGCGGGATCGCCACGCCAGCCCGCTTGGCTTTGGCGATCGCGTGGCAGATGGCGCGACGATAAGAAATCGTGTTGTACTGCTCATGAATTGGTGATCGCCGCGGTTTGCGTTTGGCTTGGCGACGCCGCTCGCGAGCGCGCAACTCACATGGAAATACCTTCGTCTTACGATTTGGATTTCGCTTCGTCACACGCTGTGAATTCCGCCACTCCTCCGATTCGCGAGGCGAAAACAGATAGGCGTCTGCTGCACGCTGAAGAAACGGCGTCAGTAGTTCTTGGGTCTTCGGTCCCAGCGGGACTTCTTTTCGCACACTGGTCACTTCGCCGGGTCGCATCCCGGTGAGACGCTGCAACTGGATCATGGCCGCGATCTGCGGCGAGGTGTAACGCAGAGTCGCCTCGATGACGGTGTCATCCACCGGCCTTACAGGCTTAGTCTCGCGAGCCGTGGTTCGGCCCATACGCAGCCCATCGACGCTACGAAGTCCCTCAAAGACTGAGGGCGGAATTAGCTCTTCGCTAACCGCCCACTTGAAGACTCGCTTGATGCGCCCGATCCGCTTGTTGATTTCCTTGCGGCTGAGTTTTTGGACCTCGATCATGTGTTGGCGAATTGCTTTGAGTGCCAGCGGACCAAAGTGCTCAGCAGCCGTGTGGCCGTAGAGCTGTTTGACGGGTTTGATCGCATGTTTGAGATTGGCGAATTCCGTCGAAACCTGTTGCCCATCGGAATAGTGCTTCTCAGCGAACTCGACGTATGCCAACAACACTTCGTTGACGAGCAACGACTTGTTCTCGGCAGGCAGTGCTGACGTCGCGGATTGTCGACCGCACGCCAGCCACTCGGCGATCAGGCGATCGTACTCGGCTCGCGATTCCGGTGATCCATGCGGTCCCAGGTAATGATCGCGGCCGGCAATCCGAACGATTGCTTTTCCCGAGTGGCGATGCAGGCAGTAAGCAGGTACAGAGCTTGATTTACGGGGCATGAGAGACCTCACGTCTGCATTCCTCAGTACAATACTGAGGAACGACAGGCAGTTCGGCCGCTCTGCCCGACACAGGCAGGTACGCTAAGAGGCTATCCGAAAAGGTTTTGAGGTTCTTATACCGCTGCGGTCGATGGAGTTGGGGTTTGTTTGCGTCTGTAGTTGAACGTCACCGGTGGATCGGCAGGTGCGAGACGTTTGAGCATTAGGTG
>JBJXEX010000207.1:0-30736 GCA_046156195.1 Planctomycetaceae bacterium | reverse complement strand
TCTGCGGGCAGCCTCTGCGAAAGACTGCCCGCGGATGGCAAAGCCGAACCGCGGATGGAAGAAGAGCAATGACAAAACAGTTTCTACCAACCAGTTTCTTCGGAGCGCAGCCCAAGACCGATGTTGTCGATGGCGCTTTGCTTGCCGCAAATCATCTCACGAAAACAAGACTTTCACCGTTTGCAGAGCAGAGGTAGGGCGGACACGTTTCTGTGAGGTTCGCAAAAAATGTGTAGATACCAATGGAGTAAGCCGGATGGGGGCTTCAACGAGAATGTCAGACCGTCGAACGATGGGGCGGCGTTGTGGCATCCGGCTCAATCGCCTGCGTCAGCCAATCTCGCATGACTTTCGTGACGGCCGCGTCACTGGTCTGAGCCGCATGCAGGAGTGCGGCAACCATTGGGTCCGCCGCCCGTTTCCCGAGGTGACGTTTCAAGCGAGCTTCCGGCGACGAGGCGACTTGATCGGTGGACGGCAGATCGAGCGGCAACAGCGGACGCAGCGAGGCCGACATGTCACTTCGTCCGTCCGAGGGGACGACGATCACTCGGCAAAGATTGGCGAAGTCGTCGAGCGCGGGATCGGCCGGGTTGGGTGTGATCAGTACCAACGTCAGCGGTCGCTGCGATCCGGTTCGCGCCAAGATCATCGTCAGCGCTTGCATCTGATCGTAGACCGCGCGAGTTTCCTCGGTCGCGGTGGCCTGCACGACCACGAGCTGTTCGCGGACGTGCCCGTGCTGATCCTTCGGGCCGAGCAACGCCGCATCACACGGGAACGCGACATCGTCAATCACCAGTCGCGACGGCTGCGAAACGTAATGCCCGTCCGATTCGAGCAGCGTCACAATCGAATTCACCAGCGGAGTCTTCATGCCGATTGCATCTCCCGTGTGAGAGCTTGAAGAAGTTTCGTCGGCGAGGCGTGTGTCTCCACACGCTCGCGCATCCAAATTTCGAGCGGGCCGGTGCGCGGCGTCCGATTCGGAAACCGACTGCCGGCGAATCCTCGTCGAGTTCGCGGGCGTGAACCGAGCGACAGAGTCCGCCGCGCCGGCTCCCGATCCGCCGGATAGATCACAACCACATCCGAGGCATGTCGCATGTCGATGAGCTGATCGCGAATCATGCGTGGCAACGAGCTGGCTCCGTCCCGCACAACGAACACCGACAAGACTCGGCCTGCGAGCGACAACGAGAACTGCCCCTGCCGCGCTTCAAGACCGAGCGGCAGACTCAGCTCCCAAGACTTGTCGGCCCAACCGGCCTGCAACACCGCCAGCACCAACATCAGCCAGTGATAGTTCAGCTCGGCAACATTCGGCGCGCTTTCGAGCAATCCCAGATGCCGATCGTCCAACGCTCGGTAGGCCATCGGCGACGAGAGCACGCTGAGGTCGCGGTACATCGTCACGAACCGAGTCACCACGCACGGGAGTTCGTTCGCCAATTGTCGCCAAGTCCGATGGACATCGTTGGGATCAGCCGCCGCGTCGTAGCGTTGTTGCAAAAACGTCTGCCACTGTTTGACTCCCTGCTTGATGAAATCGCACCAAGCCTGCCCGACCTCGTGCTTCCCCCGATCGGCCCACGCGCGAGCCTTGAGCAACAACGTCAGAACATACAGCGAGCCAAGCAGCGGTTTGCCTCGCAGCGACAGCGCGGCGTCCTTCACGAGTTGCTGTTCGTTCGCCGCATAATGGGCCGCGCCGTACAACGCCTTCAAGAAGGCTCGATGGGCCGGCTCCAAACTGGGCGTCGAGAAGAGAACGCGCGGTCGTTCCCGCGGTGTCGGAGGGACGGTCATGAATGTCGCGAAACACTCCAACTGCAAGTTCCAGTCTTGTCCCGAAAGTCCCACGAACAACGCGGGACGTTCGCGCAAGAGTTGATGAACCAAGTCTCGAAACGGAGCGAACTCGTCCTGTCGGACCCAAGCCGTGATGTCGGTTCGCGTCGCCAAAATGTACCGCTGATAACGCTTCGGCTCGGCCAATGCCTTTCGCGCGCAGCCATGAATCTTGGATAACCGCGCGGCTCCCGCGATGCCGGTGCCGTCGATGTCTTCGCTGGCGGCGATCACATCCAGCAACCGGTTCAGCCCCTCGTCACAGTCGGCATGAGCCGCCTCGATCAGCGCGTCCCAATTGGTGGTGAGCAGTTCGTCGAAGACCCCTTCCGCGATGAGCAGCGCGAGAAAGCGATGTTCCGCGTCGGGCCGCTGCGAGGAATCCGCGTAGGTCTTGTGCAACTGGAGAACATCATACGTCAGCGTCAGCGATTGACCGTTGACGCCGACGGTCTGATCGAGCACGTCGGGATATTTGCTCCACAACTGGTCGATGATCTCTTTCACGATCAACTCACCGCGCGCGTTCGCCCATTGGGCCGGAGGCACATCAACGAAGTTGCGCGGACGAATCGTCGTGAGCTGAATCACGTTCTCCAGACAGCGGCGATAAGGACAATTCGGATCGCCCGCTTGAACTCGCGAATGCAAGGTGTCGAGCAATTGGTGGAGCAACCTTCCGAGATCAGGAAACCGCTCGCGTGAGATTCCCGATCCCAGCCAGATCGCGTACTTGCCTCGCAACACGTCGAGGACAAAGTCCAACCGCACTCTCAGGGAGTCGAGCGATTCAGTCAGCGTGGCGGTATCCGCTCCCATGTTTTGTACGCTCAGATTTGCGAGGGGATCTTCCGAAGACCATTCATTCCGACACGATTCCGTTGTTGGTGGCTACGGATCAGCGGTTCGCGCGCCGGGGACTTGGACGATGCGGAGTCCGACGCGATAGCCGCGGAACACGGGCGCGTAGTCGTGGCGATCGGCCGAGCGACAGTCGCGAGCAGCGCTGCTCCAGCTTCCGCCGCGGAGCACGCGCGTTGCCGACTTGGCCGAACCATGCGGATCAATCTGTAACGTCGAAGTGTCGTAGTTGCTGACAAACCAGTCGTGGCACCATTCCAGGATGTTGCCGTGCATATCGAACAAGCCTCGGCTATTGGGTCGCAGGTCGGCGACGATGCGTGTCTTATTGGCGCTGGTGTCGAGATACGTCGCGTACAACGGCATCAAGCCGCGATCGCTCGCGAAGCCGTAGCAGGAACGCATCCCCGCGCGGCTGGCGTATTCCCACTCGGCCTCGGTGGGCAGGCGATAACCGGGTCGTTCCAAATGGAACGGCCAGTCTTCGGGTTCGGGATTGGAAGTGGGAGCCGCACCTGCGGCGAGCGGCACGCTCGCGGGGTCGTCATAGCATTGCTCGCCTTCCGAACGGCCGGCGGTTTGAGTCAGCCAGCGGCAATACTTCAACGAGTCGTACCATCGCGCCGAGTTCATCGGATGAGCGGGTGTCGGACTGTGATCGGCGGACCAACCCGGTTTGATTCCCGTCGAGGTTTCAAAGTGTTCCCATTGAGCGACCGTCAGCTCGCGGTCGCAGAACGCGATCGGGCGAGTCAATCGGACGCGATGCGGAGCTTCATCTTTCGTGCGCTCTTGCTCGGTGAGCGGCGAACCCATGTCGAAGTCACCCGGCGGGAAGACGACGAACGTGAAGCCATCGGCGAACGGCTCCCCTTTGATCTCGCCGCGCACGACATCGACGAACCAGTCGCGCTGACCGGTCGGATCGTAGGCCAACGGAGTTTGATCGACCTCGGTGACGACCTGGGTTTGCTGCCATGATCGCAGCAGCCAACCGGCGGCTCCGTGAATCGACGACCGCGGATCGTGGCGATACCAGTCTTCCAACAGAGCGATCAGTTTCTCGCGACGGCGGGCCGGGATGTCATCGAGCGGAAATTCCCCCAACGCGATCAGCAGTCCAAAGCGAATGGGGGATTCGGTGGCCGACGTCATTTCCAGAGCGTCGAGCAATTCGTCCGTCGTGACTCCGCGCGAACGCTGGCGATGCGCGAATTGAGTTCGCGCTTCCGGATCGTCGCGGACTCGCAACGCCTCGAAGGCATGAGTCGCGTCTTTGAGTCTCAGCAACGCGACGGCCGCTCCGGCGCGTTGCTTGCCCAGCGCGATGCGTTCAACGTCCGAGAGATCGGCGCTCGGTTCGCGCGCGGCGATTTGTTGGAAGATCGGCAACACGGCGGCACGCTGCTGAGCCGCCAGCGGGAACAAGATCTCGAACTGAGCCGGCTCTGCATCGGTGAGCAACCGCGCGATTCGCTGCGCGTCCTCGGCTGCGAAGTCCGCCAACGCCGAGGCGGCCGCGCTCCGTTCTGTTTCACGCAGACTCGCGTCGCGAAAGCGGACTTCGAGAATCGGCGTGAGCCGCGCCGCCAACGGTCGCAGCGCGTCGAGCAACACCGCTTGATGAATCGGGTTCTCGGCCGTGAGCCTTTCGGCCAGGAAGGTGATGTCGGATTCCGTCCAGTGGCCATGTTCATTCCAACTGGCGAGCGCCATGCCGGCCTTCAACCGCGCTCGCAGGCGAACGGCCGCACTCAGCGAACTCAGCGAGTTGTCGGTTCCCCGGAAGATCGGCCACAAAGTCGGGACCAGACGTTCGACTCGTTCGGACGACTTGGCCAAACGGTCGCGAATGATGGGAAATTCCTCGAACGCGCAACTCAGCAAGCGTTCGCTGAGTCCCTCGGTTTGCGAGTCGTCGACATCCAACAACGCCAGGCTCGCGCGAAGCTGCATGGGACTCCCTGCCAACTCCCCCGCGTCCGATTGCAGATGCGCACGCAACAGCGGATCGGCCCAGCGACGATATCCGGGGAGATCCTGATCGAGGATTCGCGGCAGTTCGCTCGGCACGGCCGAGACAATCTGCTGCGCCAAACGTCGGCCTTGAGTTCGTCCGTTGGTCTCCCAAGCCACGACTCCCAACGAGCCGACCGCCACCACGATCAAAGCCAGCAGCAAGCCGTACCAACGTCGCGCGGCTCGCAACAACTGCCGTTGCTCTTGCGAACGTCGATGACGCGGCACCCCCGCTTGAATCGCGAGGTATTCAGCAACCGACGGAAAGAACCGCCGCTCGCGTGTCCGCAGCCATTGAGTGGTCCGCTCGGCCAACGTGAGTTCCGCGCGGCCGCGCCACGTCTCACGCTGCTTCCGCGTTAGCCAGTCGCGAATCGAAGGGACGAGATAGTCGTGTGCAAGTTGATAGCTCGCCTGGTTCCCTGCTGACGCCTCGTCGGCGACCGGTGTGATGATTCGCAACTCGCGGTCGAGAATGTCCATCAGTCGTTGGAAGCGAGCAGCGTCCTCAGTCAGCTCGGCGGCCTCTTGCAGAAACTCTCGCGTGCGACGCTGACCTTTGAGGTCCGTGCCAACTTCTGGCAGCAAGGCTTTCAAGATGCCACGCACCGGTTTCTCAAAGTACCGCAGCTCTGGATGCCGAGCCTGACTGCCGAACGTCTCTTCGAGAAACGCGACACCCACGCCCGCCGCGCCACCCACCTCGCGAAACGTGGCTGGTGTCCATTCCCGCTCGTGAAGCATGTGGGCGAACAGGCTCAGCCGAACGCAGATCACGCGGTGATCTTCCGACATGCCGGTAACGGCATCGTCCAAGAACTGCTCCTGAGCGGCCGTCAGCTTGGCGTTGAGCGGAGGCAGTCGTTCATACGCAGCACCGAAAGCGTGCAGCACGCGCCGCGCGTGCGGCAGATCGAACAAGTCCACCAGCCGCGAGTTCACGCCGTCGATCAGCGGAACCTCCAGCTCGTGAAACAGCCGCGACGTTGGCACCCAGAAGTCTTCACGAATCAGCAACAGAAACTGCAGGTTCTCACCATCCGCTTGCCGCAGCGCGCGGACCAACTCGGTGGCTCGCATCTCCGAGCGATTGACGTGCAACCATTGCTCGAATTGATCGATCACGATCAACAGCTTGCGACCTTTCCGAATCAGCGGATCGCGGCGCACAGTCTTCAAGAACTCATTCAGCGGCCAATGACAATCGCCTTGTGAGCCGAACGCGCTAGCGTCGGGCGATTCGCCTTTTGAGCCGAACGCGCTAGCGTCGGGCGATTTGCCGTCAGACGCCGTCCCACTGACGCCCGTGGCTAGCGCCATCGGCTCACAAAGCAAGGGACACTCGCGGCTGACGAGCTGCCGGATGCGGTCCTCGGTCCCAGTCGGCGTTGCTTCCAAATACACCGGCAAGATCGCGGGACTTAATCGCGGGATCAGTCCGGCTTTCACGAGACTGCTCTTCCCGCAACCCGAAGGACCGTACATCAGCCCGACGGTGAAGGTCTCGTCGCGCCGAGTCTGTTCGATCTGGCGTTTCCATTCCGAGATGGAGACCGGCAATCCCCACTTGTCCCGCGTCCCCGGCAGCAAGTGCAGAAAGTAGTCGGCATCGTCTTGATCGAAGGACCGCAGCCCCTTGGGTTCGATGCGAGACAGGGCCGCATCCGACTCCGCGACCGAGCCTCGAACAGACAGGCCGTGAAGACTTGAACCGCGACCGTCGAGGCTCTGAACATTGGAGCGGCGACCATCAGAGAGCGGTCCCACGTCCTGCTCGGTCAAAACTCCCTGACGGTCGCGGCTCGATGAGTTCGCCGCGTCGGACACTCCGCGGTCGGTCGATTGCCCGGTCACTGCCGCAGTCGCTTGCGAGTACCCGTGGGACAGCGAAGGGGCAGGCACTCGGCCGATTGAACTCGCCGTGTTCGGCAAGACCGGTTGAGCTTGCAGGAGACGCTCCACCTCGCGCAATTCCTGAGCCATCTCGCCCGCATATCGGAACCGCTCATCCTGTCGCTTGCGGAGCGCTCGCTGGCAGATGTGGTCCAGTGCATCGGGCAGCGACGGATTCTCCATTTGCAGCGAGCGTGGCGGCGTGTCGAGGATCAGCTTCTTGAGCTGTGTGGAATTCCGGTGGTCGGCAAAGGGAGGTTTGCCGGTCAGCATTTCATAGAACGTCGCCCCCAAGCTGTAGATGTCCGTCCGATAGTTGACGAGATGCGGCTCGCCGTCCGCTTGCTCTGGCGAGTAGTACAGCGGCGTGCCGGCGGCCGTGTCCTCGCGCCGCAGCATCTCCGACTCCGTGACGGCGAGTCCGAAGTCCGCGAGGTACGGCTCGCCGCGCAAGTCCAGCATGATGTTGGCTGGCTTGAGGTCTCGATGAATCACCTTCTGAAGATGCGCGGCATACAGAGCATCCGCGAGCTTGGCCATCATCGTCGTGGCAGTCAGCGGATCGAGCGGCCCGGACTTCAATCGTTCCTTCAGCGTCCCGCCGTCGATGTAAGCGTAGACCAAGAACCAATCGCCCGGTTGACCGTCTGGCAAATGGAAGTCGAGCAAGCGGACGATGTGCGGATGTGCGAGATTGCGAACCGCCTCCGCCTCTTGTTGCAACGTCTGCTGAATACGTCGCACCACGTCGGGCCGAGTCCCCGGCTTGAACTCGGCAATCTTGACGGCGGCGAGTTGCCCGGACTCATCGCACCCCAAATAGACCGCCCCGAACGAACCCTTGCCGAGCTGCTTTTGAATCCGGTATCGACCAATCCGTTCAGGAACCCGTCCCGTTCGCACCGCTGGATGAAAGACCGGCTTGGAGACTGCCGACACGTCTTCAATCTGAGTCTCCCCCGAGGGACTTAATTCCACATCCGACGGTTTTTCCACGGCTTCACTGGCCGTTTCGAGTGGGTCAAATTCTGGTTGGGGATTGGACATGATTCAGACATCCCTCAGTTAAAAAGAGACGATCGCACCGATCCGGCTTGCCTCATTGGACTCGCTCATTTCCGAAAGTTGTTGCAGATGAGTCACATGAAGACGCCAAGCAATCTCACATCATTCTGCCCAGGCATCATTCTGCTGACTTCGGGCGAGCAGAATGATGCCTGGGCAGAATGATAGGAAAGCGGAAACAAAAAAAACACTTCTCGATCATCGCCTGATCCAGAAGATTCCCCGCACCCATCGCGATCAACGAACCGAAAACCCGTCACGCTGGACCGATTTCATCCCATCTTCCCCACAGCATCAGCGGCGAGTACTCAGGCACTTCTCCCAATCGAAGCTGAAACTCTTCTCACGAACACAAGACTTTCACCGATTGCGGCGCAGTCCGGCTACGGTTCGGGGAACAACATGCTGACGCTCGTGCGGTCGTGGATCGAGCGGATGGCTTCGGCGAAGAACGGCGCGACGGAAACCACCGTGATGTTCGGAGGTAGTGGATCGGTCGCGGTCTCGACCGTGTTGGTGATCAGCATCTGCTTGATCTGACTCTCGCCGATGCGCGGAGCCGCTCCCTTTGAGAGCACGGCGTGCGTGACGGCCGCGTAGATGTCTTTCGCGCCGCGCTGCTTCAGGGCATCGGCCATGCTCATCAGCGTGCGACCGGTGATCGTGAAGTCGTCCACCAGCACGACGTTTTTCCCCTGCACGTCGCCGATGACTTCCAGGATCTCGGCGTTCTCGTCGTGATCGGCGCGGTGCTTGTTGCCGATGACGACCGGCACACCCAGGATCTTGGCGTACTGCGACGCGCTCTTGGCGAACCCCACATCCGGGCTGCACACCACCAAATCGGGGATGTTCAATTTGCTAATGGCGTCACATAGCACATGCCGGCCGTAAAGATGATCGACCGGGATACTGAAGAAGCCTTGAATCTGCGGACTGTGCAAGTCCATCGTCAGGACGCGGTCGCAGCCCGCCGCTTCCAGACAGTCGGCACAGACGCGAGCACGGATGCTGACTCGCGGTTCGTCCTTCTTGTCGGCCTTGGCGTAGCTGAAGAACGGAATGACGGCCGTGACTTGCTGAGCACTCGCCCGCTTGAGCGCGTCGATCCAAAACAGCAGCTCCATGAAGTTGTCGTTGACCGGCTGATGGACCCCTTGCAGCACAAACACGTCCCGGCCACGCACATTCTCACGAACCCGCACGAAGACGTTTCCCTCGCTGAAGACGTGTGCGCGGCCCGGCACCAACGGGACTCCCAGATGATTCGCGACCGACTGAGCCAGCACGGGATTGGCCGATCCGGCGAGCAATGCCAAATCCCCCTGCGGCGGCTGAAACGGAATGGCTCGGGGGCCGGAAAGCTCGGGTCGCGAGGAAGCGGGTGACATGTGGGCCTCAAGAGCGGAAGAAGTCGGGTCGCATGATATTGGCTCAAGGAGTGAACTCAAGCGACGCGGCGAGGCGGCGAAACAACACGGCGAGACCGCAACCCCCAAATTCCTCGAAGCTCACTTCACGACCGCCGTTTGCACCGTCAGCTCCCGCAACCGATCCGGATGAGGTTCTGGCAGTCGCGACACCGCACGAACTCCGGGAGTGCCATCGGACAGCCGGATCAGTTCCAGCGGTGGGTCGGAGAGGTCTTCGTGATAGAAGCGGCTGCTCGGAAAGATGTCGGCGGGGTACGAAAAATTGTCGAGCATCGCGAGCGAGACGCAGAGGCTCGCACCGACCGCGCTTTCCAACATGCCGCCGACCCAACACGGAATGCCAGACGTTTGGCAGAGGTTATGAACCGCCACCGCATTCGTCAGTCCGCCGATCCGGCCCGGCTTGATGTTGACGAAGCGGCAACTCTTCAAGCGGATGGCCAGTTCCGCTTGCCGCACGTTGTAGACGCTCTCGTCGAGACAGACCGGCGTGCGGACTTGGCGTTGCAGCTCGGCATGATCGACGACGTCGTCGTGGTTGAGCGGTTGCTCGTACATCGCGAGGTTGAACTCATCCGCTTGCTGAAAGAGTTTCAAATCGGTGATCCGATAGCCGCTGTTGCAGTCGATATGAATCGGATGCGTCGGATGCTGTTTCCGAACGGCGGCGAGCATCGGCAGATCCCAACCGGGCCGGAATTTCAACTTGATGCGCGGGAAGCCGTTCGCGATTGCCTGGCCGATGCCGGTCAATAATTCGTCGAGACTGTCGAGCACGCCGAAGTCGGCACCAACGGCGACCTCGCTGCGCGTCGCGCCGAGCAACTCGTGCAGTGGCGTGTTGTCGATGCGGCTCTTGAGCGCCCACCACGCGGTATCGAGCGCGGCCTTCGCGAATGAGTTCCCTTTGAAGAGTGACAGCCGCTGCTGCAAGTCGGCCCCCGACGTGACCTCCTTGCCGACAAGCTGCGGCGCGAGCCAATCGCGACAGAGCGAGAAAATCCCGCTCGCCCATTCCGGGCTGTAGCACGGCGCGGCGAACGGAGCACTCTCGCCCCAGGCTTCCACCGAACCGCTCGTCATGCGGCAGAGAAGCGAATCAATCGTCGCATCCTCACCGTAGGCCGTTCGCCACGGAGAGATCAGCGGCATCGCAACGTGAAACAACTCAATGCGGTCAATGTGCATGGCGTCCTCAATTTTTGATTTTCGATTTTTGATTTTCGATTGGGATCGCACCGCAATCGAAAATCAAAAATCAAAAATCGAAAATCACTTTTCGTCTTTCCAAAACTCATCCTCGCCCTTCTTGAGGGGCGGCTTCTTGAGCGGTGGTTTCGTCGAACCAGCAGGTTTGTTCATCGACGATATGGCCATTTCGATCAACTCGTCTTCATCGGAGACCTTCGGCTTGGCCGGGGCCGGCTTGGCGGGTGGAGCGAGACTTTTGGTCGGAGCCACCAGCGGCTTGGAGGTACTCGGTTTGGCGGCGACCGGAGCAGGCTGCTTCACGGGAGGCTTCACGCTCGGCACAGACTTCTTGGCGGCGGCGGTCCAACCGCAGGCGGGGCAGATGCCTTTGAAGTTCAATGCTTCGCCGCATTCGTTGCAGAGCGGAATCGGTTGGCTGGACTCTTCGAGTCGCGGGCCACTGAGGGCGGACTTCGGCCCGCTGACGGACTGTGGATTCGTCGAAGCAGATTTCGTTGGCGGTTGAGCCGACTTCGACACCGCAGCAGGTTTGGTCGTCGCGGTCGGAGTGGTTGCGGCGGGTTTCGGCGCTGCGAGTGGGGGGACCGCTCCCTGATCCGCCTGTGGCAGACGGCTCGGAGTTGAAGCGGCGGGTTTGGTGGTGATCCCGCTCGACGCTTTGAGTGACGGCGATGTCCACGCGGCGAGAGCGTCTTCATCGGCGACCGGTGCGGCGGGTTTCTCGGTCGCGGGCTTCGCCACCACATTCTCTTGCCGAACGATCACCGTCTGAGCCTGCTTGCCGCTGGTCACATCCTTGGCCGTGACCAGCACACGAGCTTGCTCGTTGTAGGTGATCGTGACTTCCACCAGCGATTGCTCGGGCAGATTCGGCGGCAGGTCTTCGACGATGCAGGTTCCGAGTTCCACATATTGCTGATCGGCGATCGTGCCGCTCTCGACGATGTGCAGGTTGACTCGGCGTTGGTTCGGGATGACGGTGCCGAAGGTTTGCGTGATCGACGCGGGGAGTTCGGAGTTCGCGGGGATCAGGAAGTGCGGAATACGTGTGTTCTTCCCGGTGTCGCGAATCAGGATGCCCAGCGCGCGGGCGTTGACGCTGTGCTGCTTGATCTTGGCGAGCTTCGCGGTCGCTTTCGGACTCAGGATCGACTTCGCGAAGTCGGCGTTGGTCAGCAACATGCCGGCGTAATAGGTGGCTCCGTGCGAGATCGACTGGTCCGGCGACAGCGACGTGTTGAGGGTGCGGAAGCCCAGTTCGCCGAGTGCCTTCTTGATTGACGGCATTCGCGACGAGCCGCCGGTGGTCAGGATCGTGTCGCTCGGCTTGAGGCCAAATTGATACGCCTTCTGCAAGTCGCGTGTGATCGCGATGGTCCGGTTGAGCAACGGCTTCGTGAGCTTCTCGAACTCCGGCAGTTCGATTTGATAGACCTTGCGATGCTTGCCGTGCGAGCAAGTCAGGGCGGCTCGCGGGCGGACGGTCAGCGAGCGTTTCGTGTTCTCGACGGCCATCGCCAGAAGCTGCATGGATTCGGGATCGCTGCGTGGGTCGTCGCCGAACTCGCGGGCGAAGCGGTCGCAGATCGCGTTCTGCAACGCTTCATTCCAGTCGATGCCCCCCAGCCGCAAGTCGCCCGTGCTGGCCAGCACTTTGACCTCATCTTTGTGATACCTCACCAGCGACAGATCAAACGTGCCGCCGCCGAGGTCGTACACGAGGATGCGTTGCTCGTCGGTCAGTTCGGTGAACCACAGCCCCTCGCTCCCCAGGACATAACAGAGCGCGGCGGCAACCGGTTCATTGATGATATCGACTCGCTTCAGCCCCGCTTGAAAGCCCATCTCGACCGTCGCCTGCCGCTGCCAGTCGCTGAACTGAGCCGGCACAGTGATGACCGCTTGCGTGACCTCGCCAATCTGTTCCTTGGCCGAGTCGAGCATCTTCCGCAGCACGAGCGCTCCGACATCGACCGGCGTGTACTCCTTGCCTTCGATGGTCCAGGACTTGTTCGATCCGATGTATCGCTTGGCGTTCTGGACGACGTGCGTCGGCTTGAGCACCGCGTTGCGAAGAGCCTCGGTCCCGACGATCACGTCATTGCCGTCGAACATGACGATGGACGGCGTGGTCATCTCCCCTTCTTGGTTGGGGAGCGTCACTGGCTCGCCATGTTCGTTGAGATAAGAGAGGCAGGAATACGTCGTCCCCAAGTCGATACCGACGGCGTGAGTCTTCAGCATGATGAACCTTCGAGGTGCCTCGCAGAGAAGAAGACCGGTGCCTCACACCAGCCGCTGAGATCGTGGCGGAGGATGCTATCAATGACCGGATGTGCTCACCAGCGGCGCGCAGAGCACATCGCACGGTTCAATCTCGTTCCCACGCTCCGCGTGGGAACGAGATTGAATTGACCGACTTTCGGAAAGCTGAGATGTTCCCCGGTCGATTGCTTTGGGTCTCCCAGACAGGCCCGGACACGATTCAAGGATGAGGAGCCAGTGAATGATTCACACGGTTGTGGCGGAGACTGTCATTGCCCAGCACGACGAACCGTGTCGGGCAACATGGTCGGCGCGCATTACCGCCACTTGGCTCAGTTTCGTGCGTGAGGTCGAAGCCGATGGCCGGCTGTGGCTGCTGGGGATCGCGCTGTTACAGCTCTTCCGAGTGATCTTGATCGTGCTTTTCCGACACCGGCTCTCTTTGGAAACCGGGGCCGCCGATGTCCTGCAAGCGATGGTGGTGGGATTGCAGTTCGACTTGCCCGTCGCCGCTTGGTTTGCGTTGCCCAGTTTTGTCTTGAGCGCGGGCGGCCTGCTGGGGATTCCCGACCGATTCGCGCAACGAGTTCGACAGATCGGTCTGTTGGCGCTGATTGTTTCCTGGACCGTCGTGGGGGCGATCGCGGTCGGCTTTTTTCATGAGTACAGCGACAACTTCAATCATCAAATCCTGGGAGCCTTCGACAACGATTTCCTGTCGATTCTGACCACCGTCTGGAAACAACGTCCCGTCGTGTGGGTGCTGCTCGGAGTTGTGGTCGCGTTCGTGGTGCTAAAGCGGATCGGCGGAAGTTGGTGCCGACGACAGTGGCTGACCGACCAACGAGCCGGGCTTCTGACACGCACTTGGCTGAGGCGAATCGTGGTTCTGGGATTGGTGTTGTTCGCCGTACGATGCGGCTTGCGGGGGACGATTCGTTGGCGTCACGGCCCGGCCGAGTTATCCACCGCCGCAGTGTCGCGCGATCGGGTGCTCAACTCGATGGTCTTGAATCCGTTCTGGGGCATTCGAGCGACGGTCTCCAAGCATCTATTGCTGAAGAGTGCCAAGGGACTCAATGCCTTCTTGCCGGATCGTGATGTTCGGAAAGCGGCGCATGTGGTGTCTGAACACACCGCCCCGCTCGCCACCGTGGACGATGCCCTCCGCCGGGTTGCGAAAGGTCCGAAAGGGATTCGTCCGCAACACGTCTTCTTTATCCAAATGGAAAGCTATGACGCTTGGCCCACGTTGGATCGCTATCAATCGTTGAAGCTGTGTGACCGGCTGATGGACTTGGGCCGGCGCGGCATCATGACTCGGAAGTTCCTCTCGGCCAGCGACTCGACTTCGCGAGCGTTTAACCTGTTCGTATCGGGCATCCCGGACGTGGGCATTCAGGCCAATCATCGGCCGGCGTTGCGGCAACCTCTGCCCTCTTCGATGAACCCGATCGTGCAACGGCTCGGATTTCGGACTCGAATGTTCTTGGGAGGATTCTCCACCTGGCAGCGCTGTGCCGAGTTCTGCCTGGAGCAAGGCTTTCAAGAATTCTACGGCGCGCCGGACATGACACGCTGGTTGAAGGCCAACGAATGGGGGCCTGACGATCGGGAGCTGTTCGAGTTCGCGTTGCGGGCGATCGACCCCAAAGTGCCGAGTTTCAATTTCATCATGACCTCGTCGTACCATCCGCCGCATTCCGTCGATGTCTATGCCAACGGCTTTCCGCTCCACGAAGTCCCCTCGGACCTGAAGGCCATTTTCACGGCGGATCAAGACTATCTGCGGGTGCTCGGCCATCTGTGGTATTCGGATCAAATGCTGGGTGAGTTTGTCGCCGCCGCCGAGCAGAAGTTTCCGAATTCGCTATTCGTGATCACTGGCGATCATCAGTCGCGGCGATTTCTGAATGATCATCCGACGCTCTACGAACGCTTGGCTGTCCCGTTCGTGATGTATGGTCCCGACGTGCTGAAGGACGTCGCCGTGCCTGAAGATTTGGCCGGTTCGCATTTCGACATCCTGCCGACTCTGTTTGAGATGCTCGCCCCGAAGGGCTTCGTCTATCACGCGGTCGGTCGCGATCTGTTGGATGCGAGTCTTCCCCAAATCGGCTTCGGCCGCGACGAAATCATCGGCCGCAACTTCGTCGCCTCGCGCCTGCCGGGTGGGCCGATCGAGGCGATACCCGGAACTCCCTTGCCGGAGAACCTCCCCGACCTGCCCCGCTTGCAGCAGGAGTATCAAGCGTTGCTCGGCCTCGCGTGGTGGCGGATTTGCCGAGGCTCGGAGTTTCCCAATCCCGCGCCGACCTCCAGTGATCAGCCAAAGATCGACGTGGCTCGCGAGCCGTCAAGCACGAGCGGGCCACGCTGACATTCGTATTGACCCTGCGAACGGAATCGCAATATCTACCCGGAGTGACCTCGTCCTCAAACAAGCAATAACGAGGATCGCTCGCCAATCGTTCGAGAATTGGAATAGTCGGTTATTGATCGTTCGTGGCAATTGATTCACGGCTGTTTGCGACTGAGAAAGGAAGCTCATGCAAATCGTTCGTCCGTCGGCCGAGACTCCGACTGCCATCATCGTCCCGTGCTACAACGAAGCGGAGCGATTGAATGTCGTCGCCGTCCGGCAGTTCCTGGAACGCAGCCGCGACGTCTCCCTCCTCTTCATTGATGACGGCAGCCGCGATGACACCGCGACGAAGTTGAGCGACCTAAGCCGCGTCCATCCGAATCGAGTGCGAGCTTTTCAACTCGCACGCAATTGCGGAAAGGCCGAGGCAGTTCGTCGGGGAATGCTCACCGCCGCCGGTCTTGGCTTTGAGTTCATTGGCTTTTGGGACGCGGATCTGGCGACTCCCTTCGAGACGATTCCGCACTTTGTCGATGTGCTCAACCGGCATCCCGCGGCCCAGATTGTCTGGGGCACGCGGCTCCCGTTGCTCGGACATTGCATTGAACGCGATTGGAATCGCCGATTGCTGGGACGACTGTTTTCTAAGTCCGCGGCGCTCGCCGTGGGCGTGCCGATTCGCGATGCGTTGTGCGGTGCCAAACTGTTTCGCAACGGTCCTTTCTTCGACTCACTGCTGGGGCAACCGTTCTCATCTCGCTGGATTTTTGATGTGGAGATCCTCGCTCGATTGAAACAAGCCGTCAGCCGGCAACGTAGCCTTCCCTTGGAAAACACGCTGTTCGAGTTCCCGCTCGAAGCCTGGTACGAGGTGCCCGGCTCGAAAGTCCGTCTCAAAGATTTCGTGCGGGCGGCGTTCGAGCTGAGCAGCTTGGGACTGAGATACCGACTGGGACTCACGCCAGCCGTCGCGAGCGTGGCGACTCAAGTCGCGGTGTTAGACATCTCCGCGCCGCAAGTCTCGGATCAAACACGGCGCGCGGCGTAAGCTCGTTGAACGGCAAGCCGAAAGCCTCGGAGCGTGGGAACGAGAGGACATCCCGAATGACCAACATCGTGAATCCGATCGCACCGTCCCAGCCGGACTCGCCCGGTGATTCGTCCCTCAGCGAGGCCACGGCGACCAAGATCTTTTGGTGGTTAGTCTGTTTGCACTGCGTGGTGTGGAGCCTCGTGCCGTCGCTCACTCAACCCAACGGCGGTATCGACGCGATCGAGATGCTGTATTGGGGACATGAATGGCAGGCCGGATATTACAAGCATCCGCCGCTTCCCGGCTGGCTCGCCGAAGCCAGTGTGATGTTATGCGGCCGAGCGATATGGCCGACCTATGTGCTTTCACAACTTTGCACGTTGGCCTGTTTCTGGTCGGCGTTCTCGGTGGCGAAAGAATGCGTCGGACGGCGTGGTGCGCTGCTGAGCGTCGTGTTGCTCGAGGCCTGTTATTACTACAACTTCACGACGCCCGATTTCAATAACAACGTCGTCTCGCGAGCCTGCTGGGCATTAACTATCGCGTTCTTATATCGCGGTCTCGTTCAGCAGAAACTTTGGGGCTGGGCGGCGGCCGGAGCCACGCTCGGACTGGGCATGTTGGCCAAGTACGACACCGCCATTCTCGCCGTGACGATGGGACTCTTCTCGGTGTTACATCCGCTGGGTCGAGCCGCCTGGAAGACGCGCGGTCCCTGGCTGACCCTGGGACTCTCGTTGACGATCTTCGCTCCGCATCTGCTGTGGCTGGTCCAGAACGACTTCCCAACCGTGGCTTACTTTCTGAGACGATCGCACAGCGAACGGAGTTGGCTGGATCATCTGCGATATCCGTTGGGATTCTTGGCGGCTCAGGCGGAAGCCTTCTTGCCGGTGTGCCTGTTGGCCTGGCCGTTGATGGGCCGCGTCTGGCAACGTCGTCCCGTGACGAACGAACGGGAGCGGCACAATCGAGACTTCGTCTTGGCGTTTGCGATTGCTCCCGTATTGTTGATCGTGCTGGCGGGATTGGTGGCCGGAGTGCGGATTCGTTCGATGTGGGGCACGGCGCTGTGGTCGTATCTGGGAGTCGCGCTGGTGGTGTTATTTCAAGTGCGACAAGACGCCGCCGCGATCCGTCGAGAACTGAAACTCGCCGCCGCGTGCGGTCTCGTGGCGATTGGAGCCTTGCTGTTTCACGATCTGACATTGCCCGGCCTGAGTGGCAAAGGTTCGCGAGTGCATTTCCCCGGCCGCGAATTGGCCGAGCAAGTCGATCGCGCTTTTCGAGCGGAGACCGGATCGTCCCCCGCGATCGTCGGAGGTCCGTGGTGGACGGCGGCGAATGTCGCCTTCTATTTGGATCGCCGAGCCAGCGTGTATGCCGACTTGAATCCTCAGTTCAGTCCGTGGGCCTCGGATGCCGAGTTCACGCGCACGGGCGGCGTCGTCGTTTGGCCGAGCGACATGCACGACCCCGATTGGGAAGCCGCGCTGCGTCGCCGATTTCCGGGTTTCAGGGAAGTGGCTCCCGTGCGCGTCACGCCACGATCTCAGGGCCTCTCAGACACTTTGGAGTTTCGGATCGCGATCGTGCCTCCCGAATTAACCCGAAGCGTCAGCGAGGTCGAAGTCCCACCCGCATTGATTCTAGGCGAAGCGTCCTGGAGCGTTCGCCCTCGCTAACGCTTCGGGTTACTTTGATCCGTCATGGAAGGCAAGCAGGCCCACGGATGGCACGGCAAATCCACGGATCCAAAACACGCGAAAACTCTTCACTCGTTCCCGCACTCCGCGTGGGAACGCCGCCCCGCCGCTCTGCGGCCTCGGAGTCCGCCGACACTCGCGCGCCTGCCGCCAGTCGCGACGCGGAGCGTCGTGACCCTCGTTCCCACGCAGAGCGTGGGAACGAGAACATGTCCGCGTCTACGGACGCGGCTCAGGCGAGCCGCCTGAGCTACGGGCTGTGGCTCCTGCCCGCCTTGCTCTTTGTGTTATGTGTGTTGCCATACTCGTTGGCCTATCTTAAATACCATCCCGACGAACGGCATTATACAGATGCGGCTCTGGAAATGTTGCAGAGCGGGGACTATCTCACTCCGAGGACACAAACCGGTGAGTTGCGATTTAAGAAGCCGATCCTGACTTATTGGTTGATCGCGGGAAGTTATCATCTTTTCGGCGTGTCGCCTTTGAGTTCTCGGATCCCGTTCGTGCTGCTCGGCGCGGCGATCATCGGGTTGACCTATCGGCTGGGATTGAAGGTGCTTCACAGTCGCGAGGCGGCTTGGCTGGCGACGCTGATCGTGGCGGTTCACCCGACGTTGGTCATCGCGTCATCGCAGTCGATTCCGGATGTCGTCCTGTCGATCTCGCTGCTGATGGGACTGTTGGGGTTCTGTGAATTGTTCATGGATCGCCGACAGTCCGCGACCAGTTATTGGCTGGCCTACGGTGGCCTCGGATTGGGCGTTCTCGCCAAAGGGATTCCGGCCGTTGCATTCGCCGCGATCGCTCTGGGAGCGAGCCTCTGGTTTGGCGAATGGAGCGATCGTCAACGACGGTGGAAGCACTCGCTGGCTCTGACGATGACCGCGATCGGAACGGCCGCGTGGTTTCTGCTCGTGTATTGGCAACATGGCGACGTGATGCTCGACGAGTTCCTCCACGATCAAGTCCTGGATCGCGGTCATCGAGTTTGGTGGCAGCCGCTGATTCACCTTCCGCAAGTCCTGGGCATGGCGGTCGTGAGCTTCCTGCCGTGGACGGCTTGGTTCTTGTTTCCTGGCCGAAAAATGAAAGATTGTTTAACCGCCACGCCATCGGCGTGCGCGCGGCGTGTCGGCAACGACGAAGACGCCCACGCCGATGGCGCAGGGGTTAAACAGGCGAGAGAGACGAGAGGATTGCTGATGTTGTGGGTCTGGAGCGGCGCTTATCTGCTGCTGGCGTCGGGGGTCGATTTCATCAACCTGCGGTATCAGGTTGTGGTCATTCCCGCTCTTTCGATTCTGCTGGCCTCTCGCCTGATGGCGTTGCCTGCGGCGTTGTTGGAACTCGGACTGCGGCGACAGGCTCGATTGATGACCGGAGCATTGGTGGTGACGCTTGGAGTTTGTTTCGCCTTAGTTGCCGCGCTGAGCGGAGTCTCTTGGAGCTTGATGGCATTCGTGACGGGAACATTGGCGTGGGTGATCTGGGCCTGGCACGTGATCCCTCGTTGTGGGAGTCAATCGGTGGGGCTATGTGGCGCGATCTCAATGATGCTGCTCTTGCCCTGCGGATACTTCGGAATGGAAGCGGCATGTCCGCCGACCATCGAAGAACAGGTCGATCGAAAATTTTCGGCGAAGAGCTTGGAACATCAGACGCTGTGGGTCGTCGGAGAACCGGTCTATGCCAGTCGCCTGCGAGTGGTCTCGTCGGGAAAACTGTCGGTGAAGTTTCTGCCCGGAAATGACCTGGCACCAATCGCCGCGGACACCGAGGCGTCGTTGATCTTGTTCGCCGCACGGACTTGGCCGACTGATATCTCTCGGCAGTTCGAGGTGATTCAGGTTCTGCCGATCCTGGATGTGACCTTCCCGCAGCTTTTCCGAGCGACGTTTCGAGGTGACTTGCCAGAGTACTTGGGGCAGAGTCAGCGCTGGGCCTACTTGGCCGTTCGTAGGGTGAACGGCAACAGATAAGTAACCCGAAGCGTAAGCGAGGGCGAGCGCTCCACAGCATTCGGAATCCGGGATTTGTCGCGTCCTGTAGCGCTCGCCCTCGCCCTCGCCCTCGCTCGCCCTCGCTCGCCCTCGCTCGCCCTCGCTTACGCTTCGGGTTACTTAAGTTCTGCGGTTCGCAAGCGGGATTGACACGTTTTTCGGTGAGCTAGACCATCCGCGCGCTGTGACCATCCAACGGATTCAGGGGACAGGCTTGGCCGCCTGGCAATTGGCGATGCCTCGTTTTTTGATCGTGCAATGTGAGTCGAATTGCGGGCGCGGAGCACGCGGAGCGAACCTGTCTCGATTCCTCAGAATTTTTCACGGGCGCGATGCGGTCGAGCTGGTCGATGCGCGGGAACTCAAACGGGGCCGCGTGCGCGAGACGGATGTCTTATTGATTGGGATGCCGACGCTCCTGCAAGCGGATGATCTGGCGCGGATTCGATTTCGCCGAGCCGCGTTGTTTGATTACTCGGACATCAGCGGGCCAACGTGGACTCCCGAAACCGAGCCTTGGCTGCGGTCGCTCACCAACGTCTATCTCAAGCCCTGGGTGGAAGAGTCTTGGGACTTTGGCCTGCACTGGGGCGTGCTCCCCATCCGCCGTTATCCGGCACTCACTTGGCATGTCAAACTCCTGCGCGGATTGTTTCGAGGCCGTTATCCCGAACTCTTCCCGCGCGATCACGAAGTCTCGTTTCTGGGCAACTGCACCGCCTATCGCGGAGTCAATTTGCCTCAGCCTTATCACCAGCGAATCGACTGGCTGCGCGAACTGCGTCAATCCGGGGAGCGGTTTTCGTTCTGGGGTGGATTGCAGGCCACGACGGCTCAGCGAGCCAAACTGGAACCGCTCGTCGGCGATCTGACGGACCTGCTGGCTCCATCGGGACGGCTGCTCTTCAGTCAGTTCTTTTATCACTTGCTCCGTTCGCAAGTGGTCCTGACTCCGGCGGGCAATGCGCGTTGGAGCTATCGGCACTACGAAGCGATCTATGCCGGGGCGACGCTGGTCTCGACCGATTTCCGGCCGGTGCGCACGCTCATTCCGTTGCCTCTGGACAACATGCTGCATGTCGCCGATCACGCATCGGTCGTCCCCGTGATCGAGGCCGCTTTGGAACGCCGGGCTTCCGAGCCGAGTCTGCGGCTCCAAAACATTGAGTTTCTCGAAACGTATCTGCAAGACGGAGACTATCACCGTCGCAAGCCTCGGCTCATGGATGAGTTCTTGACGCAACTCAATGGTCAGGCTGGCTGCCACTCGGAGTCCTCGAAACGGAATCCGAATGCTCCCGCCAGCGGATGCTTCGATGCACGTCGGGTCGCGTGAGCGATGACCTCTTGAAGAGTTCCAGATGAAACTGTTTCGCGGCATTCCCATGGAGATCAGCACGGTCACGCCGATGCTCAATGAGCGACCGTGCGTGGCGGAGTTCGTTCGTCGCGTGGATACCGTGTTGAGTTCGCTGGGAGTCGAATACGAAATCGTCGTGGTCAATGACGGCTCGACGGATGGCACGGGCGAGTTGCTCGACGAGTTGACGGCCACTTACTCGCGCTTGCGGCCGGTGCATCTCAACCGCAGCTTCGGACAGGCCACCGCGACCGATGTCGGATTTCAACAGTCCAGTGGCCAGTATGTCGTGATGCTCGACGGCGATCTCGAACAACCGCCGGAGGAAATCCCTCGCTTGATCGAAGAGGCTCGCCGAGGCTTCGATTTGGTCTCGGGACGGCGCGAGAATCGGGACATCCCCTATCTTGTGCGAGCGATCCCCAGTCGCGCGGCCAATCGCTTGCTGCGTCACGCCAGCGGTTGCCAAGTGCGCGACATGGGGGGCATCAAATGTCTGCGCGGTGAGTTGGCTCGCTCACTGCATCTCCAGCCGGGACAGCATCGCTTCCTGCCGGCGCTGGTGCATGTGCAAGGGGGCCGAGTGACCGAAATCCCAGTGACGACTTCGCCACGATTCGCCGGCCAGAGTCACTATGGCCTGAGCCGCGTCGTCGATGTCTTGCTGGATGTGATCTATTTCTGGTTTCAAAACTGTGGTCGGGGCCGTCCGCTGTATTTGTTCGGCCGGCTCGCGCTGCTGCTGTTGGCAACCACGTTTGGCTTGCTGCTGGGAACAGTCGCGGCATTCGCGACCGGGACGCCGTCGATCGCCTGGCCGCTGCTGCTGCTGTCGGCGGTCGGAGGCTGTTCGACGTTGGTCGCGGTCGTCTGTGGCGTGGGACTGGAATTGCTCAGCGAGGCTCACGCCCACATCGTCGCTCGAAATCACGGCCGAGAGACAATCATCAAACTCACCGAGGCGACATGTCCAACCCGCAGGAACGCAGTGAATTTCTGAACTTCGCCGGACTGATCGAAGGGGGCTTGGCGCTGGCGGCGCTGGGGATCGGCTGGTGCGTGTCGATCAATCCGCTCGAACATCTCGCGTGGGACTGGCGAGCCTTCGTTTGGGGAGTGCTGGCGACGGTCCCGACGTTCGCCCTCTTTTGGATGACTTATCGTTTTCCCGTCGGCTCGCTGCGAAGGATTCGGGACTTTCTGACTCGCGAGTTGGCTCCCTCGTTGGCGAACCTGCATTGGTACGACTTGATCCTGTTGTCGATCCTCGCGGGTGTCGCCGAAGAATTGCTGTTCCGAGGCTTGCTGCAACCCTGGATCGCGCGCGCCTGTGATAGCGCCGGAGCCGGGCAATTCGTGAGCAACCTCATATTCGGCGTCGTCCACTGGGTCACGCCGCTGTACGCGCTGCTGGCCTGCGGCATCGGCAATTACCTGAGCTGGCTAATGACGCTGACTCAGCCCCCCAACTTGCTGACGCCGATGGTGACGCACACCCTTCACGACTATCTGGCGTTTCTGGTGATCGTGGCCGAGTATCGCCGCCGCGAAGGGACGCCGCCGCAGGAATAGTCACCGACACGCCCGTCGTGGCGGTAAATGCGGCCTGCTTCAACATCGTTCCAAGTTCATTGAGCGGCCGTGACTGGCGCGGGCTTGAGGTACTTCTTCAGACCTTCGGGAGTCAGCGAGACCGGTGCTCCGCTGTTCGGGATCTCAACGCCCGCCGTCCACAGAATGCCGTTGACCAGAAATCGCCGATAACCTTCCTCGGCCAAACTGGCGTGCAGATGAGTCCCGGTAAACGTGAAGGACCGACCTCCGTTCGCTCGTTCGTAAAGCCATGCGACGATCGCCTCGTCGGTCAGTTCCTGGCGGGCGGCTTTCGGAGAAACCGTACGGAGCAGCGGAGTCACCCCCTTCATCTCCGGGACAAAGCGCAGCTTAAAGAGATAACCATCATCAATCTGAAACGGTGCGACGCCACGGCTGACGGGATGCTCGGCAAACGTCGCGTACTTGTGGACCCAGTGTGCTCGCTGCGAGTGCCCCTTCTCCCACGCGGCACCCATCAAGTCGCACATCCGATCGCCGAGGTCCTTCGGCACATCGACGAACTGATGCAAGCCGACGAAGCCGACACCCTCATCCGCCAACTTGCGGACCTGAGCCATCCGATCCGCGCCGAGCAACTGGTGCTTCTCGCCTCCGTCGAACAGAAACAGGACGGACTTCGCACCGGCCAGAGTCTCTGGCTTCTTGGGCCAGTCGAGCGCGAGGACCGGAGCAACTCCCGGCGATTGCTTCAGCAAGTCGCGGAGCACCGCACAGCCCGCGACGTATTCGTGCTCCCCCGGTTTGAAAACATTCGAGCCGGCGATCAGCACAATCTTCGCCAGCTTCGGATCGCTCGGCAGGACTTCAATCGAGCTTGGCTCTTCCGAGTGCAGCGGGATCGTGCCGATCAACAGGCTCACAACAACGACCAGAATAAGACTTTGAAAACATCGCATGATGAGGACTCCCGATTGTGATACTTCCGGCCGTCAGCCGATTGCCGACAGCCGATCGCCGTTATGCCGTTTTTTGAAGTCGCAGAAAAACGGTATGACGGCTGTCGGCTGACGGCGATCGGCTTTCGGCCGGGCCAGATTAGCCGCGTTCGCCAGAACGCGGATGCACCGCACTCTGGCGAGTGCGGCGACGATTATTTTCCGAAAACACTATTCGCCGCATTCACAAATGCGCCGTGACTCTTGCCGCCATCGCCGGGGAAGCCAGCGTGTTGCACGAGGAAGACGGTGATCAGACCGCGCTGTGGGTCGATCGTCATGTTGGTGGCGAGTGCTCCGCCATGTCCAAAGGTCATGCCGTTCGTGGACCAGCCGATGCCGTAGCCGTCTTTGACCATGTCGCCGGTTTGCTTGCTGGTCATCGTCTTGAGTGCCTCTTGGGAGAGATATCGCTTGCCATTCAGTTCACCGCCATTGAGCAACATGCGACAGAACGTCGCGACGTCGGCCCCAGTCGAGAACAGTCCACCCGCCGGCATCGGATAGCGATTGTCACGTTTGCTCAACGGGTAGGTCAGTTGCGAGATCGTGGTCTCTTCGAGCTTCGTCTTGTCGGCGCTTGGCTTATACGGCTTCGCCAGTCGCGAGACTTGTTCTTCGTTGGGCCAGAACGTCGTGTCCTTCATGCCGAGCGGTTTGAAGAGCCGCTGATCCATGAAGTCCTCGTAGCTCATCCCGCTGATGACTTCGATGATCCGCGCCCCGGTGTTGATGCCGGCGTTCGAGTATTGGTACTTCGTGCCCGGCTCGTGCGTCAGCGGCGTGGCCGCGTAGCTGAGCACCGCGTCTTTGAGCGGCAACCCGTCGAGCGTCGGCTGTTCCTTCGCCGACTTGAATGGCATTCCGCTGGTGTGAGACATCACATCGCGAACCGTCACCAGTCGTGATGGCTTCTTGAGTTCGGCACCATTCGCGACCGCCACCTGCAACTCTTTGAACTCCGGCAGATACTTCTCGATCGGATCGTCGAGCTTCAGTTTGCCCTCATCGACCAGCAGCATGACCGCCGTGCCGGTGATCGGCTTGCTCATCGACGCGATCCAAAACAGCGAGTCGGGTTTCATCGCCTGCTTCGCGCCGACATCCATGAAGCCAACGGTTTCGAGGCTGAGCACTTTGTCTTTGTTCGCGACGACCGTCACCGCCCCCGCCAGCGAACCGCTCTCGACAAACGGCTGCAAGGCACTCGCCACGCTCGGCTCAGCGGCCGACAACTGATTGGCCCCCGCCACAAAGAACAGACAGGCAAGTAACACAGACCAACGACGAACAAATGGCACGATGCAGACTCCTGATTTGTAGCCTGACTTTCCCAGTCGGGCATGGTTTTAAGAATTCACCTGACTCAGAGAGTCCGACTACGCGGGCACGTTAGAAAGCGATCGTCGCCACGGCTACTCCGTGGAACAGCCGCAAACAAAATAACCCGAAGCGTCAGCGAGGGCGAAGGCTCCAGAACGCATCGCCACAGATCAAGTCGGGTGAGCGTCCGCCCTCGCTAACGCTTCGGGTTACATTGTCGGCTCATCACGCGGGAGTCCGCTGCGTCATAGCGGCGTTGAACACGAACGGCTCGCGTGTCACGCGGCAGAGATCAAACTCGGCGACGAGTTCCCGCGCGGCGATCGGCTCGCGCGTGGGCCGCAAGCCGCACGACCACGCCAGCAGGCCGATGAGTTCTTCCGCGCGGACTCCCTGTTGCCGCAATGTCGCCAGCCGCGTGTCGCCGTGCCGTTTCGCCAACCGGCGTCCATCCGGGCCGATGACCAACGGGACGTGAGCGAACGTCGGCGGCCTCCAATCGGACGCGGCATACAATTCGAGCTGTCGAAACGTACTCGGCAAGAGATCGTCGCCTCGCAGAACTTCGGTGACGCCCATCGCGTGATCGTCGCAGACGACCGCGAGTTGATAGGCCGCTGAGCCGTCCATTTTGCCGACGACGAAATCACCGAGTTCACGTCGCACGTTGGCTCGTTGAGAACCGGCCACGCGGTCCTCGAAATCGAGGTCTCGATCGGTCGTGCGAAACCGCCACGCGAACGGCTGATCGCGCAGCTTGATCGCATCACTCGCCAAGCGTCCCGCACATGTTCCCGGATAGATCGAGCCTTCGTGCTCGATGTGCGGCGCACTGGCGGCCGCTTCGATGTCCGATCGAGTGCAGGTGCAGGGATAAACTCGCTCGTCACGTTGCAGCCGAGACAGCCGCTCGCGGTAGCAGTCGATCCGCTCGGTCTGCACATACGGAGCATGAGGCCCGCCGACGTCCGGGCCTTCGTCCCAATCAAGCCCTAACCAACGCAGATCGTCGATCGCCTGCTGAGCCGCTCCCGCTTTCACGCGCGGCGAGTCGATGTCTTCGATCCGCAGAATCAACCGGCCCCCGCGCGAACGAATCGACAGCCACGCCAGCAAGTAGGTTCGCGCGTTGCCGACGTGCTGTGCTCCGGTGGGCGACGGAGCCAGGCGGCCGACGAGTGGGTTGGCAGCAAGAGGATCGAGCACAGCAGGCTCCAGCATGTGCCTGACCCCTGAGCGGTCCTGAGTGGTACTCACAACCTGACCGGAACGCCGCGATCGGCCATGTAGCGTTTGGTTTCGGCGATCGTGTATTCGGCGTAATGAAAGATACTCGCCGCGAGTGCCGCGCTGGCGTGGCCGATCGTGACGGCGTCGCACAAGTGCTGCGGACTGCCGGCTCCGCCGCTCGCGACGACGGGAATCCCAACCGCATCGGCCACCGCGCGAGTGATCTCCAAGTCGTAGCCGTCTTTCGTGCCGTCGGCGTCCATGCAGGTCAGCACGATCTCGCCGGCACCGAGCCGTTCGACTTCGCGTGCCCACTCGACAGCTTGCAAGCCGGTCGCGATGCGGCCGCCGTTGATGTGAACATCCCAAAACTCGCGTCCGTCTTTCTGCACGCGCTTGGGGTCGATGTTCACAACCGTCGCGCAACTGCCGAACTTGCGAGCAGTCTCGGTGATGAGCTGCGGAGTCCGCACCGCCGCCGAGTTAATGCTGACCTTCTCAGCTCCGGCTTGAATGAGTTGCGTGACGTCATCAATCGTGCGAATGCCACCGCCGACGGTGAACGGCATAAAGATCGAGTCCGAGACGCGCTGCACGACATCGAGCATGATCTGCCGCGCCTCGTGACTGGCGGTGATGTCGAGGAAGACAAGTTCGTCGGCCCCCTGCTCTTCGTACCGAGCAGCCACCTCGACCGGATCGCCCGCGTCTCGCAGGTTCAAGAAGTTGACCCCTTTGACGACCCGTCCGGCATGGACGTCGAGGCACGGAATAATTCGCTTGGCAAGCATCGTTGCTCCTATGGAATCGTCCAATCTTCCAGTTCGAGGCCGGGTACAAGTTCAAAGTCCGCGCGATTGCGAGTGACCAGCTTGGCTCCGGCTTCCAACGCGACGCAGGCAATCCGCAGGTCCATCGTTTTGATTTTCAACCGGGCCTTTCGGAACACAGTAAACCGCGCGGCAGCTTTCGCAGAAAAAGAGATGACTCTCATCTGCGACAAAAACTCAATCGAAAACGTCATGCCATCGTAAGCGACGGCCAACTGCTGATCGTTTTTGGCTTGACGCAGGACGGTGTACCAACCTGTCAGCAACTCTTCGACGGTGAGCACTGACGTCACAAGCTCATGCGACTGGTGCGCGGAAGCACGTTCGCAAACGCACGAATGCCCTTTGCTGTAGAGCGTCAGCAGGTCGGTGTCGAAGAGGTAGAGACTCATGAGGGATCCGCTTCTTGCTCCGCCTGCTCACGTGCCTCTTGCTCGCGATCCACTTGTTCGCGGTATTCTGCCATCGCCTGCTCCCATTGCTCCAACAGCGGATGGTCCTTCAACCCGCCGGCAAACTTTTGCCACGGATGAACGTCAACTTCCGCTTCCACGTTCACGATCTCTGCGCCGTGGGCCATCCGTTGCCGAAGGCTCACCTGCAATTGACGGATCGCCTCCTGTCGAGTCTCCGCCTCGACCGTGATTTCAAAGGGACTGCCGGTCATCGCGCGAAAACCGCGTCCGGCGACAGGTTCAACCAAAGTGGAGACTTGCATTTCCGTGGCCTTTCGCAATGAAGGATGTTGTTGGCACGATAACAAAGAGAGCAAAT
The DNA here is from genome assembly GCA_046156195.1 of Planctomycetaceae bacterium. Classification (GTDB taxonomy): domain Bacteria; phylum Planctomycetota; class Planctomycetia; order Planctomycetales; family Planctomycetaceae; genus SXKJ01. Next base: position 2,961 of record JBJXEX010000207.1, on the reverse strand, counting down.
CGTCGTCAGGCTGGATCATTTCTCAATCAACTGCACGGCATCCACGATGACGTAGCCGTCGGTGCCGACGTTGCTGATCGTGATCTTGGCCGGCATTGACGCATCGAATGCGAACACGCCGATGGAGCGGAAGCCCTCTTTGGTCGCGTCGTGTTGGTTGAGTTTGACGGTCTTGTCTCCTTCGGTTGAGTTGATCGTCACCGGCACGTTCGTCGCGCGGTTTGGATTGAGCGTGTAGGCGATGCGGACGTCGTACTTGCCGGACTTCGGAATCTTGAACGTGAACTCGGCGCGGCTGTCTCCTTTGGCGGTGTTGTTGTCGTGGAGGTAATCGGCTCCGACGAAGCCGCCGGTTGATGAGCTGTGGGTCCATTCGCCGGTCAGCTTGGCGTCGGTGTTGTCGATCACGAGGCCGGGTAACTTCGCCGCGTCGATACCGGGCGTTCGCTTCGGGCCGGTCCAGTCGAGAACTTGTTCGTCGGCCAGCAGCCGCTCGCGCAGCTTCGGATACGCGACGTCTTGCACGCTGAGCTTGGCATCAATCGCCATCGCAGCGGCCGTTGCGGACGTCTGGCCGAGCACCATGAAGACCGGCTCCATGCGGATCGAGCCGTAAGAAATGTGCGAAGCCGCGAGGCAGACTGGGACCAGCAGGTTCGAGCATTGCGACTTCTTCGGCACGAGACTGCGGTACGAAATCGAGTACGGGCTGAACCCTCCGACTTGCACGTCTCCCTCGTTCCAAGCGCGGCCGTCCTTCGCGTACCGCTGGGTGTTGTGCGAATCCATCGTGTAGGCGGCGAGACCCACGGAATCCTCGGCGACGACGCGGCCCTGGCAGTTGTGCTGCGTCATCACATAGTCCGAAATCATTCGCCGAGCCTCACGCACATAAAGCTGATGCGGCCAGTTGTCGTTGTCGGTGAATTCGTCCTTCGCCAGTCCCAGCCGTTGGAAGTGCGACCGTACTGATTCGGGGACGCGCGGGTGATTCGCCAGTGACCAGAGCAGGCCGCTCGTGTAGCTGATGTGTTCTTTGTAGATCCGTTCGCGCGTCGCGTAGTCGCCGTCCGGGTAGTCGTAGTTCGCGCCGATGAAGTCGGTGCTGATGGCGAAATTGTTGTTCGTGTCGGTCTTGCGATTCGGCATGAAGATCGGGTTCCACGGGATGCGTGTGTCACCCGCCTCGCAATTGCGGAAGAGCAACTCCCAACGCTTCTCGTCGTAGTCGGCCGGCTTGGGCCACGCTCGGCGGTTCTCGGCGATGTCGGTCGTGCAGAGCCGCAAGTTGTAGGTTTGCACGCGACGATCCTCGGCTCCTTCCTCACCCGGATCGCCCGCCTGAAGCAACGGCAACAGTCCGCTGGCGGGATCACCCGGCTTCACGAACGGATCGACCGCTTTGATGAATTGATGATGCTTGGCGTTCTTGGTTTGCACTCCGTTGAGCGTCTCGTCGTACTTGGCGTTCGCCTCGCGGCCAACGTGGTACGAGACTCCCGCCTTGGCCATCAAGTCCCCTTCATAAGTCGCGTCGATGAAGACTGAGCCGATGAACTCCAATCCCCCTTCGAGTCGAATGCTGCTGATCCGCTCGCCGGATTTGATGACGCCGTTCTTCAGGTCGAGCCGCCCGATGACGACCGGCACGTTGGCCTCTTTGAGCATCTCGCGAAAGATCGCCTCGGCGACGTGTGGCTCGAAGGTCCACATCTCCGTCTCGCCCGCTTGGCGATTGCTGCGGTAGCTCTCGCGCTTCTCCCACGTCCAGGAGTCGTCCTTCGCGTAATGCTCGGCGACGCGACGATAGAACGACCGCGATAAGCCACCGATTGCGGACTTGTTCCCGATATCGGTCGCCCCCAATCCGCCGGAGGTCAGTCCGCCGAGATGCTTCGAGGGTTCGATCAGCACGACCGACTTCTTCATCTTCGTTGCTTGCACCGCCGCGATGATCCCGCCCGACGTGCCGCCGTACACGACGATGTCATAGGGCGGACTCTTGGTGGCGATGTCCGCCGCGGGGACGACGGAAGGAGAAACAGACAACACCACGGCCAGGACCAGCAATTGACGACAACACATACTCGAAGTTCTCCGATGAAGTGATCACGCGGCGAAGCCGCTAGAGTGTGGCACGACGCTCCGCGTCGTGATTTGCGACGCGGAGCGTCGCACCACAATGTTGCTGGAAAATTCCATGAGACAAATTGCACCGCACGCTTTGTGGCTGGGTCATCTTGGAGATGTTCGCGACTGGCGTGCGGTGTTCGCGGCGGGCATTCAAGCGATCATTGACCTCGCGGGCAACGAAGCCCCGGCGGTCCCACCACGAGATCTGATCTACCAGCGATTCCCACTCGTCGATGGAGCGGGCAATCCCGATTGGTTGCTCAAGCTCGCCTGCCACACAGTGGCCGATTTGCTCAGTGCCAATATTCCCACGTTGGTTTATTGCAGCGCGGGGATGAGTCGCTCACCAATCATTGCGGCGGCGGCGATCGCGCTGGCGACCAACCGGCCGCTCGATGAAGCCATGACAATAGTTCGCCAAGCTGGTCAGCTTGATGTGTCCCCCGCGCTTTGGGCTGCGGTCGGTAACTGCGTCACGATCCTGCAGGACGATTGAGGCGGGTTGCTTTTGTTTTCATTCCTCTGACCAGATTCCTTTGATCTCAACGGTCGTTGAAGACGGTAATCAGAGGAATCTGGTCAGAGGAATGATGCAGAAAGCAAAGGCACGAAGACAACCGTGTGTCTTCGTGCCTTTGGCGTTGTTTTGGTGTGTCGCTCCAAGCCGATTATTTTCAACAGTCCGAATATAGGCTAGAAGCGCTATTGGTCCGATAGCGGTCCTTCCTTTGGTTTGCCGCAGTTGAGGGCACATAAGGAGGGATTCTGATGCCACATCAATGGAATGGTGGAACTCAATTCGTCGATGTCTTTTTGAACGTCGCGGAA
>JBJXEX010000181.1:0-7441 GCA_046156195.1 Planctomycetaceae bacterium | reverse complement strand
CCAAACGCACGCACGAGATGTTGTGCTTCTACATGATGGGCTGGGCGACCGAAGACGAACTGACGGCCCACCTGGCCAAACTCAAAGCACGCGACGCCGCCACCGCACGCTAACTCCGAGGGAGGGGGGGGCGTGTGAACTCGGCGTCCGCGTCACTTTGTGCTGCGCCGACTTATTGGATGACACGCTCTCCGACGATTCGCCTCTCGTGACTGACCAGCACAATTATAGCGCCTGTCCACTGCCGCTGGCGGCCGGCGAACCAACAGCATCAGCCGTGCCGAACACTATTGGGACAAACCCAAATTGACCCAATAAGTCGGGTCACTACGAGCTTCACGCCTTCGCGTACTCGAACATTGGCGTCGAGAGATAGCGTTCGCCGGAGTCGGGCAGGATGACGACGATCGTCTTGCCTTCGGACTCAGGCCGAGCGGCCACCCGAAGAGCCGCAGCCATCGCCGCTCCGCAACTGATGCCGCTGATGATCCCCTCTTCCTTGGCCAAGCGCGGAGCCAACTCCATCGCCTCTTCGTTCGTGACTTGCACGACCTCATCGACCAGCGACATGTCGAGGATGTCGGGAATGAAGCCCGCTCCGATTCCCTGAATCTTGTGCGGGCCGGGCTTACCGCCGGAGAGAACCGGACTGGCGGTCGGCTCGACGGCGATCGACTTCATCGCGTGGCCTTTGTGCTTCTTGATGTACCGCGAGACTCCGGTGATCGTGCCGCCGGTCCCGACACCCGCGATGAAGATATCTACCTTCCCGTCGGTGTCTTCCCAAATCTCCGGGCCGGTGGTCTTGAAGTGAATCTCCGGGTTGGCCGGATTCTTGAACTGCTGCGGAATGAAAAATCCCGGTTGCTTGGAAAGCTCTTCCGCGCGAGCGATCGCTCCCTTCATCCCTTCCGAACCGGGCGTCAGCACGAGCGTCGCGCCGAACGCCTTGAGCATCATGCGTCGTTCGAGCGACATGGTCTCCGGCATGGTGAGCGTCAGCGGATAGCCGCGCGCCGCGCAGACATAAGCCAGAGCGATCCCCGTGTTGCCGCTGGTCGGCTCGACCACCTGCATTCCCGGCTTGAGCACGCCGCGCTTCTCGGCATCCCAAATCATCGCCGCGCCGATACGGCATTTGACGCTGTAAGCCGGATTGCGGCCCTCAATCTTGGCCAGCACCGTCGCCTTCAGTCCTTGGGTCAAACGATTGATACGAACCAGCGGTGTGCGACCAATCGTCTCAGAATTGTCATTGAAAATCGGCATCAGAAGACTCCTTTCAAACTCGGTGAGAGATGAGCAATGCGAGATCAAATCCATCGACGAGTCCGACACGCGCAGCGTGCCAATTGCTCGAAGAGAAAACGCAAATTCAAAGCGGCGGGAGTATGGGAACTGGCCCAAATCGGAGCAATGGGCACGGATCACTCCCGCACAACCGTCATTTCAATTGCCGGGTCTCGACGATCATCTTTCGCAGGCTGCTGACAAATCCGTCCAACATATCTTTTGAATCGCGATTGATAACATCCAACAGCTCATCGTCAGTCACGATGACAATCACTCGGTCGCGGCAACCGCAGAGACCAAACAGCAAGACCAGCATGGCGATCGCGTACAAGATGCAGGTCAGGATGTTGTTCTGTGAAACCAGAGCACCAATCAAACTCAGGCCAATGGTTGTTCCCAAGAACAGAAAGAATCCCTTGTCAAACCGAGTTTGGAACTCGATGCGATTGATCGTCGAAAGAGCGACTCGCATCGCCACTCCACCCTTCTCATTCAATCGCTGAAGTTCGCCATCAACGACGCGTAGTTTTGTGTCCGTCAACTCCAGGTCTGCGGTCACGCCATCGGATGAAAAGTTCTCGCTCATGATGTTAGTTGTCTCTGGGAAATGATTGGCAAATGAAACTCACACCATTCGGGCTCAATCATTCCATCGCCAGCGGCACGAGCTTCGTCGACGACAGGATTATTGGAATCCGCGCCAAGCCGAGCAATGCAGCATCGGGGATGAGCCGTCACTCGAACGGCGATCGAATCGTGTCGGTGGACTCCGAACGAGCCATCTGCTGGAACCAACCTTCTTCCGGACATGACGACAAGAGATCCACGAAATCCTTCGACGTCTTGCCGACCGACTGGTCTTTCGATGCTCTCCAACAACGACGCATCACCGAATAGCACAGCCCAATTGTTCCAAGACCTGTGAACAAGTGCCCGACTGTCGCGAATCGGCTGTGCCATGTTTGTTCCCAGAGTTCCCACAGAACAACTCCAAAACAACCGTTGGTCGTCATGACGGACATGGTGCTCGGTTCCTGCATCGTCAAACACGCCGAGCGTATCCAGGCAACGTGAATCAGGTCTGGACTCACGAATGCCAGCCACTGCCCACAACCAAGCAGCGCCGACCAGGGCGTCAAACGAATCAGCCACATCGGAGACTCCACAAACGGTTCTTCGATTCCCGGCGAGTTGAAAGTTCTTTGAGGGCAAATCACGCCGTCGTCACCGGCAGCGAAACGAGCATCGACATCGGCTTGGGCATCGAGTCGCGCGGGTCTTTGTCTTGTTCGTCGGCCATGACGGTGTCCACGAGGAAGTACAAAAGTTGCCGCACGTCGTCCGACTCGACTTCGTCGGCGAGCAGTTCGGCTCGGTCGCGCGACTTCTCGATCAGGCGTTCGGCTTTCTCGAAGACACCGAGTTCCTCGTACAAGCGGCGGAGGCGGGCGAGGCGGATCGCGTCTTGTTCCTCGCGATCGAAGTAACAGCGTTCCATGAGTTGACGTTGCTCGGCGTTCGCGGCCTGCCAGGCGAGGGCCATCATCAACGTCGGCCGCAGAGCGAGTGCGTCTTGGCCCGCGACCATCTTGTTGTCGTTGTCGCCGCGCCAGTCTTTCAGATCGTTGAGGATTTGGAAGCCGATCCCGACGTGCCGACAGAACGGGCCGATCAGCGTTTCGTATTTCTCGACCGAACCAGCCATTCGCAGTCCGGCATAGAGCGCGGCCTCGAAGGCGGGGGACGTTTTGAGCGCGTAGATTTGCAGCGCGTCGAGCGGCGTGAAGTCGAGCGTCGGGTTCTGCTGCCAGAACATCTCCGCGCCTTGCCCGTCGCAGAGCTTGATGTGCGCGGCAGCCATGCGTTCGAGAACATCGCACGAGATTTCGTGGGGTACGCGGCTCGCGTGCCCGTTTTGTTCTGGATTTGCAGCGGACTCAGGCGAGCCGCCTGAGCTACGACTCGCGGCAATCAGCTTGTACCCCAGCCCGATCAAGTGATCCCCAATGTTGATGGCCGGGCCGAGGCCGTGCGTGCGGTGCAATGTCTCGCGGCCGTAGCGGAACAGGTCATCGTCTTCGATGTCGTCGTGGACCAGCGAGGCTTTGTGGAATGCCTCAATCGACATGGCCACTCGCGCGACTGAATCGGGAAACTCGAATGGCTGCTTGCTCGAATCGAAATTCTTCAGACAGGAACCGCCGGTCGCGGCGTCATACGCGGCCAGCGTGATGAACGGACGGAAGCGTTTGCCCCCATTGCGGAGCCACTCGTAGGAGATGTCTTCCGTCTTGCCGAGCGGCGTCGCGGCGGCTTCCGGTGTCTTGCTGCGGACTCGCGGCAGCAGGCGATCGAAGTGGTCGTCGAACAGCCGATTGGCCGCACGCATGATTGAGACATAGCCCGTCAGCCGAGCGTCTGGCATCGGCTCGTACTTGTCGAGCACTTCCCAAATCCAGGACTCGTCGAGCGACGTGTTGTGGCAATCGCCGGAGTGCAGCGGCACGGCATAGCTCGGCACCCCCGCGATCAGGACTTTGTCGATCGCCTTCTCCAGCACATTCAGGCAGGCGACGCCGAGAATGCCATCGACGTACCCGCCGACGATGATCTTCAGCACGATCGGTGAGCCTTCCGCGACGAGCACCTTGTAGCCGAGTTGCTCGGCCCGCACTTTGTAGTCGGCGATCGTGCAGGCACCGCAGCGTTCGCAGTCGAGACCAAATTCGGTGTACTCGGCCGGGCAGCCCTCGGCGTGCTTCAGGCAGTGCGGCAACAAGAGCATCCGCCGCTCGAACGGAGTCGCCAGGAATTGCCGACGCCAAAAGAAATTGCCGATCAGCACGGCCGCGAAACCGCTGTACTTCTCCGGCAGCGACATCTCGGCGAGCAACTGCATCGACCACACCGTCAATTGCGTCTTGTTGAACGGCTTCGAGTGATCCAGTTTCTCCGCGAACTGCTGCGCCTTCGCCTTGACGAGTTCTCGCAACTCCAGCGTCTCCGGCACGACCTTCAGATGCGACGTGCTGGAGCGAATCTTCTTTCGCTTCGGCATCGGATCGTCGTCATCGTCTTGGATGTCGGAGCCTCGCCGACGCGCCGACGAGTCCCCGTTTCGCCATTCGACAGGCGGAGCCGTCTCGACAAACGATGTGTGCTGAGCGAATCGCTCTTCAGGCTCATGCAAGGACGTTGTGGCAATCGACATTATTGACTCTCAATCGCGGGCAAGGCCCGGTTGTTCCGATCGTTGATGACAAAAAAACTCGCAAGGCTAGACGTTGGTGTTGATCCCCGCGTGAATGACCTCGTTCACGCTGTCATGATCGAAGTAGATCGGGATACCGCCAGGTGCCAAAAACACGGCCACTCCCTCGCGAACAAGCAAGGCGTGTGGGTGATCGACTTCAAAACGCCGGCCACTCAGAAATGTCACCGCGAAAATCCGAAACGGCTGCTGGTCGCGTAATTCCGTGAGCAGTTGGTCAAAGTGGGCTTCGGGCATGATGTGGTCCTGAGTGCTTCGGTGATTTCATCGGTCACACTCAATCGCGGGCTTGGACCGGTGGTTGTTTCGGGATTCAGTCAAGGGTCACGATATTCTCTTCGACAATTCTCGGCCGCTTGGGAGGAAACCCGACGAGCTTCCGACCAGATTGTTGTTGCTTCTGCTGAAGGTCTCGGCAGATCGCGTCCAGATCGTAATTGAATCGCTGAGCGTAGTCGTCTCTGGCCTTCCGCACTTCGGCGACAATGGGATCGTCAGTCATGTTCGAGCTCCTGAATCAATTCGAGTGGCGTGCAGATGACCGGCATCTCGTAGCCCGCCAAACGGCAAACTTCAGCCATTGAGTTTCGCAACGTGGCATTCGCAATGTGTCGGCAATTCCAAGTCAGCAGATAGTCCATGCCGTTGACGGTTGCGGTGGCCACATGCAGGGCGTCGACGCTGGCTTTCTCAGGCAATGGGGTCTGTTCGATCAACTCTTGGGCTAACAACCGAGCTTCGTCGGTAATCGGAAGTTCGGGGAGTTCTTGAATGGCTTCCAACCTTCTCCTGGCCGCATCGGGATCACCGGCGGAGGCTTCCTGAATGACCGCTTCCGAGATGAACAGGTCGAATTTGTGCCGTTCATCGTCCCACCAATTCCGCGTCGTCTCCTGATTCGCCGCCATGACGAGTTGTGGGCTGCGCCAAGCGGTCAAATAACTGATGATCGTGGTTTCGATGTAAACCTTCGGGTTCATTCCATTGGCTCGTGCGTGGGACTATCCCGCGTCGCTTCGACCGCTTTGCGGAGCGCCGCGACGGTGAATATCAGCGGATACAGGGCCTCAAAATACCATAACTTGGCGAAATAGAAACCGATGGGAGACGGTTCACGGAATCGACCGTCTTCGACGCGGACGATTAACCAGGATAATCCGCGCTCGACGCAGCCGGGGTCAGGCACTTCGGAATTTCGGAATTGGCCGGACTGAGCGTGTTGCGCGTCTTGAGCTGTCTCCGGCCAATTCCGAAATTCCGAAGTGCCTGACCCCTGGGCGTTCCCATTGGGCTGGCGCCGTGCCGCTTACTCCACGAACAGAAACTCATTCGCCGCGAGCAACGTCCGACACAACCCACGCCACGCCGCGAGTCGCCGATCCGCCGCGCCGGCCGGTTGTGCGGCTTCGAGTCGATCCAGAAAATCCAAGCAGCGATTCCGCTCGGACGAAAGCGGCTCGCGCTGATAGCACGTCAGAAACGCGAGACGAATCCGAGCCACATCGTCGAGGTCCGGCCGCGCTAAAAGTTGTTGCGCCACCTCACGAGCTTGCTCCGCGACCAACGGGCTGTTGAGCATGAACAGCGCCTGCGTCGCCAGCGTCGTCGAGTCCCGCTTGCCGTTGAGCACGCTCGGTTCGGCGAAATCGAAGACTTGAAACAGCTCGTACAACGCACTCCGCACGACGGGCAAATAGACCGACCGCCGATTCGAGTTGTAAATCTGCGGAAAAAAATTCGCCGTCCCGGTGACGTAAGCTCGATTCGCCGTCGGCAGCAGCGAGCCGCCCATTCCGTTCTCCAACCGGCCGCTCACCGCCAGCAACGAATCGCGAACCGCTTCAACCTCCAACCGCCGACGATTGCGCCGCCACCACAACCGGTTGTCAGGGTCAGCCAGAAACGCCGCCTCATTGAACGTCGTCCGCATTTGATACGCGGACGAAAGCATGATCTCGCGATGCAGCGACTTCCGAGACCAACCGAAACCAATGAACCGGCGACTGAGCCAATCCAACAGTGCCGGATGCGTCGGCCTGTCGCCGAGCAATCCAAAATTATCCGGCGAACGAACGAGTCCCTCGCCAAAGTGTCCTTGCCAAATTCGATTGACCGCCACACGCGCCGTCAGTCCGCCTGCGACGGAATTCGGTTGAGTCAGCCACTGAGCAAACTCCAACCGGCCACTGCGATCGCCCGCGATGGGCGTCTGCTGATCACCCGCCAAGATGCGCGGGTAGCGGCGCGGCAGACGCTCTTTCCCCAGCGTCGTGTGATTGCCTCGCAAGTGCAGGGGCAAGTCCTCGACCGTCCCCTCGCTGACCGCCATCGCTTCGGGCAGCTTCGGCATGGCCGCGTTGAGTTGTTTGATCTCGTCACGCCGCGACTGCAACGCGGTCTTCGTTTCCGCCGAGAAATAGTCCTCGGCATTCTTCGGCACGGCGAACGGCGAGCCTTCGGCCGTGTTGAACAACAACTTTCGCAACAACTCTTGCCGAGCATCCGGCAACTCCGTCGCCGCCTTGCCGGCTTCGGTCACTTTCAATTGCTTCCACGCGGTCACGACTTCGGCCAAATCCGCTCCGGTCTTCTCGGCCAGCGACAAAAGTTGCTGTGCCGCATTCGTTCCTTCGGTCCCCTTCGTCCCATCAGTCTTTGAGAGAGTCGTCAGCAGCTCACGCCATTCAGGAAACGGCGTGTTGGGATCATCGACGGTCCTTTCGAGATGCCGCTTCCATTGTGAGACGAACGCGGGGCGAAGCGGCTCTTGGCGAGCGGAGGGCACTGACTTTACGTCTTTCATAGAAGCGGAACGGCGCAAGCCGTCCGGTTTCGTTGAGTTTTGCGACACTTCACCGGAGGGCTTGCGCCGTTCCG
>JBJXEX010000169.1:0-3986 GCA_046156195.1 Planctomycetaceae bacterium | reverse complement strand
ATTCTTTGCTCCACGCGACGCTCGCGCCGGGATAACCTCCGCAATAGATTGAGCTTCACTCGAAAACCTCCTGTGTGTCGATGTTCGTTGATCGTGAATACTCACTAAACACCGGAAAACGCCGGAGAGTTTCGTCTTTCTCAAACTTTCTCACGTTTAGACTACGCTTGGTTTAGGGCTAGAGACAGAACGACAACTCGACTCTCAGACCCCATCCGCCTCGTGCGGATGGTGAATCAGATCGCGGGCTAATCAAGATCGACACACCGCCTGCCTGTTTTCCCGCAGTTCGCCGCCTTCGGCGGCGAACTGCGGGAAAACAGAAAGTGGAATGTGATGGCCGTGATTAGCACTCCATCTCTGGTTCCATCCAGGCAAGCTGGATGGGGACCAAATCAAACACTTGGAACCATCATGCGAATTCTCATCAGCATTCTGTGTTGCCTGTCGCTGCTTCCGACGGTCTCGCTGGCCGAGGGCAAGAAGTACGCCTTGCTCGTGGGAGTGGAGACTTACGATCCGACGTTTTTGACGCGGCTGAGTTTTGCCGAGGACGATGCCGAAGAGCTGGGGAAGACGTTCAAGGAGTTGGGGTTTGACGTGATCGTTATGACTCACTCGGCGGAGATTCCGGCGCAGCGGCCGAACACGGCGGAGAAGATTCTGGACCAGCTTTCGCGGCGAGTGAAGGGGTTGCAGGCGGAGGATACTTTGGTCGTCGGGTTCTCTGGGCATGGCGTGCAGTACAAGCAGCCGCGCAAGCTGAAGAGCGGCGGGGAAGAGACGTACTTCTTATGTCCGGAGGAAGCCAATCTCAACAACGTCGATTCGTTGGTGTCGATCGCGAAGGTGTATGAGCTGATCCAGCAGTGTGCCGCCGAGCGAAAGCTGTTGATCGTCGATGCCTGCCGGAACGAGGACTTTTCGACGATCGGCAAGAATGCGCCGGAGATTGAACTGACACTGACACCCGCTGGCGTCACTCGGCGAACCGTGCCGAAGGGGTTCCTGGCCCTCTATTCCTGCACCGAGGGAGAAAGAAGCTATGACTTTCCCGAACTGAAGCACAGCGCCTTTTGTTATCACGTCCTGAAGTACTTGAAGGGCGAAGCGGACCCCAAGAACTACTTCCGTGACCAGATTAGCGTGGGTGGTTTGGCCCGCTACGCCTCGGCCGAGACGCGCGACTACGTCTTTGCCAAGCTGAGCCGGGAACAGCTTCCCGAAGTGATGGGCCGGACCAACGATTGGCCGCTGGGCTCCCTACGGCAAGGAAAGCCGAGTAACAACACTCCGCCGACAAATCCGACTGTCTCGCTCGCCAAGGGCAAGAAGTACGCCTTGCTCGTGGGTGTGGAAACTTACGATCCCGCGCAGCTCAACCGGTTACAGTTTGCCGACGATGACGCCATTGCGCTCGGCAAGGCACTGGAGTTTCAGGGCTTCAATGTGGTGGTGATGACTTCACAGTCCTCTATCCCCGCTCGGAAGCCGATATCAGCGCAGGACATTTTGGATCAGCTTGACCGGCGACTGCGGGACAAGAATCCGGAGGACACGATCATACTGGCGTTCTCTGGGCATGGCGTGCAGTTGAAGTCGGACCCCGTCGATGCCAACGGCAACAAGGAAAGCTACTTCTGCCCCGAGCGAGCAAATCTGGATGACAAGACCTCGCTGGTCCCGATGAGCCTGATCATCAAGAAGCTGGCGGACTGTCCTGCGGAAAAGAAACTGTTGCTGTGCGATGCCTGCCGAAACGAAGCCATGCCCAAGGCCGCTCAGGACAAGGACAAGCCCGTGGTCGAAATCGAACTCGACCCCGCCGGTGTCACGCGCCGGACAGTCTCCAAGGGAATGGTGGTGCTCTTCAGTTGTAGCAGTAAGGAGAAGAGCTTTGAGCTTGCCGACCTCGGCCACAGTGTTTTCACCTACCAAGTGCTGAAATACCTGCGCGGCGATGCAGATCAAACTCGCTATCCCAGGCAGCAGTTGAGCATCAACGAATTGGTGACCTTCGTGTCGCGCGAAACCCGCGACTACATCGAAAATCGTCTGAGCAAGGACCAACGTCCGGAATTGGTCACTCCCGGTGGCTTCAACGACTGGAACTTCGGCCGCATTGTGGAAAAGTGAGCGTTGGTCAAAGTGTTCGCCAACACAATTGGCATGACGCTGAAGCTGCCCCCAGGCTGTTCTACAAACACAATTTGGGAATCATCATGCGAGCAATCATCACGATCCTTTGCACAATGTTCCTGCTTCCGACGGTCTCGCTCGCCGAGGGCAAGAAGTACGCCTTGCTGGTCGGGGTGGCGAAGTACGATCCGTCGCAACTCAATCGGTTGCAGTTTGCGGAGGACGATGCCACCGAGATGGGGAAGGTGCTGGAGAAGCTGGGCTTTGAGGGGAGGCCCGGGGTCTGGCATTTCGGAAATTCGGAATTGGCCCCAGCCAATTCCGAAATTCCGAAGTGCCTGACCCCTGAGTGGCCCAACTGAACATTGTTGAAGGCGTTGATCACGTCACCCAACGGGGCCTCTCGCGACGCAACATCGTCCCTGGAAATCGCGGGGTCAGGCACTTCGGAATTTCGGAATTGGCCGGGGCCAATTCCGAATTTCCGAAGTGCCAGACCCCTGAACTGTTGGTTGCAGTTTGCGGAGGACGATGCGACCGAGATGGGGAAGGTGCTGGAGAAGCTGGGCTTTGAGGTCGTCGTGATGACGGCTCAGCAGTCGGTTCCGGAGCGGGTGCCGGTCACGGCGCAGGATATCCTGGATCAAGTCGAGCGGCGGCTGAAGGACAAACCCCCGACCCCTTATGGCACCGCCTTCATCGCGGAGTTGTGGCGGGCAGAAAGCGTGCTTCGTGAATCGACTCGATCCCCACCAATTTCGAAAAACCGAACACCCGACCCCTTATGACCCGCCCCCGTGTTCCCCACAATGGAATTCAACAGAGTTCTTCAGTCAGGCCAGGAGTTTTACATGCGTTCCACAAGCATCGGACCTCGTTCCAAAACCAGTGAAGCGGCCATCTTTTCTCGCGTCTGGGCGGACGAGGAAAGACCGCTGTCCGCGACGTTGGCGCGTCATGTCTTGAAGTTGGGGTTTTCGGCGGACGACCAAAATCGAATGCACGAGTTAGCCGCCAAGAATCAAGCGGGAGAACTCTCGGCGGAGGAAGTCGACGAACTCGATAACTTCGCTCGGGTCGGAGACCTGCTGGCGATCTTGCAGTCGAAGGCCCGTCAAAGTCTCCGGAAATCTCCAGCGGGAGTCGCACGTCGTGGATGAATCGCTGGAGATCGCAGTTCGTACACGAGCCGGTGGCCAATGCGAATACTGCCAGCTTCCCGGACAATGGCATCCAGGGCCATTCGAGATTGAGCATGTGATCCCCAAACAGCATGGCGGGGCCACGGTAATGCCGAACCTCGCGTATGCCTGCCTTCACTGCAATCGCCACAAAGGGCCGAATCTCGCAGGAATCGACCGGCTTGGAGGCACCTGTCAGCTCATTTCGCTGTTCCATCCACGGCGACACAAGTGGACTCGTCATTTTCGCTGGAATGGCCCGCTGTTGGTGGGCCGAACACCGATTGGCCGTGTGACGATCCAAGTCTTGGCAATGAATGCCCCGTTGCGAATCTCGCTTCGTGAAGAATTGATCACGGAAGGATTATTTCCTCCGATAACCGCCCCCTGATCCATCGAAAACAAATTGGGAACCATCATGCGAACGCTCATCACGATCCTTTGCGCCATGTTCCTGCTTCCGACGGTCTCGCTCGCCGAGGGCAAGAAGTACGCCTTGCTGGTTGGCGTCGCGAAGTACGATCCGGCGCAGCTCAATCGGTTGCAGTTTGCGGAGGACGATGCCACCGAGATGGGGAAGGTGCTGGAGAAGCTGGGCTTTGAGGTCGTCGTGATGACGGCTCAGCAGTCGGTTCCGGAGCGGGTGCCGGTGACGGCGCAGGATAT
>JBJXEX010000144.1:0-61691 GCA_046156195.1 Planctomycetaceae bacterium | reverse complement strand
ACATGCCGGTCATGGCTCCATTGGGCGCGAGCGCGATGATCATGGGCATCGGAGCACGGCTCACGTCGTACTTCGCGACCAACGCCTGCTCGGCGGGGTTGCCGACTTGCACATAGGCGACGGCCGCTCGCTCGGACTTCTCAGCCAAGCCTTCCTTCAACGTCGCCGCCATCGCGTTCGAGGCCGCGTCCTGCTGCTTGAAGAACATCAAAAACGTGGTCTTGCCTTCCTTGCTGGCTTGCTCAAGGGTCGCTTGAGCCTTGCTGGCCGGCGCTGCCGCTGGAGCGGCCGTGCGAGCTTGAGCCATCGTGAATGTGGGAAGGCTCAGTGCGAATGCTGTCGCCAACAGAGATCTGGTGAAAAGAGAGTTCAGGGACATGACGATTCCTTTCTTGAATCTGCCCGGCACGCTCTGCGTGTCGGATGTGATGGACTGGGAACTTTTAGGAGTGAGGTTGATGCGGCACGTCAACGTGTGCCGGTGACGTTTGGTTGGACAGCCCGACCGGGCTGTTAGTGGTTGTGATCCGCTCAGCCCGCGCCCAGGTTGTTTTTCAACAACTCTGACCGCAGGATGCCGCTGTTGACGCTGGCCACCAGTTCGCCCGGCAACAAGCCAGCGGCGATCTCGGTTTGGGGTGAGGCCATCGCGAGGTCCGTCGCTCCGGGACGAATTTTGCGAACGTGGAAAACCTTGTATTTCGACTTCTCGAAGTTCTTGTCGCGGACGAAGACGACGTAGCAGTCGCCCTCCCAATGCACCGCGTCCTTCGGCACTACCACGGCTTTGTCTTCCTGTCGCAGAACGATCCGGGCTGAACCGAACGACCGCGCGTGATGCCGGCCCGCTGTGTTCGGAAGTTTGACTCGGACGGGAACCGTGCGCGTCGCTTCATCCACAGACGGACTCACCCACGCGACCTCGCCGCTGTCCCAATCGGCGTGCCCGTCGTGCTGGAACTGCACCGGCTGGCCGGGTTGAATCCGTTCGGCATCCTCGATCCGCACGTTGAGCGTCAGCCACATGACGCGCGTGTCGGCCACGACGAACAACACTTTGTTCGGTGCGACCACTTCGCCCGGCACACCGCTCCGTTCGGTGACTTCGCCATCGAAGGGTGCTCGCACCGGGAGCAGATTGCTGGATGACGAACTCTTCGCGACCTCGGCCGCCAACTCGTCGGTCAGGCCAAGAAACTGCAATTGCTTTGTGAGTTCTTCCGGCTCCGCACTGATGTCATCCACCTTTGGCAGCGGCAGGCCGAGATTCACGAGCGTCTGCCGAGCGGCGAGCATTCGGACGTGAGCCTCCGCGACGGCCGCTTCCGCTTCCTGGACCTTCGTGCCCGCGACCGTCTTGCCCGTCGAATCTTTGAGGTTGGCAAACGTCTGCGTTTTCAAGTCGAGATTCACGATCGACTGCTGCAACTCGGCCTTTGCCTTGCCAACATCAGCGGCGTCCACGAGGGCCAGCACGTCGCCGCGTTTCACTTTGTCGCCGATTTGTTTTTCCACGCGGAACAATGTCCCGGAGACTCGCGACGACAACCGCGCCGCGCGAGTCGGATCGAAGCCAATCTCGCCGTTCGCCATGACCGACTCGGAAATCGGAGCGTGCTTGGCTGCGGTGACTTCGATGCCCAGCCGCTCGATGATCTCGGTTGACGCGAACTGAATCCTCCGCTGCTGCAACTTGCACTTGCTGTTGTTTTCGGGACGCGGCGTGAAGTTCAAAGAGTCTTCCGAATGCGGCTTCTCATCCGCCGCGACCTCGCCGGCATTCGGAATCTGTGCGATCGACGGGTTGCACACGGGGCACTCATGCACTCCATGAATCTTGCACCAGCCCCGCTCCTTCGACGGCGGCAGGCAGCCCTTGTTGCACTCGACGCAGATCGAATCGGGGACGGCGTGCTCTTCGCACCAATCGTCCTTCTCGACGACGGCCTGCCCGCGCAGCTCCGAGAACTTCGGAATCCGCCAGTGAGTTTTCTGCCCAGCGAACACCAACCCGCCGACCGCCGCCAGCGCGATCAGGCCGGGCACAGCATGTCCCGCCCAGCCAATCAACCGGCTGGCCAGTGACCGACGCGGCGGCGAACTTCCGCCAACCAGATTCGTGGAATCCAAATGTGCCGTCATGTTGAGCCTCACTCTTTCTTTGTCCCTTGTCCGTTGATTGCGATGGGCGTCCGCCGCTCCGACTGTCGATGACCGGCCACCGCGACCGATTGATTTCGTTTGAGTTCGTCCGCCAGCAGCGCGCTCCCTTTGGTGACGACCACTTCGCCGAGCGCGACACCGACAATGATCTCCGTATTCGTCACGTCCTTCGCCCCGGTGCGAACCATCCGGGCGTGAAAGACCTTCGGGCCGCTCGGCTTCAAAAACTCTTTGTCCCGGACGAATACGACTTGGCATCCGCCCACGGTTTGCACGGCTTCGTTTGGAACCGTGATCGCGTGCGGTTCCTCACGCAGCACGATGCGGCCGACGCCCAAGGCGGACGCTCGCAGCTTGGCGTTGTCATTCGGCATGACCACACGCACCGGAATCGTGCGCGTGGTTTCGTCCGCTGATGTGCCGATCCAACCAACTTGCCCGGTGAACTCCGCTTTGATGCCATCCGGACGGAACCGCACCGCTTGTCCAACTTGCACCCAACGCGCATCAGTCGCCGGGACGTTCAGGTTCACCCACATTTGACGTGCATCGGCAACGACGAACAACACGTCTTCCGGGTCAACGACCTCACCCGCGATGACATCGACCTGCATCACCACGCCGTCAAGCGGCGCTCGCAATGGCAGCAACGTCCCCGGTAGGTCGGCATCGGTCGATGTCTTCGACAACTCGCGCGACAGCCCCAGCCGTTGCAGTTGCTTGGCGATGTCGTCCACTTCCAACTTCCCGAACTCCGTCGCGTTGACCGGCAGGCCGAGATTGACGAGCGCTTGCTCGGCACTGAGCAGCCGGACTTCGGCATCGCGGCGAGCGGCCTCGGCTTCCTTCTTCTGACGTTCCGGCACCGGCGCGTTTTTCAGATTGGCCAACGACTGAGCCTTGAGCCGCACTTGCACGATGGCTTGCAGAAACTCGGTTTTCGCTTTGCCCACCTCCGCCGCTTCGATGATCGCCAGCAAGTCGCCCGCCTTGACCGGATCACCGATTTGTTTTGTGACTCGCCAAGCCGTCCCCGGCACTCGTGCCGCTAACCGAGCCACGCGCGTCGCATTAAAGCTGACCTCGCCGCTGGCCGAAATTGTTTCCGTCATCGCCGCTTCCCAAACCGGCGCGACATCAATCCCCAACTTCTCGGCGGCCTCTTTCGAGGCCACTCGCACGCGACTGCCGCTTGCCAAACATTGCGGATCGTTCGCGGCCCGCTCACGCGCCGCGAACGCCTTCTGGACTCGCTCTAACTCGTCAGCCGAAGCCGGCTCCAACGGTTTGATGACCTGCGCGAGCGACCGATCACACAACGGACACGCCGTGACGCCATGCTGCTCGCACCACTTACCTGATGAAGCTCCTGCCTCGGTCGTCAACAAGTCCTCCGCCTTCTCGGCCTGAGATGACTTCGCTCCGGTACGATGCGCGGTCGAGAACTTCCACTCCGTGTGATGCCCCCAATACGCGACACCCGCCAACAGCGCAAACGTCAGCAACATCGGCACGCAACCGAGCACCGTTCGGAGCCAACCTTGCCGCTCCGGCGTTTGATGTTCGTGGCCCGCAGCCTCGGCCGGAGCCGAAACGGGCGATGTGGAAGACGTGGACATGATCCGTCCCGCAAAAGAACCGCGCGAGGCCACGCTCATCCAACTCGGACGGCGCGGAAACACTCACGCAACGACGCCAACCAGACACGCGGCCCTCAGCCGCGAACAAGCGTCATGCGGAACAGCGCTTAAACGCGCAAAACAACCGTCGCCAGCGCAGCCAACTGCGGCGACTCCTGCGGTCTCAACAGCGATGGCCGGAGACTAGCTAACTTCAACGCCTGGACCGCCGCGACAAAATTCAGCGTCGGCACAAAGTCCAACGTCTGCGTCAGCCCGAACGAACTCAACGACTTCGGTTGAACCTGCTGACCCGCCTCCAGTGGAGAATGCTGGCAAGAACAATGCTCGCAACGAGCTTGCCAGCCGACCGGAGCATCATGCTCGTGGTCTTGTTCGTGCTCGTCCGCATGGTGATTCCCGCACTTCGCCACGGTACACACTTCCGGCGATCCCTTGTGCGACTGGCAATCACAGCAATGACAACCCTGGCCTGTCAGTTCGATGCACTGATGCCCGTTCGCGCCAACGCAGCGAACAAAGCACACCGGCGACATCAAAGCCATGCCTTGAGCCACCAATGCCATCAGAACTGTGAGCCAACGAGCCATGATTTCTGCAACGACCTTTCTCGTCGTCTATTCGGCATTTTCCGAACTCGGTCTGAGCCAACCTTATCGCCGGCCCTGATTTGATTGAAGGCCAGCCCGCAAACTTCCAGAGCTTGCCCAGCTTTCGCGAGTTCGCATCCTGCGAATGCTCGCAGCGACCAAACGCCGCGAGCCGCCAGCCTGCTTTCGCCTGCCGTCAGCTCGTTGTCGTCACTTACCAACCCCAATGTCGCGACGAGTGCCGATCATAATGCCCCGGTTGCACGTCGATGTGCCCGCGATGAATCTGAATCTGAGTCGGGTGATAGTCGTAGTGCGACGACCCACGCCCGGCCGAACCCGACCACCCTCGGCTATACCCGCCGGAACCGTACCCACCATACGAGCCACCGCCGTAGCCGCCAAAACTGTCGCACGAGCGACTCGAATATCCACGGCTCGACCCGTACCCGCCGAACCCGCTCGACCGATGATCCGCCTGGGCCATCGTCGCTCCGACCAACGCAATACCCATCACCGCCACCAAAATCTTCACAGTCCGTTTCATGATTCACTCCTCAGAATGGGAGATGCCATTCGCATCTCGGTTTCACAACTGGTTTCCGGCTTCTCGCCGCGTGCCATCGTCATCGCAATGATCGTGCCGCAACATTTTTGCGAGTCCGTCGCCCCACCAATCTCGCCGTACTGCGTTCATTTGATCTCGCCAAGGTCGCGTTGACTCGATTCGCGTAGTCACATTGATTGCGAGTGGTGTCTGAATGACGCCGACTCAAGTTCGATTGTGATTCAGGTGGCGAAAGCAGACTCATCGCGAGTTCGATAAGCCAATGTGCTGACCAGCCAAATCAGCCACGGCGCGAATTCGAGCCATGTGACGACGTAGTCAAAGAACTGCGGCCCCGGATACGGCGTCCCGAGTAATGGCGACGCAAACTGTGCCGTCATTCAGAAACGCAGGTAATACACGAACGCCAAAACGCTCAAAGCGAACCAAGCTCGGCCGCGAGCGAACGGCAGGAAGGGCAAGCACCATGTCAGATACCACGGGTTCTGAGTCGGCAACAACAACCAGTACCAAGCGATAATCAGGAATGTGGCCTCCAACAGTCGCTCGTGTCGTTGGTTGTATGCGTCACATTTGCGTGCCGCCCACAGTACGAGGCAGGCGGCCAAACCGACAAACGCGACGCTCAGCAAGAGTCACGTCAGCACGAACGGGACTCGCTCCGCAGCTACGCCCGTTTGCTGAGCGACTGCCGCGATCAGTGCGCTGCGCCACGATTCGGGAGTCATGGTGAACCACGCGATTTGTTCTGGCGGCAGACCAGACGACGGTCGCAAGTTTTCGATCACGAGCAGAAACAGAAAGTCGTTCATCTCCCACCGACCGAGAAACGCTCGCAGGCTTTCGCTGGGATCGCGCGGTTCGGTCGAGGCTTCCGGTGGTGGGAGCGGTGGTGGTCGGCGAGATTGGTGACGTGTGCGTCGTTGAATGCTCGGCTCGTTTCTTCAAGTTCATGGGATGTCGCGCGTTGAGTGGGAATCATCGGACACAGCACGATCACGCTTACGGTCGCGAAGACGACAGCAGCTAAGACGCCCGTCTTCACGCTCACTCGGCGAGCCAACATCCATAACAACAGTGGAGCCAACACGACCGGATACAGCTTGGCTCCAATGAAGCTCGCTCAGCTAACGACTTCGCCGCCGCATTTAACATTTGGCCGCATCATCGCACCACACGGACGATAACCAAATCCAGAGATCAGTTTGCTTCGCGATTCGCAATCATCGACTTTGCTGTTCACGCAGCCAAGCGTTCCAAATCATGTTACAACTCCGGCCATACCGTCTCTTTGGAACGCTTCTAATTCCGTCGAGGTTTCCGTGACATCCACTTTGGCCATCCCCACCTGGACTGGCTTGGGCGTTTTACCGCCCATCAATCCCAATGATCCCACGGGTGCGGTTCGCTCGCCCTATGCGGTTTCGTTGACGGACGTGGTGCTCCGGTTCGGGACGTCTCCGGAGCGATGCCGAATTCTTGACGGGTTATTACGGTTGCGTGCAGAGTTGCACCGATCCGGGTTTGTGCGAGGATTCCAATGGCTCGATGGCAGCTTTCTCGAACACGTCGAAGTTTTGGAAAAACGATCGCCACGGGATGTCGATGTCGTCACATTTGTGGCTGCTCCCGACAGTGATCCGCCGCCAGAACCCGATGAGCACCTTTTCGACCATGACTGGGTGAAAGCGAACTTTTCGGTCGATCATTATTTCGTCGAACTCAATCTGCCGAGCCAGGAGTTGGTGTCGTGGTCGGCGTACTGGTACAGCGTCTGGTCGCATCGCCGCACGCAACTTTGGAAGGGCTTTCTGGAAATCGAACTGACACCGAAAGATGATGACACCGCCCGTGCTCAGCTTGTGGTCGAAGATTTGATTCGGAACGGAGGACAACCATGATTCGCGAGGATGTTCTTCAATTGCAGGCGGAACGTCAGTTTCTACAACAACGACTCGCGGGATTGCCCCACGATGCGCAGATCACCCGCAAAAGTGGCGAAGCGCGGCTGCGTTCTGTTGATGCCCTGTTGGCTGCGGCGAAAATCCCTGAACGGGAACCAGTTCGCGCCCGTCTCTTGTTTCGCGGACGCCCTGTTGTGGGCAGTCACGGCATCTTCGCTGAATTCGGTGCGGCAGCCACTCAGGCGTTTGCCGATGTGGTGACCAAAATGGCGGCGGCAACGTCTCGGCCGCTGTCCGCGATGGGTCCGATTCCCAACCGTCAGCAAAGCCAATTGTTGATCACCGGCACGCCGGTTGGTTCCTTCGGCTTTGAACTCGAAGAGCATCAGGACGACCAATTCTCGTTCGAGGACCAAAGTCCCACAGCACAGGCGCTCGAACTGACGCAGTCGCTGTTGCAAAGTACGCTCGGCACTGACGACGAGCTTGCGGATGCGGCGGCAGCCACGGACCCTCGGGCGCTCGCGGCCGTTCGTTCGTTCTTGGAATCGCTCGCGTCAAACGACGCAGTTTGTACGTTGGAGTCTGAAGGCCGGAGTTTTCGCTTTGAAGATGTGGGACAGGTGCGTCGGAGCTTGGAGCGGATTGGCCGCGACAACCTCGTTGAGGAAGAACAAGAGCTTGATGGTGAATTCCAGGGCGTGCTCCCGAAACGTCGTAGCTTCGAGTTTAAGCTGGCGGCACAAGGCGATGTCATTGGCGGAAAGGTCGGGCCTGCCATCACCGATGCCGACACGCTCAATGCCTACTTGCACCAACCCTCCCGCATCAAGGTGCTCACAACCCGTGTTGGCAACGGTAGGCCGCGGTACGTCCTCCTCGAACAGCCCCGTCAGCAGAGTCCGTCGTAATGTCGCGAGCGAATCATGGCACGTTGCGACCGGCAGGTCATTGGCTTGCCGGTCGTCATGCTCAAGCGAAACGCATTCGCCCGAATAGCTCGCAGTGGGAAGTTGCTCTTCACACGACAGAGGTCCGCTCCGCTGATCCCTTCGCCAGAGCCGCCTTTAGGTGTTCCGTGTCATTTTGAATGTTCGCATAGACGCGGGCGATCATCGAAACATCAGCGTGTCCTGCGAGATGTCCAATGGTGATAGGATCGACTCCGGCCTTCAGCAATCGTGTCACGAACGAATGGCGGAAGTCGTACAGACAAAGTTTCATGCCGATCTTTGGCTTCATACGAGCGAATCGACAAGCGGCGTTGTTGCGTTTCCATTCCTCTCCGCGTGCATTGCGGAAGAGCGTACTGTTCGGATGCTCTTTCACGAGTCGTCGGACGATCTCTTCGGATATCGGCGTGAGGTAGATCACTCGTTGCTTCTTCTTCCCCTTGCTCTCGTTCTTCGGGAACACACAACGGTTGTTCTCAAGATCGACGTGTCGTGCCTCCAAGCGGGAGACCTCTTGGGGTCGGCATCCGGTCTCCCATAGGAACGTCAGAAGCTCGCGGAAGGCTTGGTCTTTCACGATCGAGAGGATGTGTTCGTACTGCTTCAGAGTGATGACCGTCTCACGCTGTCCGGCGGGCGGCTTCTCGAATCCTCGTAACGGAGTCTTCTCAATGTAGCCTTGCTTTTCAGCCCAATTGAGGGCGCGGATCACAGCCACCGCACAACCTCGTTTGTGCCCGTTGCTTTTCTTGGTGTCGATCCATTCCTGAAGATGGTGCGGCAGTAGCTCCGCTGTTTGAAGATCAGGGACATGGGTGGCGAAATCATTGATCCGTTGGGCGTACCAAGAGAATGAGTCGGGCTTGTTTTTCTCGACGTAACTCAGGAAGTTATCGAGAAGCCCTACCAAGTAGCCCGATACTTTTTTCGTTCTCGGTGTCGATTGGAGCTTGTGCCATTCATTGATGGCGGCAGTCTTGTTAGGCCCAAGGTAGTGCCGCTTCCCTCGGACATTCACAACCCATTCTTTCCGTTCTTTCCAGTACCACGGTCCCTTGGATGTCCGCGCCATGATTGGTATCCTTTGCGGCAGGTTTGCGAATCGAAAGTGTATCGAATCTGTATCAGACCGTGTTGAATCATACGCAAATCCTTTGAGGACAGGTAGCTCAGTCGGTAGAGCACAGGACTGAAAATCCTGGTGTCGGCGGTTCGATCCCGCCCCTGTCCATTTTCTTCTTGTCTGAGGTGTAACCATGCGCTATGTGCTACTTGCTCTACTACTTTGCTCATCGGTTAAGGCTGCGGACGACTTGCCGAATTTGGTTCGAGTCGCAATCGCGCAAGAGGTCGAAGCGTTCGATGACCTTGAGTCGCGTTGGAAAAAGAAGAAGCTCAAGCCCGGCGAAAGCGCAATGCTGTTCGGAAAAAAAACGATCAAGCCGAAAGAGCAAATAGAACGAATGCAGGCACTTCGTGAGCAGGTAGGGCGCGGCGACGTGTCATTTCGGATGTTGAATCTTGATCGAGATCTGAAACTTGGGCAGGTTGGCGTACTCGCTCCACAGTTTCAGCGGATCACTTGCAGTGATGCGATCGAAGAAGGTGCTTTCTTTGGACGATACGAGACCGGCCAGGCCGACATCAAAGGCCGTCCCACAAGAAGTCGTGAGTTCTATTTTGTTGGCATCCCCGGAACCGAGACGATCGTTCCTGGAAAGGACGTTTCAATTTCAGTGCCACTAATCGTCACCGGCCGACAAGTTGAGACGATCAAACTCACACCATTGGCCGTTCTGTTAAAGCAGATTGCGAAAGACAAATGATGTTCGGTAATTGCACCGACGTCTTTTGATCGTTAATGTGGGGAGTATGAACGTGACACTATTTCACAATTTCCAACACAACCTCAAGTTGCTTTTGGAACACGCAGACCGCTCCCACGCCGCAGTTGCCGAGCAGGCGGGGGTTAGCGCCGTTCATCTTTCAAACGTGATTCGAGGCCAACAAACAAACCCGAAAATCGAAACATGTGAAGAGCTGGCCATTGCGGCCGGAATCGCTGATTTCGGTTTGACGTCTGACGCGATTTTCTATTCGCCCCAACGATTCGCCCGAATCGTGAAAGAGAATCTACAACCGACCGCTTGACAATCTTAATGCACACATTAAGATCATCCCCTAGCCAGCCTCAGCCGGCCGGGGGTCTCAGACGCAGAGAACCGCCGGGCCGGCGAAGGTTGGCCCGGCGGTTTTTTTGTTGCGCGGCTCAAGGGGAAAGAAATGAGGACTCTCGTTTCAACGGCCGTTGCCGGAGCGCGATGGACGCTGACGGCTCGGCAGGGGCGATCCAAGAGGGTTTGGCAACACCTCGCCAACCCAGAGGTCGAGCAGCTAGGGCGCAAGCTGTTGGCTCTTGGCTGGCATATCGGAATTGTGCCGACAACTGGCTCGACTCGATGAGGGGGCGGTGATGAAAACAAAGAAGACAGAATCGGCCGAGCTTTTTCCCGTGTCGCGCAAGTCGGCGGCGCAATCGCGGCGGGTGCTGAAAGCGGTCGAAGGATTCAAGACCTGCGCGGATGTGATCGGCCAGTTGTCGCGCGGAATGTCCTTGTTCGCGATTACTCGCGGTCAAATTTCGATGATCGACGTGATTTCTTATGTGCTCGACCAAGTCGGGCCGGCCGAAGTCAGCGTGTGGACTTGGTGCATCGCGGAATATGAAATCGAGGCTTTCGAGAAGCTGCTCAACTCAAAACAGATTACCGGCGGGACTCTCATCGTCGATCGCTCGGCTGAGCAGCGCAACGTAGAGCTGCTCGACGGTTGGCGTAATCGGTTCGGGGATTATTCGATTCGGATCGTGATGAATCATGCCAAGATCGCGACGATTTCCAATGCCGATTCAGAACTGTCCGGCTAACGATTCGGCCGGATGTTTGAAAATGTTGTTTGTTAATGGCTTACGTTGAATGACAAGCGCGCACGATTTGAACTCGAAACGCAAAAATGCGAAAAAAACGCTGACGACCGGCAATTCCGCCGGACGCTGGAGGTTGCATTATGCATGTCGGGGCGTTGGTTTTTGCGCAGCTCATGGAGTTTCTGCCGAGGCACGAATTCAATTCGTGTGTGCGGCGTTACGGTGGAGATCGGCGGCTGCGAGGCTTCTCGTGTCGCGATCAGTTTTTGTGTTTGGCGTTTGCTCAGCTCACGTTTCGCGAGAGCTTGCGGGACATCGAGACATGTCTGCGAGCGGTGCAAACCAAGCTCTATCACGCGGGCTTTCGCGGTCGCATCTCGCGGAGCACGTTGGCCGATGCCAACCGCGAACACGACTGGCAGATTTATGCCGACTTCGCGCAGGTGCTGATCGTACGCGCTCGCGAGTTGTATGCTCACGACACGCTGGCCGTGGCGCTGAAGCAGACGGTTTACGCCTTGGACTCGACCACGATCGATCTGTGCTTGAGTCTGTTTCCATGGGCGCGGTTCCGTCGTCGCAAAGGCGCCGTGAAACTGCACACGCTGTTGGACCTGCGGGGCAATATCCCCTGTTTTGTGCGGATTACTCACGGAAAAACGTCGGACGTCACAGTGCTCGATCACCTGCCCGTCGAGCCGGGCGCGTTCTATATCATGGATCGCGGCTACATCGACTTCGCGCGGCTTTACACGCTGACGACTCGTGCGGCGTTCTTCGTGACGCGCGCCAAACGCAATCTCGACTGCACCTGCCGTTCGCGACGTCGCGTGGACAAGACGACCGGTTTGCGCAGCGATCAAACCATCGTGCTGGCGGGTGTGAAGTCGGCCGAGTCGTATCCCGATCCCCTGCGCCGCGTCACCTTTTACGATACCGAACAGAAGCGCGGGTTTGTGTTCTTGACGAACAACTTCACGCTCCCCGCGCTGACCATCGCGCAGTTGTACAAAAGTCGTTGGCAGGTGGAACTGTTCTTCAAATGGATCAAACAAAACCTGCGGATCAAAGCGTTCTACGGCAACAGTCCGAACGCCGTGAAGACGCAAGTTTGGATCGCGATCAGCGTCTACGTCCTGGTAGCGATCGTCAAACGCGAACTGCACGTCGATCGGCCGCTCAGCGAAATTCTGCAAATCCTGAGTCTGACTTTGTTCGAGAAAACCCCGCTTTCTGAGGCTCTTTCGATCAAAAACGAACAGGATTCGAAAAGTGATTGCCATACTCAGTTGACTCTATTCGACTTATAGCCGGACAGTTGTGATGCCGATTGGAAGTTTTTGGCGCGTGGCTCGATGAATTTGAACTTCAATCCGCGCTTCGAGCAGTTTGATTTGTCCGAGGGGGACGGGGCCTTTGATCTCGTCCGCGAAACGGAACTGGCCGGTCCGAACACGTTGGTCATCCCGTCGGTTGGTCCCGGATTCGGGATGATGATGGACCAAGCGCGAATCCTGCGCGAGTTCCAATTCTCCACGGCGATGATTCTGCCGACTCGTGATGTCATCACGTCGGATGGAGTCGCGACCGGACTCCGGCGATTCGTCGAAGCGATGGGGCGGCCTGCGGTGCTCTACATCAAGAACGACGGCTTCATCGAGATCGAAGCGGTTCAGCGGCTGCACGAAGACGGACTGCTGTCGTGGATCAAGTATGCGACCGTTCGAGACAACCCGGCCAACGATCCGTATCTGCGCCGGCTGGTTGACACGATTGGCCCGTCGCAAATCGTCAGCGGCATCGGCGAGCAGCCCGCGCTGACTCATCTGCGCGAATTCGGATTGGTGAGTTACACGTCGGGCTGTGTCTGCGTGGCACCGCGGCTGTCGATGAACATGCTGCGGGCGGTCAAAGCGGGGGACTTCGCCACCGCCGAGCGCATTCAAGCGATCTTCCGTCCGCTCGAAGACCTGCGGAACTCGATCAATCCCATTCGCGTGCTCCACACGGCGGTCAGTGTTGTTGGCATCTCCGAGATGGGACCGATCCTCCCGCTGCTTTCTGAAGTCAGCGAGGCGAACCGACCGGCGATCCAAGCCGCCGCCGCCAAGTTGCTGGAGCAAGAGCGGCTCTCCTAACACAACCTTTTGTTCAAAGAAGTTCTTCCTTTTGAACAGAAGGTCGCGAAGGCCGCGAAGGCAAACCGAGGCCAAACAGTTGCAGTACCGAGGCCGAAAGACTGTGGGAATCCCGGAAAGCTCTCCGAGAAGCGGCTGTTTGCCGTCGCCTGTTACTCGCCCGGCGATTTCTTGCGGAGCGAGTCCAGGTCGCGTCGCAACGACTCGGAATCCGCTTTGCGTTGAGCATCCGACCAATCGAATTCCTCCGCGAAGTTGAATACCTTCGTGACGGCTTTGTCATAACGGGGGTTCGCTGGCTGCAGTTTGAAGGCATCCAACACCTCTCGCTGAACTTTGAGCAACGCCAACTCGACCGTTGCCCCTTTCGGTTCTTTGGCAAGGAGGAGGGGTCTGAGCAACACCGTGCTGCGGACGTAATGGGCTTCGGCCGTCTGCTCGTCGGTGATGGCGGCGGCGAATGCGGTTTCGATGTCTTGAGTCGCTTGTTCGATTTTTGCCGGAGTTGAACTCGAATCCTCAATGATCAATTGGCTGCGATTGAGCAAAGCTCCGACATGTTTTGGTTCAAGTGCGATCGTCTCAGTGAACGCCGCGATAGCCTCGTTTGCATGATTTGTTTTTCGCAGCGCCAGTCCGCGAGCGAAATGCCCGGCGGCCAGACGCGAGTACGCCAAGGCTCGATCTGCCAAGACCTGCGAGCGACCGGGTGATTTCTCGGGAGTGCGGGCCATTGCTTCGTCCAGCAGCTTGGTGGTGTCACGATCGCGTTGCTGTCCTGCCGCGATCAAGGCTTGCGCGGAGAACAACTCTGCGAAGTCGGCCTCGTGCTCGGTCGCGAGCGCTGCGGATTTGATCGCGTCAGCCAGTTTGTCCGCGCGAGCCAGCGTCAGCGCTTGCAAGCTGTAACCGCGACCGAAATGCGTGGTGGCCGATTTCGTTTGTCCGTCGAGCTTTTCCAATTCGGCCAACTGCAACCACGTCGCGGCCACGCCCGGCGACTGCTCGACCGACTTCAAGAGCGCCGCGATTTGCTCCTTGCGCAGCCGACTCTCTTCGCGAGCGACCATGCGTGGGAGCTTGCGAAACGCCGAGAGTTCGTCTTGCCATTCGGCTCGCTCAGGCAGCTTGGCGGTGCTCGCGAGTGCGATCGCGTTTTGCAAATGCTGGTCGGCTTCGAGGTCCAGTGACTCGACGCGTGCCGCCAGTTCGGGATCGGCTTCGGCGAGATTGCTCAATGCGAGGGAGGCTCGGCCGACGATGTGCTGCAACCGCGCGGCGTTGGGGATGTCGGAGTCGGAAAGTTCGGAAGGCAACACCGCTAATGCCCGAAGCCCCTCCTCGCGCGCGGCCTTCGCGTCACCCGTCGCGAGCAACGCTTGGCACAGCATCCCTTGCACGTCCGCCGAGTTTTTCAGATCGAGTGCTTGCCGCAGCGGCGTGATCGCTTGCTTCGAAAAGTTATGGTCAAGTAGCCAACGAATCATCTGAGTCAGAGCACGCAGTTGTTCGCGTGGTCGTTCCGCTTGCTCGAAGTCGGCGGCGGCGCGTGCGTAGTTCTCGGCCGGGGAGACTTCGGAGTCGGCGAGCGCGAGCGACGAATTGCCGCGCATGATGTAGTCCTCGGAGGTCGCCGACGCGTGCTCGAAGACCGGTTCGAGGGCTTTCACGACGTCTCGATATCGCTTTTCTTTGACTGCCGTCGCCGCCTGTTCCCGAGCGGCGGCTAATCGAACCGCAAGCGTGGGCTGCTGGTCCGTTGAAGGAGCCGCAACGGACACAGGCGGGAGGACAGGTGCCTCATTCGTCGGTGGTTCGCGGCTGGCAAGTTCCGGTGGGCGAGGCTCGCGAGCAGTTTTGGGAATCGCCCAAGCGATCAGCCCGGCGACCACGATCACCGCGACCGCGCTGCCAATCCAAACCGGCGTGCGCGATGGCGATGTTGCCGGCACAGATCCCACAGTCTGGCGACCGTGGCTACCTAACGGCGGTGCCGTTGGGATAACGCACGCTGGGTCACCTGGAGAGGTTCCCTCTTGCCGTTTGCCTGACGATTTGGTTTCGACTTCGGTCTCAACTTTCGATTGATCTCCCCAAGGGGACTGGGGAGCGTTCGATGAAAGAGCCTTGAAACGCGGTTCCAAATCGGTGGCTTGAATTTCGGTCTCAACTTTCGATTGATCGACAGGCCCTTCCCACTGAGTTGGCTGTAGCTCGGTGGGGACTTTCGATTGATCGCCCCAAGGTGACTGAGAAGCGTTCGATGACTGAGCCTCGAAACGGGGTTCCAAATCCGTGGCTTGAATTTCAGTCGGAACTTTCGATTGATCGACGCTCCGTTCCAATTCCAATTGTGTGGCTTGCAGTTGAGTGGTGACGCGCGATTGATCACCCCAAGGCAACTTGGGATTGCTCACCAAAACGATTTCGATCGTGCGTTCCGCCTGCGTCCCTTGCTGATCTGTGGCGACAGCCGATTGTTCGCGGTCGCTGTGCAACGGGAGGACCGTGTCGAGCGCATTGGCCGCTCGGACGGCCGCATCCAGATCGGCGAGCATGTCCAGGCATGTGGGATACCGGTCCTCGGGAACCTTGGCGGTGGCGCGTTTGAGGACTGCTTGTTCGCCGGGAGTCAACCGCGAGAAATCGTGGCGGCTTTCGGTATGAATCCGGATGAGTTGCACCGGCGAAGTGTTCGGCGGAAAGGGCAACTCGCCACAGCGGAGTTCCGAGTAGGTGATCGCCAGGGCGTATTGGTCGGTCCAAGCGGACGCGGTGAAGTCGAACAATTCGGGGGCCGCGTAGTAGCAGGTCATGGCCGCGCTCGTCGTGTGGGCGCGATCGGACTCCATCACGCCGGCGATCCCAAAATCGGCGACCATCAAACCGCCGCCGACAGTCATCAGGTTCTCGGGCTTGATGTCGCGATGCTGAATCGCCACCACCCGATCACCGAACTTGTGGATCGGCCTGTTGAGAAAGTCGATCCCTTTCGCCGCGTCGCGCATGTTGTCCAACAGCTCACGCGGCGGGATGCCGGCCAGTCCGTTCTGCCGACATGCGTCCAACCGTTGCCGCAGGTTTTTATCGCCGAGCATCATGGCGATCACGATGCAACTCGGCAGGCGATCGTCTTCGATGACTTGGCCGTCATCGTCCAAGAGCCAATAGGCTTGGACCGGCAACAGATTCGGATGCCGCAAATCGCGAATCAGGTCCAGCGAACGAAACTCACGCTCGCCCGTCCGCGACCCCTTCGCCGCGATGATCTTCAAGGCCACTGGCACTCGGCCCGGCCCGGTGGCTCGCCAGACTTCCCCGAAGCCCCCTTTCCCCAGCCGAATCTCCAGTCGGTAGCCGGGAACGATTTGCACACCATCGGCTAATTCAGTCGTCATGGAGTGTGACCTTTCGAGACAGGGGCCATTCGCGATTCGTTGAAGTCAGGGTCGAAAGTCTACTCGCCTCCTGGAATGGCCGAGAGTCTGCGACACCTTGTCACTCCGACCGCATCCGGCCATCGAGTAAGCCCCCATCCGGGCAATCCCATTGGTCTCTACACAACTCAAAATGATGGGTGATTTCACCACCTCTGCTCGGCAAACGGTGAAAGTCTTGTTACCGCGAGAAGATTTTCGGTTTCGATTTAACGAAGTACCTGAATACGAGCGGCTTGTGCTGCGGGAAGGTGTGGCGACGTCGGGCTTCATCCGTGGCGGAGCAACGCCGCCCCACGGGTGACGGAAAACAAAATGGCCTGTTACCAACTGAGGCACCCAACCGCGATCAAGAGGTGTTGTTGGCTTCCGCTTTCACATCATTCTGCCCAGCCATCATTCTGCTCTCCGGAATTCAGCAGAATGATGGGTGGGCAGAATGATGTGAGATTGTTTGGCGTCTTCCCAATCGGAACTCGCCAATGTTTTGGTTGCGGCTCCGCCGGGCCAAGCTCTTCGCTTCTCTGCGGTAAACGTGACGGGAGCTCAGCTTTTACCGCAGAGAAGCAAAGAGAGCAGAGGTAGGGCGGACACGTCTCCATGAGGCTCGCAAAAATGTGTAGAGACCAATGGGGCAAGGCGGATGGGGCCAATTCAAGAACAGTGCAACTTCAAAAAGCGATCAGCGAGGAGTGTCGCAAAATCTTTGTAATCAAAGCTGAAGCCCTAGATTGCCTAGCTCCGATAATCGTTAAGACCTGCCGTCCGTTGGCGGGGCTGATCGTGTTCTTCCTGCGGACTCATCTGACCTCATGGCTTGGCCGCGAATCCAGTTGCTGTTCGCCATCACTGTCGCGGCAGGCGTGTTGACTCAGTGGGATTTGGGGTTCGCCACCCCACCGTCTGAGGTGGCGAAGACTTCGAGCCGCGACCGTGAGGGAGTGGGGACCGCTCCGTTGGTCAACAAGTGGAAGCCACGCTCGTTGGCCACAGCGACGTTCGACTTGGCGGTTCCGACGGTCGAAGACAAAGTCGAGAAGGACGGCGTTATCGGGCCGCCTCCACTGCCTGAGCCGCCTACAGTTCCGGCCACAGTTCCGCCAGCCACGACGCCGTCGCAGACACCCAGCGAGCCGACTCCACCAGAGGCCGCTCCACCGCGCAACTTGCCGGTCGGCACAAACACCGACGCTCCGATGTTGCAGGAGAGTTCGCTGTTCAGCCAGCTATCCAAAGCACAGCAACGAGCCATGCAAAGCGCCGCGCCGTCCGCGAGCGGAGTGGCTGCGGCGGAAGAAGGATCGGCCTCGGCGGTCGAGACGACGAAGCTCGTGCGAGAGTCGAATTCCGTGGTCAGTATCGCACGGGCCAGACGGTCGGCGGTGTCGATGCAGCCGGTGATTCGTGGCTATCAGCAGTCGCAAATCTACGCGCAGTATCAAGGAGCCAACTTCGTCCCCGCGCGAGTCGATTTCGACTCGATCCTGAGCAACATCGATCCGGCGGTGATCAACAACCTCGTCGTGATTCCGGGGCCTTATGGAGTGAAGTATGGACCGGGTCTGTCGTTCATCGACATCGTCGCCACGCCGACTCCGCGCTACGACACTCCGGAGTTTCATTCGCGGACGAATGTGCTGGCTCAATCGAACGGGCACCAGCTTTACGGTCGCGAGCAGTTCTACGGCGGCGGCCCCGATTACGGCTTTCGATTCAGCGTCGGCGAGAAGGTCGGGAGCGATTACCGATCGGGCAACGATACGAACATCCCCGCGTCTTACAACGTGCGAGATATCGACCTGGCGGTCGGCTTTGATCTCAATGAGCTGACGAAGCTGGAGATCGAATATATCACGCAAGACCTGACCAACACCGAGTTCGCCGGATTGATCTTCGACGCGGACTTCCGCAAGACCGAGGCGCTCAGTGCCAAGCTGACGATCGACGACTTCGCCTCGGCAAGCTGGCTCATCGAAGCCTGGGTGAATCGGACGGATTACCAGGGCGACAACCTCAACACCAGCAAACAGTCTTTCTATCGCAACGATCGGTTCTTCAACGGCTCGGTGCCGCCGAATCCGTTTCCGCATGTGTCGTTCCTGGGGAAGACCACGGCCCGGGCCACGAACGCGGGATTCCGACTGGCTCCCACTTGGGGCGCGACCGGCGAGCTGCAAGTGACCGCCGGGATCGACTTCCATTATGTCGCACAGCAACTCGACGAGTTCGACATCTTCGAGAATAAGGTTTTGCAAAACTCGCTCGTGGGGTACGACAACTTTCCGATCCCCCCCGCGCAGTCTTATGACCCCGGTGCGTACATCGAACTCAAGGCTCCGATTGATGAGCAACTCACGCTGACGACCGGAGCCAGGATCGACATCGTGACCAGCGATGCCGATGCGACACATCGAGCCGTCGCTCCCGATGGCTCGATCCCGAAGCTTGTGGACGTCAACGGAGTCGAGCGAGCCAGCTACGAAGCTTTGTTGGGAGCACCGTTTTATCAACGGGACGTGCTGCTCGCCGGGTTCGTTTCGGCCGACTACAAGCTGTCGGACGAACTGCAACTTCGAGCCGGTTTCGGTCACGGCGAACGGCCCGCCAACGCCACCGAACGGTATGCGTATTTGCCGTTCCTCACGCTCATTCAAACCCCGTCGAACTTCGCGCTGGGCGATCCCCGATTGAAGCCGGAAAAGGCCAATCAATTCGACCTCGCCTTGCTGGGCAACTATGACGACGTGCGATTCCAAGTCTCCGGCTTCGCCAGCATCGTCATGGATTACATCACGCTCGACCCGCTGGTGTTACTGACCGGCCCTCCCGGCGTGCGCTACATCAATACCAACGCGACACTCGTTGGCGGCGAAGCGTCGGGCGAGATCGACCTCACCAAAAACTGGTCGCCGTTCTTCAACCTCAGCTATGTCGATGGCCGCGATCAAACTCGCGACTCGCCGCTGCCAAGCATCTTTCCCTTTCAATCGCGACTGGGACTGCGCTGGCACGACGACTCGCGCAAGAAATACGGCGTCGAGCTTTCCGCACGACTCGTCGCCTCTCAGAACCATGTGGCCGCTCAGCTCAGCGAACCGACCACGCCCGGATTCACAACCTTCGATCTGCGCGGCTACTGGCAATACAACGAGCATCTGAAACTCAACGGCGGCATCGAGAACCTCACCAACCGCAACTACCTCGAACATCTCAGCGTTCACAATCCCGCCGTCTTGGAGCCGGGTACGAATTTCTTTCTGGGAGTGCAGTTGGATTTCTAAGCGGCACAACGACCTTGTCCTCATCGCGCTCCCAATAAATTATGTCGCCACAGTTTGAACAAGTGATCGCCTCCGATGGCTACCTGCTGAGCACACGGCACTGGCGGCCGGAGCAACCGCCGCGCGGATTTGTTGTCGCGCTGCATGGCATTCAGAGTCACGCGGGTTGGTACGAATCCTCGTGCCAACAACTGTGTGCCGCAGGCTACGACGTGCTGTTTCTGGATCGCCGCGGATCGGGAATGAATGCCGCGCGTCGTGGCGACACTCCGCATGGTGATCGGCTCATCAACGATGTCGTGCAAATCTTGGCGGAGGTTCGACGGCGACGAGACCGAGTCGATTCGCGAATTCCCGTCGTGCTGCTCGCAGTCAGTTGGGGAGGCAAGCTGGCTGCGATCACGGCGGCGCGGCGGCCGGAATTGGTCGATGCACTGGCGTTGCTCTATCCGGGGCTTTGTTCGCGAGTCGGCCCAACTGCGGTACAGCGAGCGCGATTGTGGCTGGCCAGAAAGCTCGACATTCGGAACAAGCGGATTGAGATTCCGCTCAACGATCCCGCCCACTTCACCGCCGAACCGCGCTGGCAGGAGTTCATCCGCCGCGATCCGCTTGCGCTGCGCGATGTGACTTCGGGCTTCTTATTGGCTCACCAAGATTTGACGCGAGAATCGTTGGAGGCGGCACCACGGATTCTCTGTCCGACGTTGTTGATGCTCGCGGGTCGAGACCGAATCATCGACAACGCCGCGACGAAGGCTTGGGCACAGCGGCTTGGCACGGGCAATCTCACGCTGCACGAGTACCCGAACGCACAACACACGTTGGAGTTCGAGTCCTCCCCGCAGCCGTTTGTGGCCGACCTCTTAGCGTGGTTGATGACGGCTGGATCTGGAAACGCTCGCGGCTACGAAAGCGCGCTGTAGTGCTAATTTCGGGCTGACGGCTCGCTTTGGTGAGTACGAAGCCACGACGGATGAATGAGCGGACTCGCCGCGTTACCGCTTTGAACCTTCCGTGAGCGAAAGCAGCTCGGCTTCGACTGTGGCGATCTGCTTTCTGAGGGTCTGCGATTCTTCCAGATCATCTTTTTGTTGCAGGACTCCGGAGAGTTGCTGACGAAGCCGCTGCAAGTTGCTGCGCAGAACGTCGACACGCTTTTTGCTTTTCTTGTCCATGTGAGGCTTTCGTGGCTTTGTGCTCGGAAGTTGGCTATCGGCGGTCGAGCGGAAAGATCGGGCGGCGGACTTGCTCCAACGGTAGCGAGCACAGATCGCTGGTGCAGGGGCCGAGCGTGTTGACGGTGTGGCTGTGCTTGGCGATGGGATCGTAGGCTTGCCGATGCGCGACGGCCGCTTTGACGCCGATGACCGAGAGTGACTCGGGGATGATTCCTTGGCTGCGGAGTTGGCCGAGATCGAATGGCGGCGTCTTGTGGCTGGTCAGCAACACGCGAATCCCCTCATGCCGGACAACGGCGCACGGTCCCATGTCGATTTGGACTCCGCACATCGAAGCGAGATGACTGTGCCGGTCTTCGAGCGTGAACTGGCCGTCGCTGACGGTGAGCAATTCCACGTCGCATGTCACCGGCGCATCGAATCGCGGATCGCTGCGTCCGCCGAAAGTCAGTGGTCCGCACCAGCCAATTGGATGTGATCTTATTTCCTCCACAGCGAGGGGATCATTGATGACGACGGCCGAGTTGCTGATGCCGTTCGCGACGAGCGCGCGAAAGACATGCGTCAGGTCGCCGGGAGCTCCGCCGCCGATGTTGTCGGACGGCTCGACGACGATGACCGGAGTTTCGCCGCGCGCGACTTCGGCTTGAATCGTCGCCAGGAGACTGTCGAGCGACGGAGGGACGACGTTGCCTTGTTCCCGCCGGTGAATCGCTTCGTCGCAGAGTGACTGCAACGCGCAGCGGGCGTGGTTCGGATCGCCGAAGGTCACGGCCATGAACGAGACGCCGGTGTCAGGTGTGTCGGCAAACGAGTAACTGGCGAAGACGTTGATCGCGGCGATGTCGGGCTGTTGGCGTTCGATCTCACGAGCGAGTTCTTCAAGGAATCGCATCGGATCGTCCTGGGTACTCACTCCGGTCGGCGGCCACACGATACCGGGCGCGGCGTGTAGCGTGACCGGCCAGCGATCGGAGTTCATCACGCGATCGAGCAACCTCGCGCCGTCGCGAGCGGCTTCGCAGGCATCGGTGTGCGGATTCTTGCGATAGGCCACAAACGCCTGCGTCGTTTCGGAGAACTCGCGCGAGATGTTGCCGTGTAGATCGAGCACTCCACCGATGGGAACTTCATTGCCGCCGGGAAGTCCACGCAGGCGGCGAACCAATTCCCCTTCGGGATCGCGAATGGTCTCTGTGACCATCGCGCCGTGCAGAACCAAGTAGATGCCGTCGAGACCTTGCTGGAGCGCTGGCTCGGCGGTGGCTCGGAGTTCGGACCAGAATTGCTCGAAGACTTGGTCCTCGACGGTGCCGCTGGGAGTGGCTCGCGCGTCGATCGTGGGGATCACCTCCCAGCCCCGTTCGTCCGCGATGTCCAAGACTCCGGCGAGCGGAGAGCCATCGCCGCTTGCGGTGAAGAACTCATTGCCGCGCCGCACGGTGAAGGCGGACCACGGAGTCCGCTCGGTCAAGAACGTGTGCGTTTCGTGAAATAGACCAGCGATGAGGACTCGGCGTGACATGGCGACATCGTAGACCGCTCACTCCGTGAGCGAAATGTTCGGCTCACGGAGTGAGCCGTCTACTATTCAACCCACCTTCTGCATCGCCTTCGTGGGGGTGATCACACCGGCGGTTGCGGTGACCAGCGGTAGCTTGAGCGTGAATTGCGTGCCGACTCCGACTGTGCTTTCGACGCGGATACGGCCGTGATGGCTCTCGATGACTTCGCGGCACAACGACAGGCCGAGTCCGCTGCCCCCTTGGCCGTTCTCGTCGGCTTGTTTCGTCGAGAAGAACGGGTCGAAGATCTTTTTGAGTTGTTCGGGCGCGATGCCGCAGCCGCTGTCGCGAACGCCGATCTCGGCGAAGCCGGACTCGCGATTGGACGTGACCGAGACCAACAGTCGTCCGCCGTTCGGCATCGCCTGCCGAGCGTTGATGATGAGGTTCAGAAGGACTTGCTGAATCTGTCCGGCGTTGATTTCGGCCTGCGGGTGCTCGGTGAAGTTGGTCTCCAGGCGAGCGCGGTGCATCTGCAAGTCTTTCTCGACGAGCACCAAGACTTCTTGGACGAGCGTGACGAGGTCATACGGTTCGCGGCGGTCGCCTCGGCCACGAGCGTAGGACAACATGCCGGTGGTGATCTTCGCGGCTCGCTGACCGGCGGCGAGGATCTTGTCGAACGACTTGTCTCGTGAGTTCGCGTCTTTGTGACGCAGTCCCATCTTCGCGTAGTTGATGACGGTCGTGAGGATGTTGTTGAACTCGTGCGTCACCGATGAGGCGAGCGCACCGACGGTGCTCAGCCGCTGCGCTTGCAGGAGCTTGAGCCGCAAGGTGGCGACTTCCTGCCGCAACGCTTCGACTTCAGATTGAGGGGCGAGATGCTCCGTCATGGTGGTGCCTTGTGGTGCCGGCGGCTCGCCGACACGGAATTGCTCGAAGGGGACGTGCGGGCGAGCGGCCCACACCACAGTCGGTATCGGAGGAACAACCGGCAACTCTTCACACGCCGGATGAGCCAACGCGACTCGCCCGAACATTGCCTGGGTTGAGAGACCTGTTGTTCCGCCGGAGCAATCCACAGAACCGGCGTGGTTGAGCGAGGCTTGTCAAACTTTGCCGGTTTCGGGGACGAGCGAAATCGGCGGCCCCGATATTCTGATGGGCTATTTGGTGATATCCCCAAGAGCCTCAGTCATGTCTTCAGCCAAACTCCCGCCGAACTCTCCGAAGTCTGCCGAGCAATCGTTGCAGGAGTTGGTGTATGCCGTGTCGCATGATCTCGGCGCGTCGGTTCGAGCGATCAAGGGCTTCTCGGATTTGCTGACTCGGCGATATGCCGGATCGCTGGATGCCGACGGTCAGAACTTTCTGCGGCTGATGTCCAAAGGGGCGACCGACCTGCAAGCTCAACTGGATGGCTTGTTGGAGTACTCGCGAGTCGAATCGCGCGGGGAGCCGCTTCTGCCAACGAATGTCGGTGACGTGTGGCAGTCGGTGAAAGCCGCCGCCGCGTCTCAGATCCGCCAAGCATCCGCGTCTGTCGAGCAGAACGAACTTCCCTCGGTGCTGGCGGACGCGAAGCAGCTCACGCAGTTGCTGTCGGAGTTACTGAAGAATTCGCTCACGTTCCGGCGGGACGAGCCGCTGCGTGTGAATCTTTCGGCGGAGCGAATCGAATCGGCCCCAACGGATTCGCGAGCGATGTGGCTGCTTCGATTGACCGACAACGGACGCGGTATCGCGCCGCAGCATCTGGCTCGGGCGTTCCAGATGTTTCAGCGTTGTTATTCGGACGCGCCGGGAATGGGCGTCGGATTGGCGATCGCTCAGCGAATCGTGCAACGTCACGGCGGGACGATCTGGGCCGAGTCCGTGATCGGTGAAGGGGCCTCGATCTGCTTCACGTTGCCGGTTTCTTAAAAACGGTTTCACGGCTTTCGGCGTTCGGCTACGTTTTCGCGCCGTGACTTCCTCTCTTGCGGCACTTCGGTCAGACGGGATATCAACCCGCCCCCTTCTCCGTTCCCCTCGCGACTCCTGCCTGCCTTTCGCGGTTCGTTCGCTTCCGAGTGAGCCGTCTCTTCTCTTCTCCCTCTGAACTCACCACGACCATGAATTGTTCCGTCGATCCGAAATGGATGTCGGTTCGTTGGCGCGCTGGCGCGGCGATCGCCCTGTTGGTGATCCTCGGCAGCATCGCGGGCTGTTCGTTGGGAGTCATGGCGGGCCGCGCGATCTTCGGCGATCCCAAGCAGACCTCGGAGTTCAAAGCTCACACCGGCATCGACCTGAAAAAGGAAGACAAGACGCTGCTGGTGGTCGTGCGGACGCCGCAAGCGGTTGAGGGAGACATGCCGTCTCTCGAAGTGGATTTGATCGACGCGATTTCGCGACGGCTGAAACTGAACCATGTGAAGGTGGTTGACCCGGATCTCGTCGCCAAGTGGATCGACCGCAATGGCGGGCGGTTCGATCATCCGACGGAACTGGCTCGGGAATTTGACGCCGACTACATCGCGGTCATCGACGTCGAATCGTTCAGCCTGCACGATCCCGGCAGCCCCAACCTGTATCACGGCACGGCCGCCGGATTGATGGAGGTCTTTGAGGTCCACCTGGTCGCCGGCTCGAAGGAAGCTCAGCAAGTCTTTGGCGGCAGCTTCCGCAATCAGTATCCGCCGCATGGTCCGGTGGCGATGGACTCGCTCTCTCCGAAGATGTTTCAGAAGAAATTCGTCGATCACCTGAGCGACCGGCTGGGGAGCCGTTTCTACGACTTCCGCTTGGGCGACGAAATGTGATGGCTGCTATGACGAACGACGAAACCCGAATGACGAAAGAATGTCGAATGACGAAGCCCGAATCGCTCACGTCGGTTCGCGTCCGAATCTGTGCGCTGCTCTTGTTGCTGTTGCCGCTGGCACTCACCGGCTGCTTGAAGCCGCTGATCTTCTGGGGCTACCTGCTGGGCGGCCCCCCCTCCATTGAGCCGGACTTCGACATCATGACCAAGAAGTCGCTGACGGCGAAGGAAGCCA
The DNA here is from genome assembly GCA_046156195.1 of Planctomycetaceae bacterium. Taxonomy (GTDB): domain Bacteria; phylum Planctomycetota; class Planctomycetia; order Planctomycetales; family Planctomycetaceae; genus SXKJ01. The sequence continues at coordinate 36,361 of JBJXEX010000144.1, read as the reverse complement.
CTGTGGCGGTCGTCTGCTACGCGCCGCTGGAAGTCAAATACGATTTCCACGCCATCGACCAGGAGTTGGCCAAGTTCGTGACCAACCGTTTGGCCATGCACAAGATGAAGGTCGTCAACTCGGATCGAGTCCGCGCGTGGCTGGACGAGAACGCCGACAACTGGGATGAGCCGTCGGAAATCGGCAAAGCGCTCAACGTGAAGTACGTCGTCTACATCGACCTCGAAAGTTTCAATCTCTGGGAAGAGAACAGCCACAACCTCTACCGTGGCCATGCCGAAGGGACCGTGAGCGTGTTCGAGATCGACGCGGACGGCGACGGCGAAAAGATCTACACGAAGGAAATCACGTCGCGCTTCCCCACCATCGCCCCGCGCGCTTCCACCGAAGTCCCCTACGCGAGGTTCAAGCAGCAGTATCTCTTGAGGCTCAGCGAGGAAATCGGCCGGCTGTTCTACGAACAGTACAACGGCGACGACATCCCGGACGCGACCTAAATCCCCGAGATTGTGGCGCGACGCTCCGCGTCGCGATTCACGACGCGCAACGTCGTGCCACATTGCGGCACCGCCTTGACGGTCGAAAGTGGGCACTTCTAATATCGCCCGCGTTGGTCATTTTTGACCGGAAGACCCCGAAGAATCTCGCGGAAAGACCGTTATGAAACCTGAGCCGATGCAACATGCCAATGCCTTGCCAAACAGCCAGTCGCCCTTGCTCAAGTGGCTCGACCAGTATGGCAACGGGGCGACTGTCGTGGCCTGCGTGGCGATGATCGGCGGAGCGATTTGGTACTCGATGAACCGGACTGCCACCGGTCGCAATGAAATCGCGTGGGCGAAATACAGCCAAGCGAGATCCGCCAAGGACTTCGGAGAAATCGCTGACGATTACTCCAACACCGATGTCGGTGCTTGGGCACGATTGGGCGAAGCGGAACGGTTGACGGAATCGGGGATCAGTCTGATGTTCACCGATCGCAAGGGCGCGCTCGGGGAACTCAAGAATGCGGATGAGGCCTTTCAGAAAGTGCTCGCCAAAAAATCCGCCGCCAGCGCCGTTCGCGAACGAGCCACCTGGGGCTTGGCCAAATCGACCGAAGCTCAATGCGATGGCGACACGAGCCAATCCATCGAAGCCTATCAGACGCTGCTGAAGGAGTTTCCCAATTCGATCTACAAAGCCGCCGCTCAAGAACGGATCGAGTCGTTGAAGACTGAGAGCGCGAAAGAGTTCTACGCTTGGTTTCACAAGCAAAACCCAAAACTCGCCGACACCAAGAAGCCGATGGATGGCCTCCCGGATGGGCATCCGCCGCTCGACTTGCCGTTGGATGACACGCCGGAAGTCGAGAAGCCGAAATCGAAGGAACAGACGAAGGCCGCAGACCCCGCAGGCTCCGTGATGGCGAAATTGAAGACCGAAGTCGAAGTCGAATTCGCCAGGACTCCGCTCCAAGAAGCCTTCAAGCTCATCGCCGAGAAATGCGAGGTCGCGATTGAGATCGACGGCGACGCGCTCAAGGCGGCGGGCTTCACGAAGAACATGCCGCAAACTCAGTCGCTTGGCAAAGTCACCGGCCTGGACGCGATCGCGGCGGTCCTCAAGAAATACGAGAAGGAAAAAGTCCCGCTGGTCTTGGTCATCCAAGAAGATGAAAAGAAGGCTCTGATCACAACGAGCGAATTCGCCAAGAAAAACGAACTGACGCCTTTTGAATTCGCCGAACTGGCCGGGCCGCCAAAAATCGAAGAGTCCAAAACCAAAGAGCCCAAAACCGAAGAGTCCAAAGACGAGAAGTCCAAAGACGAGAAGTCCAAAGACGAGAAGCCCAAAGACGACGAACCGAAGGACGAAAAGCCAAAGCCCGAATGAGTCCCACTTCGCGTCCTTTGCGACCTTCTGTTCAAAACATGCACTTCTTTGAACAGAAGATCGTTTAACGGCAAGCCGGAGGCGTAGGCGGATGTGACCGACTACGCCTTCGGCTTGCCGTTAAACGATTTTCATCCTTACCAGAGTCCGCAGGGACGCTTCGGCGGAATCGAAATGAACGGGCCGCACGCGAACGACGACGAGGACCAATTGCTAATCGCCGATCCGGAGTTGCTCGACGGCGCGGACGAATTGGACGTTGTCGCCGCAGACACTGAGCCATCCGTCGTCACGCTCTCTTCCGAGCCAGTCCGCGTTATCGTCGAAGCCAGAGCTCACGGCTGGCGAGTCGATCATTACCTCTCGCGGTTGTTCCCCAATTACAGCCGAGCGTTGTTCCAACGGGCGCTCGAACAGAAATCGGTCGTGCTCAACGGACTGGCCGTCAAAGCCGCGCGGCGGTTGCGAGTCAACGATGTGCTCGATGTGCGACTCCCCGAACTGCCCGACAGCAGCTTGCCGCCGGAAGACATTCCGATCGACGTGCTGTTCGAGGATGAGCATCTCGTCGTGCTCAACAAGCCGTCGAACATGATCACGCACCCCGGCAAGGGGCACTATCGAGGCACGCTGGCGGGTGCGTTGCAGTTTCACTTCAATCAGCTCAGCAACGTCGCGGGACAGCTTCGACCGGGGATCGTGCATCGGCTCGACAAGGACACCAGCGGCGTCATCGTCATCGCCAAGAACAACCAAGTCCATTGCCGGCTGAGCGAACAGTTCGAGCAACGCACGACCGTCAAAGAATACCGAGCCATCGTCTGGGGCGAGGTCGCTCAAGACCGAGGCGTCATCGACACGCACGTCCGCATCAATCCGAAGATTCGCGAGAAGATGCAGGTCTGCGAGGCGGAGGGAAACGCTCGCCAAGCGGTCACGCATTACGAGGTCGCCGAACGCTTTCGCGGTTTCACCTTCATCCACCTCATGCCGAAGACCGGCCGCACACATCAGCTTCGTCTGCACATGTCGCATCTCGGCCACTCGATCATCGCCGACGAACTCTACGGCGGCGGCAAATGCCTGCGTGTCGCCGACGTGGATGGGACGATCGTTCAAGCCGAACGTGAGACACTGCTGTCTCGCAAAGCCGAGTCCGCCGCCAAGAAGTCCGGCTTCGATTCGGTAATCGACACGTTCGACGACGTCCTGATTCGCCGCCAAGCTCTCCACGCCTTTCGATTGAGCTTTCAGCATCCCGAGAGTGGAATACTGATGACGTTCGAGGCTCCCTGGCCGAAAGATTTTGAGAACACACTGACCGCGCTACGAGGGCAGTAGACATCAACTCCGATCGTTGCCCCGCTCGCCAATTTCCTGGAGGACCACATGAAACTTGCCAAGGTTCGTCTCGCCGACGGTTCCGTCCGCGTGGCGAGTGTCGAAGATCAATCCGTGCGGCTGCTCGATCTGTCGCGGTCGGCGACCGTTCATTGTCTGGCCGACATCTTGAACGACGCCGATCCGTCGGCACTCGCGCGACTGTTGATCGACGATACCAGCGATCCGCTACCGGCGGGTGCGGTGAGGTTTCTCGCGCCGATTGATTCGCAGGAAGTCTGGGCCGCCGGAGTCACCTACAAACGCAGCCAGATTGCTCGCATGGAAGAGTCCGAATCGGGAGCGTCGCACTACGACAAGGTCTACTCGGCACCGCGACCGGAACTGTTCTTCAAAGGGAACGCGCGCCGCACGTCAGGCCCCGGCGAACCGGTGCGCGTTCGGGCCGACAGCCGTTGGACCGTGCCCGAACCGGAATGCACGCTCGTCGTTTCGCCGAAGGGAAAGCTCGTCGGCTTCACGATCGGCAACGACATGTCCGCTCGCGACATCGAAGGGGAGAACCCGCTCTATCTTCCGCAGGCGAAGGTCTACAACCAGTGCTGTGCTCTCGGCCCGTGCGTGTTGCTCGCGGATGAACCGCTCGATCGTGATTCAACTCAGGTGAAGCTCGCGATTCATCGCGCGGGACGTGAAGTGTTCCGAGGCGAAACGCATCTGGGCATGATCGTCCGCGGCTGGGATGAATTGATCGGTTGGTTGATTCGAGAGAATGACATTCCCGACGGCGCGTTTCTTTTGACCGGCACGGGCGTCGTACCTCCCGATGAGTTCACGCTCGAAGATGGCGACAGCGTGTCGATTGAAATCACCGGCATCGGGACGCTGACGAATCCCGTCGTCAAAGCGAAAAGCTCGTAGCCGCGTTCCACAAAAAAGATCAGCCCGGTTGCATCCGAGCAACCGGGCTGACGCTTGTTCTCCAATTCACTTCTCACCTGTCTTCGCCGCCAACAACCCGCCGAGCTCTCTCCGCCGTGAAGAGCCTGCGATCCTCGGCTGTCCGCCGTGAACGAGTCACGAGCTGACAGTCGCAACAACCTGAGTTGCCATCCGTATTGACATAACTCGGCAGTTGTTCGCGAATGACTCCCAAGCAACTGTGGCATCCGGTCCAACAATTAAATTGGGGGTCAGAAGTGGGGCGGTAGAGTATCGGCGAAGAGTGGAATTGCAACGAACATTTCGCGTTGATTTTTTGACTGCGAAATCGAACTTGTCATGCGGAGTGTGCGTGCTGAGCGCGCGACTTCGTGATCGTTGAAGGTGAAGGTTCTTCTGCAAGATTGTGGCGCGATGCTCCGCGTCGCGATTCACGACGCGGAGCGTCGTGCCACATTGCGGCTACTTCGTCAGCGTCCCCTTCGAGGAAGGCACTCCCGTTTGTCGCGGGTCGATGACGACCGCTTGCCGCAGCGCGCGAGCGGTGCCTTTGAAGCACGCTTCGCTGATGTGATGGCTGTTCTGTCCGTGGTGCAGCACGAGGTGCAGATTCATCAATGCGTTGGCCGCGACTGCTTCCCAGAAGACCGAGACCAATTGAGTATCGAACTCGCCGATCTTCTCTGTCGGGAAATCGACTCGAAACACGAACGCCATGCGACCGCTCAAATCGACCGCCGATGTGACCAGCGTCTCTTCCATCGGCAGCGCGAGGCTGCCATAGCGCACGATGCCCTTCTTGTCTCCCAGCGCTTCGGCCAGCGCTTTACCAAGACAGATGCCGGTGTCTTCCACCGTGTGATGATGATCGACATGCAGATCACCCTTAGCGGTCACCGTCAGGTCGATCAGCGAGTGCTTCGCCAACAGCGTGAGCATGTGATCGAAGAAGCCGACGCCGGTGTTGATCTGCGCCTGGCCGGTGCCATCGAGATCAAGAGACAAGTCGATGGTCGTTTCGGCCGTCTGCCGGTGAATCGTGGCGGTGCGTGGCATCGGATGATTTCGGATTGGAGGTTGCAGATGTGCGAACACGAACGGATTTGAAGTGCCGCCGTTTGTCCCATTCCTCTGACCAGATTCCTTTGATCTCCAACGTCGGGACCAGGGGAGATCAAGGGAATCTGGTCAAAGGAATGAAATACGAAAGTGACGCAACACGAAGTTCGTCAGTGATTGGACTTCATTCGATTGAGTCAGTGGAGTTGTCACTCACGCGGCCCCGTCTTGGTTGTTGGGTTTGACGGGTTCGCTGCGAGTTTTCGCGGGAGCGGCGGGCTTCGACGAGTTGCCGGGCGGGATTTGTTGTTTGCCGGCTTGCGACTGATCGACGAGGACGAACAGCACTTGCAGCGGGCGATGATCGGCCGAGTTGTTCGCGTCTTTCTCGGTCACCGTTTGACTGCGCGGCGTAACTTTCGACAAGCCACGAGCACGGTTCTGGGACAACTGATTCTGTTGCAGCACTTGGGCAGAAACGCCAAACCGGGTTTGATTGGCGAGTTGCTCCTTCTCATCGCGAGCGTCCTTAGCTTTCGCGGCCGCGGCAGGTGCGGCCGGCTTCTTGTCACCGACTTCCGGCAGAGCGGGTTTCATGCGGCGCGTGGACGATGCGGATTCGGGTAGCGACTTGGCGTTCGCTCGTTTCGCTTCGTCAGCCAGTTCTTTAACCGTCAGCGCCGCACGCCCGCTGCGAGCTTCATCCAATTGAGCCAGCAGGATCGGCTGATCGACTTCCAAGCTTTGCAGATATTTTTCTTGGCGGAGTTGCTTCAAAGCTGTTGCCAGTTGAGCGGCATCCGACTGGACCAACACCGCTTGCATCTCATCCGAACCACTACGGGGAGACGAAACGCGATTCGACTTCGTATTCGCGACTTCTTCGGATCGGGCGAACTGGTTGTTGGACAACAACAACTGCAAGCCTTCGAGACCTTGCTGGCGATCCACGACCGTCAACAGCACGACGGCCACTTCATCACCTTCGGTTCGCTGAATCGCACGGACCACATCACCGACTTCGGCGGTCCCCAGCGCGGCTTGATCGAAGAAGAGATTCTCGCCCGCGAAACCGCCCGCCATGCGAGCGCCGTCCAACGTGTTGGTTGGCGAGTTCGCGACCACGGCATTTTGCCCCGCCGCTCCGGCCGCGACATCCCCCGGTTGTACAAGGGGCACCGAATCACTCTTTGCCGTTGGTAGCGGTGAATCGTTCGCGGCTCCGGCTGGAGCCGAATACGGACTGGGCGAGCCAGCCAAGTGCTGGGCTTTCTTCCCGTCACGCCCCGCAGGGTCATCGAGCGTTCGGAGCAGCAGCAACAAACCGGCGGCAGAGGTCAGCACGGCGGCCGCTCCGATCCAACGACGAGTCGGACTCACTCGTGCGGAGGACAGCTCTGTCGAATCGGTTGGCTGTGACGGGATCAGCATCTCGCGTTCGATGCTCTGCAAGACTTGTTGCGGGAACTCGGACGGCAAGCGGTCGCGCGGCAACTCTTTGAGCAACGCGGAGATTTCTCGGATCTCTGACAACTCGCGACGTGCGTCAGCCGAGGTCGCCAGTCGTTGTTCGACGGCAGCGCGTTCGGCGGATGTGACTTCACCGTCGTGGAAAGCAGATAGCAGGTCGTCGGTGGGCAGAGGCATGTCAGTGGATCGCGGTCGGGATGAGGCGGGAAGTCGGAGCGTTCCGACGGGCTGCTCTGACTGAGCGTTGCCCCGAAAAGTTCCCACGGCGGCGAGCGTTGCGAAAATTCCCAAGTATTTCAATCCCGAACTCCTGAAAGCCCGGCGGCTCACGACTCACGTTGAGGCACTTTCGGCCTGTCTGCTACAAGCCGCGCCGTAGCCGCATTCGCCAGAATGCGGGAGGGGCGTTGTCACTAAGCCCCGCTACGAAAGCCCGCGTTCTGGCGAACGCGGCTACAACCCCGCGTTCTGGCGAACGCGGCTACGAAGCGAATCAGCGATGGAACGCGTCCGGCTGGCGGTGGTCATCAACGCAATCGTCTTGGCGGGGGCCGAGCGGATGTTGGCTCGCGTTCTGGCTCGGCTGAGGCCGGACGAGTTCGACGTCCGCGTCTTTACGATCGGCTTGCCGGGACCATTCTCCGAACACCTCGAACAACTCGGCATCCCGAATCGGCTTTACGAATTCTTGCGGCCGAAGCTTCCGAATCCGTTTCATCTACTGACGCTCGCGCGCGACCTGCGACGGTTTCAGCCGGATGTCGTGCAAGGCTGGATGTACCTCGGCAACTTGTACGGCGGAGTGGCCGCGAAGCTCGCACGACGAGACTTGCCAGTGGCCTGGAACATTCGACACAGCACGCTTGATCCCAAGATCGACTCGCGGTCGATGCGCTGGTCGGCGTGGCTCGGCGGGCAACTGTCGGGACTCGTGCCAGATCGCATCGTGCTCTGTGCGGAAGCAGCTCGCGCGGCACATCTGCAAGTCGGCTACGCACCGGAGAAGTTGGAAGTCATCCCGAACGGCTTTGATCTGAGCGAACTGCGTCCCGATCCGGTCGCACGCCAGCGCATCCGTTCCGAGCTTGGTATCACCGACGACACGCCACTGGTTGGTCTGATTGGCCGCCTTCACCAGCACAAAGATCATCGCACGTTTGTTCGAGCCGCTCGTGTCGTTGCCGATCACATTCCGAACGCTCACTTCGTCGGAGCGGGTGAGGAGCAGACTTATTCGGCGAGCGACCTTTGGAGTTGGGTCGATGAAGCCGGCCTGCGCGATCGCTTTCATTGGCTGGCAGTTCGGCGCGACGTGGCGGCGATCGATGCGAGCCTCGACGTGCTGGTCTGTTCCTCCACAACCGAGGGCTTTCCAAACGTGGTCGGCGAAGCGATGGCGTGCGGCGTGCCGTGTGTCGCGACCGATGTCGGCGAATGTGCCGAAGTCGTCGGTGAGACTGGCCACATCGTTCCGAAGCAAGATCCCCAACGGATGGGCGAGGCGATTCTCGAACTCTTGCGACACCCGCGCGCCGAACGAATCGCGATCGGCACGGCCGCTCGCCAGCGAGTCGTCGAGCGATACGACATCAATCGGATCGTGGCCCGTTATCGCCAACTGTGGCACGAACTGGCCGGTGCCCGTGAGTTGGTTCAACCAGTTGAAGCACGTCGCGCGGCGTAAATAGGGCACTCGCTGTACTCGTAAAGGAGTAGGCACATTCCATGTGCCGTCAGCAGTTGAAAGGCTGACGGCACATGGAATGTGCCTGCGACTAACGAAAGCGAATGCCATTGGGCTTCGGCCTATGAGCGGGGCCGATCGCACTGGCGGCAACCACGACCGCACGAGGCCCAAGATCGTTTCCGCCGAGTACAACGTCTTGGCATGACGCTCAGCAAAGAACTCCGCCGAATATGGACGCGACATGCTGATCTCGTAGCACAGGCGGCCCGCCTGTGACTTTTGAAGTCGCGCTCATCGGAGTCGATTTCCGTCGAGCTTGTTCCATTGGTGACGTTTCCCTACTGCGAGTTGTGTGGAGCAACGAGGGCACTAGCCACGGGCCTCGGGGGTGACGTTTGACGGCGAATCGCCCGACGCGAGCGCGTTCGGCTCACGCGAAGAATCTTGGCAGCGTGGCCATCGCGCGGAAGCGGGCGAGGTCGATGTCGGTCTCGACTGCCGTGCGAGGCAGATCCCAACAGTCCGTATGGCCGGGGCGACAGTGACCTCCGCTGTAGCTGAAGGCCCAGCGATAGCCGTGACTGCGTAACGCCGCGCGAGTGAACTCATTGAAGTCACCGCGCTTGCCATTCGGATAACTGAAGACGTCGATCGGCCCTCCGAGTTCAGCGATCAATCGCCGACGGCACTCGCCGACTTCCCAGTCCTGCTGGTCTGCCGTGGCGTTGGCGAGGATCGGATGCTGAACCGTGTGCCCGCCGAACGTCATGCCGCCAGCTTGCATCTCGCGGAGCATGTCCCAAGTCATCCACTCGTCATTGGCCAATGACTTTGGACAGCGACCAGTTCCCAATCCGTCCGCGAGGAAGTCGAGATACGGCTCGGTCAATTCAGTCCCCAGCGATTTGTAAACGGCCAACAATCGTCGGAAAGGGCGATCGGCGAGAGAGACCGCTGTCGGCAACCACTCGTTCGCCGACAAGGCCTTCACCGACGTCATTCGCAGCATCCAGGTGAGTTCATCCCACACGGGCACTCGCGGTCGATCAATGAATCCGGTGGCGATGAAAAAGGTCGCCGATACGCCGTGCGATTTCAGAATCGGATATGCCTGCGAGAAGTTGTCCCGATAGCCGTCATCAAACGTCAGCATCATGAATTGACCGCGCGGCTGAGTCAGAGCGTGTTCCAAATCGTTCAGTCCGATGACGTCAAAGTTCCGTTTGAGAAACGCCACTTGCCGATCGAAATCCTCGGCCGTCGCGCTGAAGAGATGCGGATCGAACGGAGACTTTGCGGCGTCTCCGATCCGGTGATAGTTCCAAATCAGGATTCCATTCCACGGCCGCATGACTCGCAGCGCACGAGCACAACCTGTCACGTCGAGCGTGCGAGCCAGCAGGTCTCGTTTGGAAACTGACATCGAATGTCCTGTCCGAAATGTGCAGGCGAGCGGGGCGGAGTCAGCCCCTCGGTTCATCCCCAAAGTGGGGACAACAGAGACGTTTAACCGCTACGCCAACGGCGTGCGCGCTTGGTGATCGCGTTCGCTATTCCACGACGGCGAGCTTGGTGATTGCGACGTCTATCCCACGACGGCGCGCACGCCGTTGGCGTAGCGGTTAAACAGTCTCGTGGTGAGCTTCACACATCGGTGTCGTGATCAGCCATTGTCAGATACCAATCGCTGGCGGCTTCGGGCATCCGCACCAGCACCGGATACGAGTCTTGCCGTCGCGAGAATCCGGCCTCCTCCAATTGCGCATAGAAACGCGGCGCGGCGAAGCATGACATGCGGATCGCGTCCGCACGCAATCGGCGAGCTTGCCGAATGAACTCCGCCAGCAGCAACTCGGTCGCGGTGTCATCAACCGCCAGCAAGTCTGCGATGCAGATCGACTCGTCCGAGCGATGCCACACGATGTACCCCAACAGCTCACCGCTACCTCGCCCTGTCAGCGCGAAGCATTCGTATTTCAGTTCGGGACACTTTGTGAATCGCCACCGTAGATAATCCGCCGACCGCTCGCCGAGCACTCCGAATTGTTGGGCCGCGGTTCGCCACAGCCGATTGAATCGTTCGTCAAAGGTCGCCGGAGTTTCGACGACGACCTGCCGTGGCAAGCGCCGTCCGTTCTCCGACGACTTCCATCGCAGTACGAGATCCACCAACGGACCAGCCAGCTTCGCGGCCAATGGGGACCGCAACACGCTCCGCAATTTGGCTTCGCTCCGCAGCAATTTCGTCCAGTTCGAGACTTCGCCAATCTGTCGATAGCCACAGCGTTTCAAGACTCCCGCCGCGCGCGGGATCGGAAATCCGTACAAGCACGAGCAACCGTTTTCGTCCGCGAGTTTCATCACCGCGCGAGCCAACGTCATGGCGGGTCCGACCGATCGCTGCTGCTCATCGACATTCAAGTCGATCGCCGCTCCCCCTTCGATCAACTGGCCCGCAACCGAGAATCGCCGCCGCATCAAGCCCCCGGCCCCGATGGCTTGCCGATCGCCCAACAACAACGCTTCCGCGCGGCCCGTTCCGTACAGCCACTCGAAACGATCCCGCGACGCGCCCGGCAAGTTGCGATGCCACAGCGTCAGCAGCGGCTCGCGCAGCTCGGCGACCGTCGGCTGAGTGATTCTCCAGGAGGTGGATGGGGCGAGAGTGGGCATGTCATTTTTCGAGGTGTGGAAAAGGCCGCTCGTGGTGCCAATTGAAATGTTTAACCGCCACGCCATCGGCGTGCGCGCGAGCCGTGTGATCCACTCACCCGCTCGCCCACGCCGATGGCGTTGGGGTTGGGGTTAAACATTTCACGACAGCACGCACTCAATCAACTCTGGCGAGCGATGCAGATAATCGGTCGCCTTGCGCTTCGAGACGATGTCGTTGTAGACGAACCTGACTTGCTCAACGCCCAGCCCGATCTCTGCCGCGACCTCGTCCGCGTCGAAGCCGTGATTCAAACCGAACAGGCAGCAGTCGAGCTTGTCATACGGCACGCTGAAGAAGAACTCTTCCTGGCTTTGCGGCAGCGAGTAAGTATCGGTGGTCGGCGGTCGCATCCGAATCACTTCGGGGACGCCGAGGAAATCGGCCAACTGATAGACCTGCGTCTTGTAGAGGTGTGCGATCGGCTTGATGTCCGCCGCTCCGTCCCCTTGCTTCACGAAGAAGCCCTGGTCGTATTCGAGCCGATTCGGAGTACCGATGACCGCGTATCGCAGTCGATCCGCGTGGTAGTACTCCATCATTTTCCGGCAGCGTTGTTTGAAGTTCGTGGCGGCAACGATCGTTTGATAAGCATCCAGCGTCAGCCGAGCTTGTTTCCGTTCGCCGCTGGGCGATTGCACGACGATGCTCGACAGACTGAAGCGTGCCCCGGCGAGCAACGGCGGCAGCACGAGTTTGTTTTTCCAATCGGGCTGATACTCCGGGATCACCGATTGAATCGCGGCATCGCGACGCTGATAGCAGCCGGCTCCATCGAGCATCGGAGTGATGTTCTCAATCGTCGATTCCAGTCCGAGCGATTCGGCCAGCAACTCTCCCAGCGCGAGGCTGTCGGATTCGGAATCCCGTTCCGGCATCATGATCCCGAAGACTCGTTTCGGCCCGAACGCTTTCACGGCCAGTGCGGCACAGACGGTCGAATCGATCCCGCCCGACAGGCCGAGCACCAGTCCTTTGCGTTTGAAGTCCACAGCCACGGTCTCGCGCATCCAGTCGCAGATGCGAGCGACTTCGGCAGCCGCATCGAGTTTCAAAAGGTCACGCGAAAAGGCCTGAGTGACGGTTGTCATAAGTTGTCCTTCGATGTGGTGTGAATTGGCCGGCCGAAAGCCGAAAGCCGATCGCCGACAGCCGGGATACCCTTTTTCTTTGTTCAGAATCACGTTGTTTGGAAATACGAAAAACGGTACCGCGGCTTTCGGCCATCGGCTTTCGGCTTTCGGCCGGAGGATCGGTTACGAGACCAAAACTTTCTTGTCGATCTTTCCGTTCGGCGTCTTCGGCAGAGCGTCACGGAACTCGACCTGTTGAGGCACCATGAAGTCTTCGAGGAAGCTGCGGCAGTGAGCTTGCACGTCGCGGATCGTCAGTTCGACTCCGGGTTGCAGCCGCACGATCGCTCGCACCGCTTGGCCGAGGATCGGGTCATCGACTCCGACGACAGCCGCTTCGGCAATTTGCGGATGTTGATGCAGCACGTCTTCGACTTCGCGCGGACTGACCTTCTCGCCACGGCTCTTGATGATGTCATCCTTGCGGCCGACCCAGTACAGAAAGCCCTCTTCGTCCGTGCGAAACAAGTCCCCGGTGTAGAGCCACATCTCGTGCGGAATGTTGCGACTCGGCTTCAATCGGATCGCGGTCAGTTCGGGAGCTTCCCAATAACCTTTCATCACGTTGGAGCCGCGGACGACCAACTCGCCAACTTCGTTCGGGCCGAGTTCATTCCCCTCGTCGTCGAGGATCATCGTCTCGCAATTGGGCATCGCCTTGCCGACCGAACTGGTGCGGCGGTCGATCTCTTCGGGAGGCAAGTAGCTGACTCGTTTGCATTCGGTCAGGCCGAACATCGAAAAGATCGTCACGTCGGGCAGCAGTTTTCGGAGCTTCAAAATGTATTCGACGGGGAACGCGGCTCCGGTGTTGCTGAAGTAACGCAGCTTCGACAGGTCGTACTTTGTCAGGTCCATTTGCAGCAGGATCGCCACGACCGTCGGCACGATTGGGAAACCGGTGACGCCCTCCTTCACGATCTTGTCGAGAATCGCGTGCGGGTAGGTAAACGATTTTTCGAGCACCAACGTGCCGCCGTAATTGCAGCACATCAGCCATTGATACAGGCCATAATCGAAGCTCAGCGGCAGCACGTTGAGCACGATGTCATCGGGCGTGTTTCGCAGATAGGTCGTGATCGACTTGTTCGCCGCGACCATGTTCGCGTGCGTCAGCATCACTCCTTTCGGATTGCCGGTTGAGCCGGATGTGTAAACCAGCGCGGCCAGATCCACGTCGATGCACCGCTTCTTGGGCGGCAGCGTTTGGTCTTTGTGCTCGGCGACGAGATCGGCCCAGCTTGTCAGCGGATGCGTGCAGTCGGCCACCTCTTCGGTCTTGCCGACGACGATCACGTTTTGCAAATGCGGAGTCTCGGCCCAGGTCGTCTCGAAACCTCGGAGCCGCTTGCTCTGAGCAACGATGCAGGAGGCTCGCGAGTTGTTGAGCAGATAAGTGAGCTTGTCTGACTTCGTGGTTGGGTTCGCCATCACGAACACGGCTCCGGCTTTGAGCACCGCCCACACGCCGATCGCCGCCTCGACGGAGTTGTCGAGAAACAGCACGACCCGATCGCCGCGGCGCACGCCCTTCGCGATCAGCCCGTGAGCGATTTGATTCGCTTCGGTTTCGATCTCGCGATAGGTGACTCGGCGACCGTCGCAGATGAGCGCGACCTTGTCCGGCATCCGCGCGGCGGTTTGTTCGAGAAACTGTTCGAGTTGCATAACTAATGACCTCCACCCCACTGGGCTTGCCCCAGTGGTTTACGGTTTTTTGCGCTACTCGAACGGCATTCAATCAGTAGCGCAGAAACCCGCGAGCCACTGGGACAAGCCCAGTGGGGTTTGTGATTGCGGGCTACTTCACCTCTTCCAGCTTGGTCTCGATGAATGCGATCAAACGGTTGATCGAATCCAGGTTGTCCGGCACGAGGTCATCGTCATCGACCTTGATCTCGAACTTGTTCTCGATGAACGAGACCAGTTCGAGCACGCCGGTCGAGTCAATCAGCCCTTGCTCCAGCAGCGAGTCGTCGCCAGCGAGCGACACGTTCTTGCGGCCAAAGAGAAAGTTGTCGGTCACGAATCCACGCACATCAGCTTCAATCGTCGGCATGTTGTCCTTTCAAAAGTTACTCGTAGCCACGCTCGCCAGAGCGTGGTGACTTTCTTGTTTAACCCCTACGCCAACGGCGTGGGCGGATCGTGGAATAACGACCTACGTTCGCGCGCACGCCGATGGCGTGGCGGTTAAACGACTTTTTCACCACTCTCTGGCGAGCGTGGCGACCGCGAACACTTTGTCGCTGGCGTTCCCACGCGGAGCGTGCGAACGAGAGCTCGTTGTCGCCCCCGGCACATCGACCGGGCGGCCATTCACAAATTGCTCGACCACAAGCTGGGCCGACAGGATGCCGACCAGCGCCATGTTGTCTTTCGTGCCGATCGCGGCTCCCGTGCGAGCCTTCTCAACCAGCTTGCTGACCGCATCGGGATCGAACAGTCCCGCAGCCGCGATCGCCGACGGCGAGAGCATCGCATCGACATACTCGAAGCGAGCCATGCCCGAATCGGTGTCGAAGAAACTTTGAGCGTCAGGTGCTCGGTACGGTTGCTTGGATCGCTGACGGATCGAATCGGGGACGAGGTGCCTCGTCGCGTTTTTCAAAATGTGCTTCTCGTCGAGTCCCGCCATTTTGAGTCTTGGCGGCAGCTTCGCGGCGAACTCGACGATGCGGTGATCGAGGAACGGGAAGCGGCCTTCGATGCTGTTGGCCATCGTCATCCGGTCCCCTTGCGACGACAGGATGTAGCCCGGCATCAACCCGCGAGCCTCCAAATACTGCGATCGCGAGAAGCCATCCCAACCCGCGAACGCCAGAGGCAAGCGACCTTCCGCTTCGAGCAGCGAATCGTGATCGAACGTCGCGGCCAACACCTCCGGCGTGAAGAACGCTTTCAGTTTGCTGGTCAGCTCATAACGTGGCAGATGCGAAAAGAACGGATGCCCGATCGTCTGCGGCTTCACTCCGAAGAAGGCTCGGAGATACGCGGGCGGCTGCGATTGAATGTTTTTCATGTACGGGTACAGCCGCTTGAGCAACATCGGCCGCACGCGAGACTCTGGCTGCCGCGACCAGAACCGTCGCAGCTTCGCCTCTTTGAAGATGTCATACCCGCCGAACGCTTCGTCCGCCCCTTCGCCCGTGAGCACGACCTTGATCCCCGATTCGCGCACGAGCTTCGACAACATGAACATCGGAGCCGGAGCCGTTCGCAGAATCGGCGTCTCGGTGTGACGGATGACCTGCGGAAAGATTCGGCCGATGTCGTCGTGAGAACAACGAATCGTGTGATGCTCGGTGCCGAGTCGTTGAACAACCTCTTGCTGATAGACGCTCTCGTCGAATTCGGGATTCTCGAACTCGACCGAGAACGTGCTGAGCCGCTCGCGGTTGAGGTCTTTCGCGAGCGCCGCCGTGATCGACGAATCGAGTCCGCCGGAGAGATACGCTCCGACCGGCACATCGCTGCGGAGCCGCAGTCTCGTCGCGTCGGTCAGCAGTTTGAGCAGTTGCTCTTCCAACTCGCGAGCCGGCACGTTGTCGAGCGTCTCGGAGAAATCGAGATCCCAATACTGCGAGACTTTCAGCGTACCGTTCTGCACGACGAGCGAGTGCCCCGGCGGCAGCAGTTCGATCCCCGCAAAGATCGTCCGCGGCGGCTGAGCCGACCAGAACGTGCAGAGCTGATCGAGGCCGACTGGATCAATCGCCTTGCGAATTCCCGGATGAGCGAAGATCGCCTTCACCTCGGACGCGAACAGAAACGTATTCCCGCTGACCGTGTAAAACAGTGGTCGCTTACCGAGCCGATCGCGCGACAAGAACAGCTTCTGTCGTCGAGCATCCCAAACCGCGAACGCCCACTGTCCATTGAAGTGCGTGACGCAGTCCTCGCCCCATTGAGCGTAGGCTTGCAGCAGGACTTCGGTGTCGGATGTTGTTGTGAACCGCCGGCCGTGAGCGATCAGCTCTTGCCGCAGTTCGATGTAGTTGAAGATCTCGCCGTTGAACGTGACGACGAGGTTGTCGTCTTCCAAGACCATCGGCTGCACTCCGCCAGAGAGGTCGATGATGCTCAGCCGCGTGTGTCCCAAGCCGACTGAGCCGCGCAGCTCGATGCCGTTGGCGTCCGGGCCGCGATGATCGAGCGTCGCGACCATGGCTTCGAGCACTTCACGCCGCACCGGCTGCCCATCGAACCGCTGAATTCCCGCGATACCGCACATGCTCGTGGCCTCAAGCTCGTCTGGTAGGAAGCTGAACCGATTCGGCGTTCGGGGTCGTTGCCCGCAGCGCCGAATTTGTGCCAGAAACCTAGACCATGCACGCGCCGAGTCAATTTGGCCACACCGCACGTTCGCCAAATCGACGTTGCCCCCCGCAGGTGAGTCGGACGTGTTGCGAATTGGCAACATGCCTCGCCGCCGACAAGCCGCGCCGGTTTGTGGCGGCACTACGGAACGAGATTGATTTACGCGCAGCGTTCGAGCATTCCGACCGGGATATAGAATTTCGCGTAGCGTTTGCCATCGGAGTAACGGGGGCCGCGCGGGTCTTCGACCAGGATGGTGGCTCGCTTGGTGACGCGGTTGACGACGCCGGTGTACGGCAGGCCGTCGAGCGTGAATTGCACGCGGTCGCCGGCCCGAATGCCGAACTTCTCGCGAGCACGCTCGTCCGGGGTGATGAGCTGATGATTCGATTCCGTGTGGCCGAAGAAGCGGCTGACGATGTCCTTGAACCTCGGAGCCGCACAGCACGACGCTTGCCACAGCAGCATCTCGACGAGGTGCATCAGCTCGTGCTCGAAGATGCGCTGCAACGCTTCCAGCCGGTTGCGGCAAAGCAAGCCGGTGACTTTGATCGGCCGGTCGATGTCCGCAAACGTCTGGAACAGCAGCGTCGATGAGACCGCGATCTCGAAACGCGGGACAGGCGAGAGTCCGTGAGCGACTCGCGGCAACAGGCGAGTCGTCTTGCCTCCCGCGCGAGTCATCCTGGCCGAGACGCGGAAGTCGAGCGGGCTGCCCATCGACTGCAACATGCGCCGGCAGGCTCCGGCGAAAAAGCGGTGATCGTATTGCTCGAAGAGATGCGCCAGATCATCGTCGCTGATCGCGGTGAAGTTCGGCCGATCGACATACGGCGAAGACTCCAGAATGGACTCGCTGATGGCGGCCAAGCGTTGCTCCGCATCCGCACCCAGCACCAGCGACGTTTCGATCAGCCGACGTAGCTCTTTAGACATGTCCCGCTCCTCCTTGAATCCTTTCAAAGCGGGCGGATTGTGCCGGGCATCGTCCGAGATGAAAAGGTGAAACGAACGTCGCACGGTTGGCCAGCGCTGACGGCGATCCCCGATCGACTCAACGGCTCGGCACACACGAAGCGACGAAATCTCACTCGAATGTGGACCTTCAATCGGCGAGACTGCCGAGGTCGCTTCTCTCTCTTCGGCACCTTGTTTCGCAACGGCAGGTTTGGTTATGTCGCTTCCCAATTCGAATCACACGCCAGACGTGAATAGCACCTTGGTGGCGGACGAAGCGGTTGGGACGGCTGAGCAAAACCAGACGATCACTCAGCAAGGTCCGGCTGCCGCGAGTCCTGCGAACGCGAGCAGCGAAGACGCGAGCAGCGAAGACGCGAGCCAAGAGGACGTGCAGACGCTCGATTCCCAGATTCCGGTTTTGAGTTCCGCAGTTTCGCGTTCCGCAGTCTCGCAAGTGAGCGATGCGGATCAGTCGAATGTCGGGACGCTGGATTCGCGGAGCGTGCCAGCCAGCCGACCCGCGACGAGTGCGAGCGCAGACGAGGTGGGAGAGACATGTCTGGAATCGCCGACCAATCCCGATTCCTTGAAGGCCGATGCTCGTTCGAGCGTCCCGGTGCTGGCACCCACCGGCCAAGGCCCCAGTGAATCGCCGCGCGGGGCCGAGCGTTATGTGCTGGTGGAAAACTTCGCGCACGGCGGATTGGGAAATCTGTGGCGAGCCGAAGACACGGCGATCCGCCGCGAAGTCGCCTTCAAAGAGCTGCTGCCCAAGGCTCTGAAAAATCCGGTTCAGGTCGAGCGGTTCATCGAAGAAGCGCAGATCTCCGGCCAGCTTGAGCATCCCGGAATCATTCCGATCTATGACGTCGGGTTTCAGGAAAACGGGACGCCCTATTACGCGATGAAGCTGGTCCGCGGCGGCAACATGGAAGTCGCGATCGAAGCAATGCACAAGTTGCCGTTGGGAAGTCCCGAACGGCAACTGGCCTTCAATCGCTTGCTGCGACAGTTCATCGCCATTTGTCAGGCAGTCGGTTTCGCGCATGAGAAAGGAGTCTTGCACCGCGACCTCAAGCCTCTGAACGTCATGCTCGGCGAATTCGGCGAGACCCTCGTGCTCGACTGGGGCTTGGCCAAGCTGATCGATGTGGTCGGTGAGCCGTCGATTTCCTCCGATCGCTCCGCTCGCATGACGCCGGACGGAGAACCATTCGCGGATGCGGCCGAGTCGGACGTGGGGACGATCCTGACGAATGAGTCGGGATCTCATGTCGCACCGAGTGCCGTTAGCTTGGAGGTCACTCAAGCCAACTCCGCGCGATCGCTCGCCTCGAAAAGCCTGGGAGCCGCACAGGGAGCAACCCGTGGCGCTGGCGGCAAAACTCGGAACGCTTCGAACTCCACCGCGACCGGGCAACGACCCGTCCAAACCGGAATGCGCAGCGCCGGCAGTCAGACGTTGGCGGGACAAGTCATGGGGACGCCGGCCTACATGTCTCCCGAACAAGCGATGGGACTGATTGAGGAATTGGATGCTCGCACCGATATCTATTCGCTGGGAGCCATCCTCTACAAACTGCTCACGAACCAACAACCGGTGGGACGCGGCCGAGTTCAAGAGGTCTTGGACAAAGTCATCGCCGGCATGATCCCACCACCGCGCCTGCTCGATCCGACGATTCCGAAACCTCTGGAAGCAATCTGTCTGAAGGCGATGGCGCGAAACATGGCGGCTCGGTATTCGACGGCCCTCAACCTCGCCGACGATGTTGAAAACTGGCTGACGGACCTTCCGGTGACGGCCTATCCCGACCCGTGGCACGAGCATCTTCGTCGCTGGGCCAAGCAGCATCGCACGCTGATTGTCAGTTCGTCCGCCACGTTGCTGGTCTTGATCGGCAGCATCCTCATGGCTGAGCGAGCCGCCGCGAACCGCCTGAACCGATCACGGATTGAAGTGAGCGGCAAGCTCGCGGACGCGCGAGTCGCCATCAACGAAGCCGATCTCGACGAGGCCAAGAGTCTGCTCGACGCGGCCCAAGGAATCGTCGATTCCGAGCCAAAGCTGGTGGCCGAACGGCAACAGGTCGAGACCCAACTCGCCGACCTGATTCGCTTGAAAGAGACGGCCGCGCGCGAGCGCATCGCCAAGATTCGTAACGGGGCCGAACGCGAATTCATTGAGGCACAGATCGCGATCCAGGAAGCTCAAGATTTCACGCGAGCCAGGCTCAGCCTCACGCGGATCGCCGACAAGCTGGCCTCCGAACCCGCGCTGTCGGAGCTCGAACAATCGGCCCGGACTCAACTCAAAGCGCTCGATCAATTCGAGCGCTTCGTTAAGGCGGTGGAACAAGCTCGGTTCTTCGGAGGAAACATCTCCGGCGAAGAATCCCTGGACGGAATCCGCGAAGCCAAGCGACAAGCCCAGATCGCCGCGAAGTGCTTTGAAATCGACTTCGATCAGCCGGACAAGGCTAGCTCAGGACTCCGTTCACTCGGCGCGATCGCGGTGGCCCAATGGCGCGAACGAATGCAGGAAGTGCTGGTCACTCTGGCGTATCTCGAACCGAAACTGGCCCCGCGCGACAACGAGGCCGAAATCCGAACTGCCGCGCAACTGAGTCTGAAACACTTGCAGCAGGCCGAGCGGCTGGGACTCTCCTCGCAGGCGATGTGTTACTTGCGGCGCGACTTGCATCTGATGCTCGATCAACAATCAGAAGCTCAACAGGCCAAACAAGCGGCCGAGACGCTGCAACCCAAGACTCGCTTGGATTTTTATCTGCTCGGCGAGTCGGCTCGCGGTGAGGGTCGCTTCGCGGACGCGATCACCGCTTATCAGGACGCACTGCGAATCGACCCGGACGACTTTTGGTCGCTGAATATGCTGGGGTTGTGCAATGTCCAACTTGGCCAGCGCGAGGCCGCGATCTCCAGCTATACCGCGTGCATCGCTCAACGTCCCGGCTTCCATTGGGCGTATCTCGCTCGCGGTGTCGCCTTCGGCCAGCTCAAACGATTCCCGGCAGCGCATCAGGATTTTGCCCAAGCACTCAAATTGGAACCGGAGTCCTATCACGCTTATTTGAATCGCGGAGTCGTTTCGGTTCTGCAACAGAATTACACGGCCGCTCAGGCCGACTTCCGCAAGGCGAGCCAACTGAAACCGGACCAGGCCGCCCCGTTCATCAATCTCGCGCGGGGCCATTACGATCAGGCCGAACAAATCCGGAAGACCTCCAACGTCGTCGACGCCGACGTGCGTGCGAACGCCGAGTATCAGCAGGCTCTGATCGCGCTGACCTCGGCCACTCAACGCTCACCAAGGCAGCCGGGAATCGCGGCGTTTCGCGGTGCAATTCAGCGGGAGCTTGGTGACCTCAGCGCGGCTCAAGCCGCGTTTGAACGAGCGATTCAGCTTGAAACAATCCGGCCAAACCGAGCCGATCACTTCAAGCAACTGGCGTTGATCCACGCTCGCGCTGGTCGCTGGCCGGAGGTGATCGCGGCCTACGATGACTCGCTGAAGAACAACCCGGACGACCTCGAAGTCATCCGCGCGAGAGCACATGCCGCCATGATCTTGAATCGCTACGACGAGGCGGTGCGCGGCTTCACCACGTTCCTCGGAAAAGCCGGGCCGGTGGCTGAGGTCTACCAAGCTCGCGCCATGGCACTGAAAAAACTTGGCCGGCATCGCGAAGCGGTCAACGATTACACCCTGTTTCTGCAAATCGCTCTCCCCAACGAACAAGCCGCGCAGATGCTGGCCTGGCGCGGGTACGCGTATCTGTCTGAAGCCAATCGGCTCGGCAAAGCGGACTACGAGGAAGCCGCTCGTTTGGATCCGAATAACCCCAACCATTTCCACGGGCTGGCCCGAGCGCAGGCTCTCTTGGGCGAACATGCCGAAGCCATCGCCACACTGGAGCGGTCCAACAAACTGACTCGGCAAGTCATCGAGAAGTTCGGAGCCGCGACTTGGTCCTTCGTCTACAACCCCGCCACCGTTTATGCCCTGGCCTCCGGCAAAGTCTTGCTCGATCCCAAACTCCCGTTGGAACAACGCCAGCAGACGGCTCAACAATACACGCAACGAGCCGTCGAATTGTTGCGTGAGGCTTACCAACTCGCGGGACCCCAATTTCAGAACATACTCGCGGAATCCATCCGCACGGATTCCGAGCTAGATCCCATCCGGCAAGCACCCGAATTCCAAGAAGTCCTGAAATCCATTAAGGCAAACGATAAGTAGCCCGAAGCGCCCGTTTTGAAGTTGCGCTCTTTCGAACAAATTCGACCGCGACACTAAGGAAATGGCCCGAATTCATTCGTTTCATTCCTTTGACCAGATTCCTCTGATCGCAATCCTTAGACACAGGTTCGCCCCATAAATCAAAGGAATCTGGTCAAGGGAATGAAGACAACCTGAGAAATTGACCAGACGGTGCGGAGCCGAGTTCAAAGAGCGCAACTTCAAAGAGCGCCAGCGAGGGCGAGCGCTCCCTGACCGTCGCGGCTCGAACAGTTCACAGCCTCGGAGCAAGAGAACCAGAGATGATGCCGATTCGAGTTGTGCCGTGTTGAACAGGGGGCATAATGCAGGTAGCTTGCCCCGCAGCCGTAATTGGGCTTCGAGCCAAAGGTTCCCGAGTGTCGCTCGGCGAGTCGTCCGCCAACATTAAGGAGATGCCATGCGATCCCGCCGTTGCAAGTCTCGACGTCAGCAGCGAGTCTCAGCGATTGAGCTTCTCGAACCCCGCTGCCTGCTCACCGGCCCGGGGGACTTCGTCGGCGATACGCTCGCCACGGCGACCAACCTGGGCAGCTTGGCTCCCGGCGGGTTTCTATTTCAGTTCGGTACGATCGACGTGGCGGGAGATGTCGATGTCTTCCAGTTCCAGACCGCGACCCCAGGGCTGGCCTTCGTTCAATTGAGTGCGGATCGCAGTCTGTTGGACACGGTTGTGACGCTACGCGATGCCTTCGGAAACGTCGTCGCAGCCAACGACGATTTCAATCCTGGAGTGAGCACCGATAGTTTCCTGACGTTCCTCGTCGAGGGAGGGCGGGCTTATTTCGTCGAGGCCAGTGGGTTTGGAATCTCGACCGGCGATTTTTTCCTCGGCCTTTCATTAGACGTCCTCGGAGCCGCGCCCGCCGACACGTTGGACTTCGGGCCACTCGTCGCCGAGGTGCCGGTGCAACACTTCGATTCGCTCGACTTTGCCGGGGACTTCGACGTCTTTCAGTTTCAAGCGGACAGCAGCGGCGTGGCCACTTTCCAATTGAATGCGAATGGCGGAGTGCTCGACACGGTGGTGACATTGCTGGATTCGGCCGGCAATTTCTTGGCGAGCAACGATGACTTCAATGTCGCGATTTCGAGAAACAGCTTACTGACGCGGACGGTCCAGGCGGGCGAGACGTATTACATCGTGGCCAGCGGCTTCGGCTCCTCGGTGGGCGACTATGTCCTGGGAGCTTCTCTGGACGCCGGAGACACAATTGCCACCGCGCGGAATTTAGGGCTGTTGCCGACGGAAGAGCTGCTGCAATTCTCCGGTACGATCGGGGTTACCGGAGACCGCGACCTCTTTCAGTTTCAAGCGGATACTCCCGGCCTCACCGTGATCCAATTGAATGCCACGAATTCGAGTTCGTTGGATCCGTTCCTCACGCTGTTCGATGCTTCGGGAAATCCGGTGCGGAGCGACGATGACAGCGGCCCCGGCCGGAACAGCTTGCTCACTTATACGATCGTCGGCGGCCAGCCCTATTACATCGGTGCCAGTGGCTTTGGCCCGACCTTCGGTGAGTACGCCGTTTCCATTTCGCTCCCGAACGTGACAGAACTGGGAGTCCTGTCGGCCACTCAGTCATTCCGGCGGTCCAGGACCATCGAAGTCCCCGAAGCCCGTGAATTCTTTCAATTTCAGCCGGATGCGTCCGGTCTCGTCACCATTCAATTGGATGCCGCCAATGCCAGTCTGCTGGACCCGTTCGTCACGCTGCTGGACTCCACGGGAGCCGTGCTTCAGTTGGACGATGACAGTGGCGACGGAAGTAATAGCTTATTGGAATTTTCCATCGTCAGCGGCCAGACATATTACGTCGTTGCGAGTGGATTCGGAGTGACCACCGGTGGCTACGACCTCTCGATAACATTGGAGCCGGATTCATTGCCCTCGGCAGAGCCATTGCCGCTTCTGACCCGTACACAGCGAATCGAGCAATTGGGGCAGATCGATCGGATCGGGAACATTGATTTCTACCAATTCCAATCGGATGCCTCCGGGCTGGTCGTCATTCAGGTCGATCGAGGCGTTTCCAGTTCGCTGGACCCGAACGTCGCGCTGCTGGATTCCAATGGGGCCACGATTGAAGAGGACGATGACAACGGCCGAGGCCCCCATAGTTTTTTGACCTATTCCATAGTCAGCGGCCAGACCTATTACATCGTGGTGAGCGCCACCGAAGACGATGACGTCGCCGTCTCCAACCTGACTGGTGACTATGTCCTCTCCGTCGCGCTGCCCGAAGTACCCTCCCTCGGAATGCTGTCGAGCACACAGCCGCTACAACGGGATGACACGATTTCCGCACCTCTGCAAAGCGACTTCTTTTCTTTTCTCGCTCAAACAACGGGCGTCGCGACCGTGGCACTCACGGCGATCGAGCCTCGAACATTGGATCCGGTCCTCACCGTGCTGAGTCCCAATGGAGCGTACCTGACTTTCAACGACGACATTCAATACCCCTTCGATACCAACAGCCGCCTGACGATCGACGTGGTTCAGGGCCAGACCTATTTCCTCCAAGTCGAGGGCTTTGAATCGACGATGGGCAACTATTCGTTGTCCGTTTCGTTGCCCGCATCGATCTCGTTGCGAACCTTGAGGAGTACTCAACCGATCCAGCGTGACGGCGAAATCACGAGCGCGGGCGAGATTGATCTCTATCAATTTACGACGGATAAGGCGGGCCTCCTGATTCTCACAATGGATCCGACCGATTCCCAAATGCTCGATACGGTCGTGACACTCCGAGACGCTGCGGGATCCGTCCTCGCCGTCAATGATGATGTTAATTTCCCGTCGCAAAAGAATAGCCGATTGACCTATAGCATTGAGGCCGGCGAGACATACATGATCGAGGCCCGAGGTTTTGGCATTTCGACCGGACGCTATCAGCTCAATGCCTCGCTGCTCACGGACAACGTGAGCCCGATCGCCAGTCCGCAAACGGCGTTCGATTTAGGAACGCTCTCGGGCGTTTCGCCTCAAATCCCCATTCCCATTGCGATTGAAGTTTCCGAAGACCGCGACGTTTTTCAGTTTCGCGTCGAGACTCCGAGCTTGGTCACCATTGGAGTGAATGCGGATGATCCGAGCGCGTTTGACCCCTTCCTGCGAGTCTTGAACTCAGCGGGAATGACCGTGGCCTTCAACGACGACATCAATTATCCGGTCAATTTCAATAGTCAGGTGAGCTTCATCGCTCAGGCCGATCAGACCTATTTCATCGACGTGAGCGACTTCATTGACGACCGGCAAGGATTCCGTGGAGACACGGGAATTTACACGCTCTCGGCCACCGCCGTTCCCGCACCGACGCCGCAACGGCTGACTTTCCCCGCAGCCGGTGTTTCGACGACCGACAACGGAAACATCGCAATGGCGGGGGCGATCTCTCGTTTTCGCCTGGACCCAGCGACTTCCGATCAACTCGTGCGAGTCGAAGTCAACGCCGCGAATCCCACGCTTGATCCCGTCTTTGATCCCCTCGTGACGGTGCGAGTCCTTTCCGAGAGCGGTGAGAACGGTATGGTCCTCAACACGTTTCTCGATGACGACAGTGGTCCGGGAAGAAATAGCCTGTTGTCTCTCGCGGTCGCGTCTGGGCAAGTTTTGGAAATCGACGTGAGCGGATTCGGAACCTCCACGGGAGCATTCTCGTTGGCAGTCACCGCTCAGGCCGCAGCCAACACTCCCATTCCGCTGGATCGCAATTCGACTTCGCCGAATTTCGTGCTGACCACCAACAACATCATTCGTTCGGGCACGATCAGCGAACGCTTTGAACGAGATGCCTATCGCTTTACCGCCGCGACCAGCGGGCAAATCAATATCGACCTCGTGACCACCGACGGCTCGTTGGACCCGTTGTTGACCGTCTCAACGGTCTCGAACGGTGCCGAGATCAGACGGAACGACGACAGCCCGTTCAATCTTGGCCTGTTGGGCATCTCAGAGATTTCGCAGGCCAGGATCCCCATCACCAGTTTGAATAGTCATTTGGAATTCAACGTCACCGCCGGAGTCACCTACGACATCGTCGCTCAGGATTATTCTTCGCGCACCGGTTCCTATTTCCTGGTGGCAACGACAACGGATCGGGCGGATGACTTCGTCGATTCGTTCGAGAATTTAGATACCTTGAGACGGGAAGCTCCAGACCGGGCCATCGACCTGAATGGTCGTCACGAGTTTGGATTGTCATCCCCTGTGCGAGGCACGATTTCGGCAGCGGTGGCCAATCAAAGCGCTCAAGACGTCGATCTCTTGGACTTCCAAGCGAATTTTACGGGAGTCCTCAATCTCAGCCTGACTCTCGATCCCAATCTGACCGTGTCCGTGTTCCACGACATGCGACTCTCCGGTGCGGCCTCCGGCGATTACGAATTGATTGACGTGCTGTCGCAAGATGACGAACGGCCGATGAACTCCACGCTCTCGATTCCCGTGGACGAAAATGGAATCTACGTCGTCCGAATTGCCGGTGCGACAGGCTCCGGCAGTTATCAACTGTCTGGCCGCGACGCGAACGTCAATCAAATCGACCAAGTTCCCGACTCGATCGCCGATGCGGGCAATCGCGATCCGCTCGAATTCAACGTCCCCACCACCTCGGCGATTAACTTTCGATTTGATCGAGACGTTTATCGTTTTGTCGCACCCTCAAGCGGACTCATTTCCGTGAGCCTCAGGGAAGTTAACGGCAGCGATCTCGACACGCTGTTGGTCGTCTACAACGACAAAGGGATGCCGATCGCATCGAATGACGATCTCAATTTTGCAGCCGGTCGAACTGATAGCCGCGTGACATTCGCCGCGACAGCCGGAGCGGTTTACTACGCGGAGGCCTCCGGGATCGGCCCCTCCGCCAGAGAAAATGAACGCGATTTCGCGACGGGCGAATACCGCTTGCTGGTGACCCTTCCCAATGGTGACTCGAATTCGGCTCCTGCCACCAGCAGTGCGAGCGCCGAGCGATCGCTGCTCGAAGCGGTCACGACGGGCTTGGTCTCCATCGCGAATGGCGCGGGAATGATGGGCGACCGAAATCCAGACGCCATTCGGAACGCCGTCGTCGAAGCCATCGCCACGTTGGCCAAACAAGGAAAACTCTCCTCGGATTACCTCGTGCTGATTCTGGATGCTTCTCCCGAATCTGGGTTTGTCTTCACGAATCAACAAGGAATGGCGACGACGGTCGGGCCGGGGACTGGTGTGACCAGTTTGCCGATGGGCGGCATCGTGAACTATGGCCCGTTTGCCGGCGTGGCTCTATTGCCGATGTCGGGGGGCGGTGTTCCGACTTTGCAGGTTTCGGGATACGGCAGCAATTTGGGAAGTAGTTTCCAAGCCGCTACGGTCTCGCGAACGGGCAGTTCGCAGTTGTTGACATCGCAAGAACGGGGCAGAACCGGAACATCGACCGACGGAAAAGTGCAACTGACGTTCGCGCTGGGATTCGAGGCACCGCAGCCGATTCCTGGGACCGACTCCACAGCCAAGTCGGGCCAAGCTCCCTCGTTCTTCGGGTTGGCGAGGACTTCCAACAAGGCTGCGGCAGCCGATCAAGACAAAAAGGACGACGATGAAACCGCCGTCGCTCTCGCAGAGACCGAGACAGATGCGGTCGAGGTGGTGCCTGGATTGCCGCCCCCGTTTGATCCGCTCGACCCCGAAGCCTGGCTGAAAATGTTTGAAAGCGTGCTGGAGAGTTTGCAATTTGAAGGCTTGTCTCGACCAATGCTGGACACCGTCTTGGCACATGGGCGAGTCGACGACAACTCACCCGCCGTCGAAACTCTGAAGAGGACACCGGTCGTCCGTTCGGCCAAAGTCGTCTATGAAGTCTTGAAGCAGGGGGCGAGTTGGATGAATTCGGGGCCGCGGAAAGCTCCCACTCCGCCCCTCAAACCACGAACTCCCAAGCCCAAGGTCACTCAAGAGACTTCACCGCCGAAGTATCTGCCCCAAGAACGCAACGGCTCGACGAAGGTGTCGCAATTGGGCGGCTGATCATCTCGAACATTCGAAGGCCGGGCTACCAAATCTGAATCCGTTCACCTTTCGGCTTGAAGAGTTTGTCTCCCGGCTTGAGGCTGAAGGCATCGTAAAAGGCGTCGAGGTTTGTCACAGGGCCGTTGGCTCGGAAGTACGACGGCGAGTGCGGATCGGTGACGAGCCGTCGGATGAGTTCGGCGTCGCGGTATTTTCGTCGCCAGATTTGGCTCCAGCCGAGAAAGAAGCGTTGGCTCGACGTATAGCCGTCGAGGACCGGGCCGTCTTTGCCTCCCAGCGACAAGCGATAGGCTTTGAAGGCGATCGCCATGCCCGACAGGTCGGCGATGTTTTCGCCCAGCGTCAATCGGCCATTCAGCTTTTTGTTGGGCAGCGCTTCGTAGCTTTCGTATTGAGCGACGAGTCGGTCGGCGAGTTTGTCGAACGCGGCTTGATCGGCCTCGGTCCACCAATTCTTGAGGTTGCCGTCACCGTCGTACTTGCTCCCTTGATCGTCGAAAGCGTGGCTGATCTCGTGGCCGATGACCGCACCGATGCCACCGTAGTTCACGGCGTCATCGGCATCGGCGTCGAAGAACGGCGGTTGCAGGATCGCGGCCGGAAATACGATCTCGTTCAGGCCGGGGTTGTAGTAAGCGTTGACCGTTTGCGGAGTCATCCCCCACTCGCCGCGGTCCACCGGCTTCCCCAGCTTGTCGAGCATTCGATGATGCTCGTGTTGAGCGGATCGCCACATGTTGCCGACGAGATCATCCGCGACGATCTCCAGCTTTGAGTCATCTCGCCACTTCTCCGGATAGCCGATCTTGGGAGTGATCTTCGACAGCTTGACGAGCGCCTGGTTCTTGGTCGCGTCGGTCATCCAAGCAAGATCGTGAATGCTCTGCTCGAACGCCTTGAGCAGATTGGCGACGAGCTGATTCATGCGTTCGCGAGCCTGCGGTTTGAAGTGCTTCTGGACATACAACTGCCCGACCGCTTCACCCAGCACGCCCATGCGATTGGTTCCCCCGCCGGCGACGGTATCGACCGCACGCTTCCAGCGCGGTTGTTGTTCGGGAATGCCACCCAGCTCTTTGCCATGCAGTTCAAAGTGAGCCTCGACGAATCCCTTCGGCAGCACATTGGCGTACGAATCGAGCAGGCGAAAATGCAGATACTGCTTCCAGGTTTCCAGCGAGGTCTCCGCGACGATTGGCTCCAGTCCCTCGAAGTAGCTGGGCGTGGCGACATTAAGCTCGGTCAGTCCCTTCGCTCCGGCGGCCTCGAAGAACACGTCCCACGGAAACTTCGGTGTCAGCTCGCTCAGTTTGGCGACAGACAATTTGTTGTAGCGTTTCTCGGCATCGCGCAGTTTCGTGCGATCCCATTGCACCTTCGCCAGTTTGGTTTCGAGTTCCAGAATCGCTGCGGCCGCCGGTTCTCCGTTGCCTTTGCCGCTCAACTGAAACAGCTTGGCGATGTACGACTTCAGAGCTTGTCTCGCTTTGACGTACTTCGGTTCGTCGAGCAAGTAGTAGTCTCGATCCGGCAGCGTGGTCCCGCTTTGAATGACGCCCGCGAGATACCGCGTGGAATCCTTGTCGTCCTGATCGACAAAGAACCCGACCGGCCCGCCGACGCCAATCGTCTCGCAGTACCCGAAGTGCCGCGCGACGGCGCTCTTGTCGGCAAGCTGCTCGATTTTGGCGATCTCGCCGAGCAGCGGCTTCAGTCCCAATTCCTCGACGAGCGTTTCATTCATGTAACTGTTGAAGAGATTGCCGACCTTGCGACCGCTCTCGTCGCGGGGATTCTTCGCGGCCTCTTCGATGATCGCGCGAATGTTGAGCTGCGCTTCGTCGATCAGCCTGTTGAACGAGCCGTAGTTCGACTTGTCCGCCGGGATCTCGGTCTTGAGCAACCAGCGACCGTTGACGTGCCGAAACAAGTCGTCCTGAGCACGCACCGTTTTATCAAAGCCATCGGGATCAATGCCCGAATCGCGTGTCTGAGCCAACGCGAGCGGGGCGATCGTGAAGAACAGCAGCAGGGCGGCGGCAAACATTGAGGGACGAGCAACGTGCATGAGTGAACTCCGAGGCGATGGTTTTAGAGCCGCGACCAGAAGGGAGCGCTGTCAGTTCCAGACTTAGATCCGCTCCCCCATCCACCTGTGGCGGACGGCTGAAATTCTCACCGCCTCTCCATGAGGCGGTTTGAAGGGGGCGGATTCTGAAGACTTCCCATCCTGAGTTCCATGCCCGATCGCGTTGATTCATTACCGGCCGCGGCACCATCCTCTTCGAATTCCTCTGGTCTCCGTCGGTCGCACCGGTGCCTGGGAGCAGTTGCGACTCTGTCGTCGCCGCAACCTCGTCGTGACGCCGCAATGCGGATCCGTTCGCCTCACGGAAGTGCCAGCCCCTGAGCAGGCGTTAGGGCCGATAGCGAGAATTACGGTAATCGAAGCTGTTCGTGCCCCACGGACTGAACCATCGCACGAGCGTCGCTGGCAGCGGCGAGCAACACGTCGGCGACGGCCCGGTCACATTCACCACCGTCTTCGGACGAATCTGACCGAGCAGAATCTCAATGGTCGCCTCGTGCCGGTAACTCGGATTCGCAAGGTACTCGCTACGACGGAATGGAATCGAGTTGTAGACCTCAATGTACGCGGCCGGAGTGATCCCCGCTGACGATCCTGCCTCGGCATCTGCCATTTCAATTTCTGAAACGACCTCGCTCGCGGCCGGTTTCGACTCAGCCACCTGCATCGCTTGTTTCGCCGCCATTTCCGCCTTCGGCACCGGCGACGGACCAATGGCCGGGCCGGGAATGATTTCGATCTTCCAATCCTGGCTCGTCGGAACTTTGACCGCCTTCGCCTTCTTAGGAGCAACACGAGCAGGCTCATCGGCGAAGCTGGCGATCGTCGCCAATCCACAACAGACGGCGACCAACAGAGACGTCTCAAAACGCGAGGAGCGACCGGGGCACAAACAAAAAGCGGACATGGCGACACCTTGGGAGAAAAGCGGAGAGGCGATTCGGAACGAACGACCTCGTTCCCAGGTGTGAGAGTGCGGACAACCTATCGCGACCGAGTGATCTCTTCCAAGCGAGGGGTTCACGAGAACCCGTTCGCGATAGCAATTCGATCCGGTTGTGACGGCACACCGACGCGCGGATATATTCCGCCGCTCGTGAGTCGCGACGCGGAGAGGCTGTGAAGACTTAGAGCCGTCCGCCACAGGCGGATCAGGGAGCGGTTGTTTTGACGACTTACGACAGCTCCCCACCGAGCTTGCCTCAATGGTCTCTATACAATTTTGCGAGCCCCATGAAAACGTGGCCGTCTTACCTCTGCGCTCTTCGCTTCTCCGCGGTAAAAGAGACATTGCCATCTCTTTTACCGCAGAGAAGCGAAGAGCGCAGAGATATCGCAATTGCCGACGTTTTCGAGTTGTGTAAATACCAATGACGCAAGGTCGGTGGGGACGTGTCTCGCGGTCGCGGTCGGGATTCGCGAGAAGTGTCGAAAAACATTCCCTTTGGCGATAACGAACTAAGGAGACAACCAGTGGCGAAGGCATGGGGCGGGCGGTTTCAGCAGACAACAGACGCTCGCGTGGAAGAGTTCACCGAGTCGATCAGCTTCGATCAGCGACTGGCCGAGGCCGACATCACCGGCTCGCAAGCCCACGCGCGGATGCTGGCGAAAGTCGGATTACTGACCGCCGCCGAGTCGGACCAGATCGTCACCGAACTGGAAGACATTCGCGGAGTGATCGCTCGTGGCGAGTTGCCGTTTCGCACGGAACTCGAAGACATCCACATGCACATTGAAAGCGAGCTGATTCGCCGTCTGGGGGATGTCGGCCGCAAGCTACACACCGGCCGCAGCCGCAACGATCAAGTGGCTACCGATCTCAAGCTGTGGACTCGCGACGCGATTGCTCGCATCGACGAGCTGCTCGTCAATCTGCAACGGGCATTCGTCGGACGCTGCGACCGAGACCTCGACATCGTCTTGCCCGGCTACACACATTTGCAGCGAGCGATGCCGGTGCTTGCTCCGCATTTCTGGCTGGCGTGGGTCGAGAAGTTCGAGCGAGATCGACAACGACTGGCCGACTGTTTGAAGCGCGTCAACATCTCGCCGCTCGGAGCCGCCGCGTTGGCCGGAACCTCGCTGCCGATTGATCGCCACGAGACCGCGCGGTTGCTCGGTTTCACCGAACCGGCTCGCAACAGTCTCGACGTGTCGAGTGATCGGGACTTCGTGATTGAATTCGTCTTCGATCTCTCGTTGATTGCAACGCATCTGTCGGCGTGGGCCGAGGAGTGGATCATTTGGTTCTCGACCGAGTTCGGCATTCTCAAACTGCCGGATGCGTTCACGACCGGCTCGTCGATCATGCCGCAGAAACGGAACCCGGACGTGCTGGAGTTGATCCGAGGCAAGTCGGCTCGCGTGATGGCCTCGCTGACGCAGTTGCAATTCCTGACGAAGGGGCTGCCGATGGCGTACAACCGCGACTTGCAAGAGGACAAGCTCGCGCTGTTCGCCGCGTTCGACACGACGGCCGCGTGCCTGGAATTGGCCGACCCGCTCGCCGCTCAAGCCGAACTGCAACGAGACCGCATCGCCGCTCGGCTGGAGGAAGGCTTCCTCGACGCGACGATGCTGATGGAATACTTGATCGGCAAGGGTGTCCCGATGCGGACCGCTCACGAGACAGTCGGCAAGCTGGTCGCTCTGTGCGATTCGCGGAAGTGCCGCCTCTCGGAGCTGCCGCTCGCCGATTTGCAGTCGGCGTGCGATCGGATCACCGCTGACGTCAGCAACGTGCTCGGCACCGCGAACGCGGTCGCCGCTCTGCGCAGCTTCGGATCCGGCGGACGCGAACCCGTGCTCAGCCAAATACAGTTCTGGAAAGACAAGCTGTCGTGAACAGCCCCACGAGCGATGACTCACGGCCTGCGGCGCGACCGCGTGGCGAACGAGTGCGAAGGTTGACTCACAATTTGCGAGTCAGCCAATCGGACGCGGCCGCGTTTGGCGTGATGGTCGGTCTCGGTGAGACCTACCTGCCGCTGTTCGTTCTGACGGTCGGGCTGAGCGAAGTGATGTCTGGCCTGGTCGTCAGCGTGCCGGTGTTATTGGGCGGCTTGTTGCAGATGATCTCGCCGTGGGCCGTGACACTGCTGAAGTCGCACAAGCGCTGGGTTGTCTGCTGCTCGATGCTGCAAGCCGCCAGCTTTGTACCGCTGATCGGCGCGGCGATCGTCGGTTACATCCCGCCGTGGGCCGCGCTCATCGTCGCGTCGTTGTATTGGGCCGGAGGCTTGGGAACCGGCCCCGCTTGGAACGTCTGGATTGGAACACTCGTGCCGCGCACGATCCGCGCTCACT
Organism: Planctomycetaceae bacterium; assembly: GCA_046156195.1. Taxonomy (GTDB): domain Bacteria; phylum Planctomycetota; class Planctomycetia; order Planctomycetales; family Planctomycetaceae; genus SXKJ01. The sequence goes on along the minus strand of JBJXEX010000144.1, from coordinate 3,144 downwards.
TCTTCGCCAGACGGAGCCGCCTGCAGCAGCTCACAGTGTTGGCGGGATTTCTCGGAGGCGGCTTCGCTCTGCAATACGGCAAGCGACTCGACGCAGCGGCGGGCGAGGGACATGACCACGTCCTGACCGTGTTCGGCATTCTGTTCTCGATCGCGTGCGTTTGCCGAGTCTTGTCCGCCTCGTTCCTCGCCGCGCAGCACGAGCCGCAGCCGTTGCCAGCCGATCGTCGCCGAATCCCCGTGCTCGAACAGTTGCAGCGATATCGACACAGCGCCGGCGGTCGATTGCTGTTTTACATCGTTGTCGTGCAGTTCGGTGTCTGGATCACCGGGCCGTACTTTGCTCCGTACATGCGCGAGAAACTGCATTTTTCGTACGTCGATTACGCCGTGCTGATCGCGTTCTCGTTCGTCTTCAAGATCATGGCGCTGCCGCTGTGCGGTCGGTTTGCGAAACGCTGGGGAGCTCGGCGATTACTCACATTGGGCGGCATCGGCATCATTCCGATGTCGGGCATGTGGAGCGTTTCCGACAACTACGCATGGCTCTGCGTGACCCAAATCACGGCCGGCGTCTGTTGGGCCGCCTACGAGCTGGCGTTCTTCCTGCTGTTCTTTGAGTCGATCCCAGCGGATGAACGAGTCAGCGTTCTGACGTTGTTCAACCTGCTCAACAGCGCCGCGCTCGCCGCCGGAGCGATCCTCGGTGGAGTGATCCTGCACTTCGCTCACGAATCGGCCGCCGCCTATCAAACACTCTTCTTGATCTCGTCGGCGTGGCGAGCACTCGCGCTCTTCTTCCTGTGGCGAGTCCCGCAGATCGACGTTACAGGTGACGCGGTCGGAGTCCAGATCGAGGACTTCCGTCCCACCGGCGAAGCCCTCGACGGTCCCATCTTGTCGAGCTTGCCCGATGAAACTCGTCGTTGAAGAATCGTGGCACGCGATGTTGTCATTCCTTGATTCACTCGGAACTCACCATGCAGACGCTCATCGAAGCTCCGGAAATCCAGAAGGTTGTCGAACGGCTCGGACATCAAATCGCGACCGAATACCGCGATCAGCCGCTCACGGTGCTGGGCGTGCTGACCGGCAGCATCGTCTTCCTGGCGGATTTGATTCGCGCGATCGACTTGCCGCTGCGAGTCGGATTGATCCAGGCCTCCAGCTATCGCGGAGCCACGACTCAGCCGCTGGAGCTGCGGATCAACGACTCGCTTGTGCCGGACATTCGCGACCGCTCGGTGTTGCTGGTCGATGACATCTTCGACACCGGCCAAACGATGGACGCGCTCATCGAGACGATCCGCCGCAGCTCGCCACGCAGCGTTCGCTCGGCCGTGCTGCTGTGGAAAACCGGCAAGGCCAAGGTCGCGATCCAGCCGGACTATCACTGCTTCCAAATCCCCGACCGCTTTGTCGTCGGCTACGGCCTGGACTACAACGACGACTATCGCCACCTGCCCCACATCGCCGCGCTGGAACCGAAAGATCTGTGAACGGCGCGAGCGGCGTTAAAACTCCGCGCTCTTCGGCACGCGCGGGAACGGGATGCAGTCGCGGATGTTGCCCAAGCCGGTGACGAGCTGAATCAGCCGCTCAAAGCCGAGGCCGAAACCCGAGTGCGGCACGGTGCCGTAGCGGCGCAGATCGACGTACCACCAATACGTCGCCGGATCGAGGTGGCACTCCTGCATCCGTTCGAGCAGCACGTCGAGCCGCTCTTCACGCTGGCTGCCGCCGATGATCTCGCCGACACGCGGGACGAGCACGTCCATCGCCCGCACGGTATTGCCGTCGTCGTTGCATCGCATGTAAAACGGCTTCAGCGTGCGCGGGTAGTTGAACAGGATCACCGGCTGCTTGAAGTGCTGCTCGGTCAAGAACCGCTCGTGCTCCGATTGCAGATCGATGCCCCACTCGACGGGGAAATCGAACTTCTGGCCGGAAGATTTCAGCAACTCGACCGCCTCCGTGTACGGCAGGCGGATGAACTCGTGATCGAGAATGTTTTGCAGCGTCGAAAGCAGTTCGTGCTTCTCGTCAATCCGCTCGTTGAAGAAGGCCATGTCCGCTTCGCAGTTCTTCAGCACGTCGCCGATGATCGACTTGATGAACGACTCTGCGAGCTGCATGTTGTCGGTCAGTTCGTAGAACGGCATCTCCGGTTCGACCATCCAGAACTCGGCGAGATGCCGCGTCGTGTTCGAGTTCTCTGCTCGGAACGTCGGGCCAAACGTGTAACAGTCGCCGACCGACGTCGCGAAGATCTCCGCTTCGAGCTGCCCGCTGACCGTCAGCGACGCCGGCTTGGCGAAGAAGTCGAGCTCGAAGTTCACCGGCTTGCCCGATGCGGCCAGCTTGTGCAGGTCGAGCGTCGTGACCTGAAACATCTGCCCGGCCCCTTCGCAGTCACTGGTGGTGATGACTGGCGACTGGATGTAGACGAACCCGCGTTCTTGAAAGAAGCGATGAATCGCCGCCGAGGCCGCGTTGCGAACGCGCGTGACCGCTCCGAACGTGTTCGTGCGCGGTCGCAGATGCGCGATCTCACGGAGGAACTCCATCGAGTGCCCCTTCTTTTGCAGCGGATACTTCAGCGGGTCCGCCTCGCCGAGCACTCGCAGAGACTTGGCGTGAACCTCGATCCGCTGCCCCTTGGCCGGCGAGTCCTTGATCTCCCCTTCGATAGCGATGCTGGCTCCCGTCGTGACATGCTTGATCGCATCCGCGTAGCCCGGCACGTTGGCGTCAATGACCACCTGTAAGTTGGCCAAGCAACTGCCGTCGTTGAGTTCGACAAACGAAAACGCCTGCTTGGAATCCCGCCGCGTGCGGACCCAGCCGCGAAGATCGACCTCTTGTCCGGCCTGACCGGTTTTCAGAGCTTGAGCAACTTTCATCCGAATCACGTCAGCACTCCTTCGCTTCAAAAACTTCAAACACGTTCAGGCGTAATGCAACCGCCCCTTGGCTTCGGGAATGTCACGCCCTAATTCCTTGGCCGTCTGGAGCCATTCGCGGCTGATTTGGCGCACATTTTTGAGCGCTGCCTCATAGGTTTTTCCGTCTGCCATACAGCCAGGCAGTTCAGGAACCTCCGCGATGAAGGCTTGGTCTTCTTCGCTCCAGTAGATGATGACTT
>JBJXEX010000142.1:0-35243 GCA_046156195.1 Planctomycetaceae bacterium | reverse complement strand
GATCTGTTGTGTTTTGGACTGACGACCGCTCCCTCACGGTCGCGGCTCAAATGTTGACAGGCTCTCTGAACCAATTCATTCGACTCTCATTTCTGGACTCGCCACTCATCATGACTCAAGCCATTGTCGATCCGGGTGAACTGCGGCTCTTCGCGCAGATGCTCAAGCAGTTCAATCAAGACTTGACCGATCGGACCACCGCGTTGTCCGCTCAACTGCACTCGCTCAGCGGCACTTGGCGCGATCAAGAGAACCTCAAATTCACCGAGCAGTTCGAGCAGCACCTGCGCTATGTTCAACGCTTCATCGACGCGAACAACCAGCACATCCCCTATCTGACCCGCAAGGCCGAGCGGATCGAGGAATACCTGCAACAGAAGTAGCGGCCTCCTAGCGCGGCGAAGCCGCATGTAACCCGAAGCGTCAGCGAGGGAGTGTGTTGCGTCCCTCGCTGACGCTTCGGGTTACATTGAAATCCGCGAGGGGGAACCACGCCTTCGGCGATAACTCTGAAGCACAGGCGGCTCGCCTGTGACCGATCTCTTGAGAACGAGCAGTCACATGGCACAACCCTCGGACGGCACCCGCATGACTCGCATCCTGTTAATCGACGACGACGAAGAGAGCTTCCTCATCACACGGGCGATGCTGTCTCGATTCACGGAGTCGGGCTTCGAGTTGGATTGGGTGGGCACCTACGAAGAGGGTCTCGAAGCGCTCCGTCATCCGCGTCACGATGCTTACTTGCTGGATTTTCGTCTGGGCGCGCGCGACGGGCTGGAGTTGCTCCGCGAGGTGGCGGCCGAGGGTTGCCAAGTCCCGATCATCCTGATGACCGGTCAAGGGGATCACGCGATCGACGTGCAGGCGATGCAAATCGGGGCGGCGGATTTTCTCGCCAAAGGGGAGGTCACTCCGGCGATCTTGGAACGGAGTCTGCGTTACGCGATCGAGCGGCATCGAGCCATGACGGTACGCCTGCAGGATGAATCGCAGCTTCGCCTGTTTGCCGAGCAGGCTCAGGCGGTGCTTTGGACGACGGATGTGGAATTGCGATTTACCTCGTCGTGGGGAGCCGGCCTGCTGAGTTTGGATTTGCAGCCCAATCAAGTTGTGGGCCTATCGGTGGGCGAGTATTGGGCGGCTGACAAAGATCGTGACCCGATGGTCAACGCTCATCGTCGAGCGTTGCGTGGCGAGTCGGTTGCGGGCGAGAGTCGCTGGGCTGGCAAGACGTTTCGCACGCGAGTGGGGCCACTGCGAGTCGGCCGACAGATCGTGGGGACGATTGGCGTGGCTCTCGACATCACGGCCGCCAAGCAGGTTGAGGATGAATTCGATGCGGCGCGGACGATTCAAGAAGCTCTGATTCCCAAACAGGCTCCGGCCCTGCCCGGTTTCGATCTTGCGGGAGTCTGTCATCCGGCGGCGGCGACCGGCGGCGATTACTTCGACTACATGACGATGGTCGATGGGTCGTTGGGAATCGTGATCGCGGATGTGAGCAGTCATGGCTTCGCTTCGGCGTTGATCATGGTCGCCACACGGCGATTGCTGCGAACCTCGGCCGAGACGCAGACGGATATCGGCGCGATCCTCACCGCCGCAAACCGAGCCATCGCCGAGGATACGCCGTTGGGTCGATTCGTGACGTTGTTGTTTGCTCGGATTGATCCGCAGACGCGCACGTTGTCGTATGCAGGAGCCGGGCATCTGGGCTATGTGCTGGACGCCTCGGGGGCGGTGACCATCCTCGACAGCACGTCGTTGCCGCTAGGAATTGATGAGTCCACCGTCGTTCCCAACGGCGATTCGATCACGCTCGCACCGGGGCAGATCTTGCTGCTCTTCACGGATGGATTCCCCGAAGCGATGTCCCCACAGGGAGAGTTGTTTGGCAATGCTCGCGTGTTGGAGGTCGTGCAATCGCATCGCGACAAGGCGGCTCGCGAGATTCTTGAGATCCTCTTCGCGGAGATTCGGAAGTTCTCGCATCCCGCTCAGTTGCTCGATGACGCGACGGCCGTGGTGCTGAAGGTGCTGTAGCCGCGTTCGCCAGAACGCGGACTTGGATGCCTCGCGTTCTGGCGAACGTGGCTACAACCGGAAAAGTCACCGCAGACTTATCGACCGGGCTGAACATGCCCGTTTCGGTTGGCCCAACCGTTCTGGATTTGCGGCCATTGCCGAAAAGGCCGATTCAGGAAGCTATCCGGGGAGTGACCATTGCGCTGAGTTCACGCCCCTGTTGGCGAGCGTGTTCGAGTGCAAGGAGGTACGCCCATCGTGGTCAAAGTCTTTCTGCTTTTGGCGGCAATCATTGCCGGAGGGTGTTGGCATCAAGGCGATCGGCTCTCGGCTCAAGAGACAGCCCCCAACCAATCAACTCCCGGCAAAGCGGCTCCGGCTCAGGAGACACCCGCCACCGACAAACCTCAGAGTCCACCGTCCGAGGACGAAGCTGCTCGCGAATTGCAGCAGCTCCAACAGTTGCTGACGAGGCCGGTCGAAGTTCCCGCCTTGCAGCAAGTCGTGACCACGGTGAGTCGCCAGGAAAGCACGCTGGGCAAGTCCCCGGCGGCGGTGTTCGTGATCACTCAAGAAGACATCCGCCGCAGCGGATTTCGCAGTATTCCAGAAATTCTGCGGACAGCCCCCGGCGTGAACGTCGCGCGGCTGGAATCGAATACTTGGGGCGTCAGCGTTCGCGGGTTCAACGATGAGTTTGCCAACAAGTTGCTGGTGCTGGTCGATGGCCGCGAAGTTTACTCGCCCGCATTCGGCGGAGTTCATTGGGACATCGTCGATACCATGATCGAAGACATTGAACGGATCGAGGTGATTCGTGGACCGGGTGGAACGATTTGGGGCAACAACGCCGTCAACGGCGTGATCAACATCATCACAAAGCGAGCCAAAGACACGCAGGGTGGGCTGGCAACCGGCGGAGGCGGCACCGAAGAGCGAGCCTTTGGCTCGGTTCGGCATGGTGGACAAGTCGATGCCAACACGCACTACCGATACTACGCCAAGGGATTCGGCCGCGATGAGTCCAGTTTCTCGGCCAACCCGAACGACAACTGGCGGCAGGGACGGATGGGCTTCCGCTTGGATTCTTTGCAGAACGCGGATTCTTATACGGTGCAGGGAGACATCTACGCCGGAACTCACGGCGACTTCCAGTCTTCTCTTCCCCCCGTGTCGATGCCCGATCGCGACCATGTTTATGGCGGACACCTCTTAGCCCGCATGACTCACACGATTGCCGACGACACCGACTGGAGACTTCAGGTCTTTTACGACAGTCAGAATCGGCAACTGGAGAACGTCGGCAATCCGTTTGTTCGTCGGCAGGGACTGTTCGACTTGGACTTTCAATACCGATTTCCGCTGACCGAAGATCAGCAGATTATCTGCGGAGCTGGCTACCGTTTCTCGCACGACAAATTCAACACCACTCCCGACTTGATCGCTCCGGCGCTCACCTTTGATCCGGACAACCAGATCTACAGCACTTACAGCTTGTTTGCTCAGGACGAAATCGAGTTGCTGGAGGATCAACTGTTCTTCACCATCGGTTCCAAATTCTCGTGGAACGCATTCAGCAACTTCGAGATTCAGCCCAACGCTCGGCTATCGTGGATGCCGGACCCCCGCTTCATGGGTTGGGCGTCGGTGTCGCGAGCGGTGCGGATTCCGACCCGCGCGGATGATGCCTTGAGCGCCAGCATCGGGCCGCTCCCGATCTCACTGCCGAACCGTGGACTGGGATCGGAAGAGGTGATCGCCTACGAATTGGGCTGGCGATTGGCTCCGACCGATGACGTCTTCTTCGACTTCGCCCTGTTCTACAACGAGTACGACGACCTGCGGACATCAGAGTTCTTCGCGCCGCCAGCCGCTCGAATTCGGGGGGACAACTTGTTTGCCGAAACGTATGGCTTCGAAGTCGCCTCGACGTTGCAGTTGACCGACTGGTGGTCGATGAAAGTGGCTTACACGCTGCTGGATATCGAGGCTCATCTGAAGCCAGGCAGCACCGACAGCAGCACCCCGATTCGGATCGCGAGCGAGCAAGCCGCGGAAGGGGGATCTCCACAGAACCAGGTCTATGCCCGTTCGTCCTGGAATCTCAGTTCGGATTGGCAGGTTGACCTGGGACTGCGTTATGTCGACCAACTGCCGGTGGTCAATGTGCCCCATTACTTGGTGGGCGATGCGCGAGTGGCTTGGCGTCCGCGCAAGAATCTGGAACTCTCCGTCGCCGGTCAAAACCTCTTCGACAATTCCCACCCCGAATTCGGCGGGATGATCGTCCGGAGTTCCGCGATTACACAGGTCGAACGCAGCGTCTATGGAATGGTGGAATACCGGTATTGAGCAGTCGCATCTGCCGTGGAAGCTCAACACGGAGTGGGCGTCCCCATTTCCGGGGAGTTGCAAAGGGGCATTCCGCTGGCATTGTGGTCGTCAAGAAGGAGTCTTAACGTGAATACGGCACCGACTTCTTCTCCGCATCGAGAGAGCAACGTGTGTGAGCGGAGCGGACAGGTTCGGGCCGATGGTTTTGGTCGTGTCATGAAAAGCTTCCGTCGCGTGATTGTGGGCTGCGTTTGCCTCGCCGGTCTGCCGAGCTTGGCGGTGGCGCAGGTCGGGGCGCAACCCGTGGACCGCTACGAGTACGAGATCAAGGCACGAGTCATCCGCACTCTGAGCATCTTCGTCACCTGGCCCCCGGAAGCGGCTCCCAAAGACAATCAGCCGTTGATTATTGGCGTGCTGGGCCAGGATCCCTTTTATGAAGCGGGCGTTAATCAACTGGACCGGATGGTCGCCGCCGAGGTGGCGCGCAAGAGAAATGTCCTCGTCCGCAGGTTTGATTCGGTCAGGGATTATGAAAAAGCGGGACCGTGTCACATTCTGTTTGTCTCCGACAAACCCACCGACAAGAGCATCGAGCGGACGTTGGCGGAACGTCTGACCGAGGTCAAAAAACTGACGAAGGGAAAACCTGTGCTGTTGGTCGGCCAATCCCCCGATTTCGCTCAGCAAGGGGGCAGCGCCAATCTGCTGTATGATCGCGGCAATAATAATGTGCGATTTCAGCTCAATCCCGATGAGGCAAAGCGTGCCAACTTGATATTCGCGGCCGGTCTGCTGCGCCTCGATGGCGTCGAGGTCATTCGCGACAAAAACTGACTCGCCAACACCGGGAAAAGGACATGCTTCGTCACTTGTCGATCCGCCACAAGCTGACTCTGCTCCAAGTGGGGCTGGTGGGGATCGTGTTGTCGGCGGTGTCGGCGGCCACGTTGATCACGGACGTACGTGCGATTCGTACACGGTTGGCGGATCGCTATTCGACGTTGGCGACCGTGGTCGCGGCCAACAGTGCGGTCGCCCTGAGCATCGCCGATGTCGATCCCAGCAGTGCCCAAGCGGTCGTGTCCGATCTGACCGTGGAACAAAACGTCTTGTATGCCGCGCTCTATGACTCGGACGAAACCGAAGTCGCCCGATATCAATCGACGAAACTTGGCGACGTCACCCTGACGCCCCCACGCGAATTGGGGCCGACTTACACCACCGACGGCTTCTTGGATGTGGTCCAGGAAGTGACGCTGAAGGACGGCCGAGTCATCGGACGGATTTACTTGCGAGTCACGCTCGATGTGTTGCACTCGGAGATCCACCGCAAGCTCGCGATCATGGCGGCGGTGTTCGCCGGAGCGTTGCTGTTTGCCTTGCTGTTGTCGATCGTGCTGCAACGGCTCATTTCCGATCCCATTCTGCGACTGGCTCAATTGGCGGCGAGAGTCTCCAACGAACACGATTATTCGCTGCGGGCGATCAAGACGAGCCACGATGAGCTGGGCCTCCTCTGCGATGGATTCAACGCGATGCTCACCGAGATTCAGCAACGCGATGCCGAACTCCGCATCCATCGGCTGCGACTGGAAGAGACCGTCGAGCGGCGAACTTGGATGCTCAAGGCTCGCACCGATGAACTGACTCGTTCCAACACCGAACTGGAGCAGTTCGCTTACATCTCCTCGCACGACTTGCAGGAACCGTTGCGGAAGATCCAGGCCTTCGGCGACATGCTGACCAATCAGTTCCGGGATGTGCTGGGGGACGAAGGCCGGGATTACCTGCAACGCATGCAAGGGGCGGCCAAACGTATGCAGGGGCTAATCAACGAGCTGCTGAATTACTCGCGGATCACGACCAAGGCGCAGCCGTTTGTCTCCGTGAATTTGTCCGATGTCGCTCAACTGGTGCTGACCGACCTGGAAACGCGCATTCACGACACCGGCGGCCGAGTCGAACTCGAACCATTGCCGACGCTCGAAGGCGATCCGACGCAAATGCGGCAACTGCTCCAGAACCTGATCGGCAACGCGCTCAAGTATCACCGCAAGACCGTGCCGCCCGTGGTCAAAGTCCAGAGTCGGCTGCTCGATCCTGGAGACCGACCGTTTCCCTCGGACGGGCCACCGATACAATCCTGCGAGATCACGGTCGAGGACAACGGCATCGGTTTCGAGCAGAAGTATGTCGATCGGATCTTCGCTCCGTTCGAGCGTCTGCACGGCCGCAGCGAGTACGAAGGGACCGGCATGGGACTCGCCATCTGTCGCAAAATTGTCGAGCGTCATGGCGGAACCATCACGGCCCGCAGCGTTCCCAATCAAGGTTCCACGTTCGTCGTGATCATTCCGTTGCAACAGCCCAAAGGAGCACCGAAAGATGAGCCAGTCTGAAGAAATCGTGGAGATCCTCATGGCCGACGACGATCCCGATGATCGCCTGATGGCCAAAAAGGCTCTGTACGAGTACCGCCTCAAGAACGGCATTCGCTTCGTGGAGGACGGCGAAGAGTTGATGGACTACCTGTATCGTCGCGGCAAGTACGCGGCTCCGGGGGCCGCTCCCGTGCCCGGTCTGATCCTGCTGGATCTGAACATGCCTCGCAAAGATGGCCGCGAATGTCTGGAGGAAATCAAACGTGACCCCGTGCTCCACAAGATTCCCGTGGTGATCCTGACCACCTCCAAGGCCGAGGAAGACATCATTCGGGCCTACGACCTGGGAGTGAATTCCTACATCACCAAGCCGGTCTCGTTTCAAGGCTTGGCGGAAATCATGAAGACCTTGAGCATCTACTGGTTCGAGATCGTGAAGCTGCCCAACGGCGTGTGACGCCCACACAAACCGTGACCAACCAGGCGAGCGGGGCGGCGTCAGCCTGGGGAGTTGAAAACGTGGGGTTGACGATGGTTTGCGTTCCGCTGGGGGTTTTTGCGCTTGAGGCCCGAAGGGTCGTGACTCGATAGCCCAGGGCGCTAGCCCTGGGATCGTCGAATCGACGTTGGCCTTAAGCCCCAAAGGGGCGCGACTCACGCGAGCGTCAGACGCGTCGCGCCCCGTTGGGGCTTAAAACCTGCGTTGTGCTGCCTACCCAGGGCTAGCGCCCTGGGCTATCGAGTCACGCCCCTTTGGGGCTAACGTCACCCCGCTCGCCAGAGAATTAAGGTCCGAAACCGATGACTGCCTCCCGGCAACGAATTCTGCTGATCGACGACGACGAGGACAGTTTCGTCATCACGCGCGGTCTGCTCGCACAACGGAGCGGGTCGTACGACCTCGAATGGCAAGGCTCCTACGACGCTGGCCTGCAAGCCTTGCGCGAGGGACGACACGACGCCTGCCTCTTGGACTATCGGTTGGGTGCCCGCGATGGATTGGAGTTGCTTGGTCAAGCGGTCGCGGAAGGCTGCCGCGTTCCGATCATCATGCTGACCGGGCAAGATGACCATGTGCTCGACCTGCAAGCCATGAAGGCGGGAGCCGCCGACTATCTCGTCAAAGACAAGATGGAGGCCACACGACTGGAACGCTCCGTCCGCTACACGATCGAACGTCAACAGTTGCTCGACGCCCTGGAGAAACGGAACGCGGAACTCAAGCAGTCGCAGGCCGAACTGCAAATCGCCAAAGAAGCGGCCGAGGCGGCCAGTCATGCCAAGAGTGACTTCCTGGCCAACATGAGCCACGAAATCCGCACCCCCTTGAACGGCATCGTGGGCATGACCGAACTCTCGCTCGACACCGAACTGACCGACGAGCAGCGTGAATACCTCGGCATGGTCAAATCCTCCGCGGATCACTTGCTGGACGTGATCAACGACATCCTCGACTTCTCCAAGATCGAAGCGGGCAAACTCGACCTGGAAGAGATCGACTTCAGCCTCCGAGAAACTCTGGAAAACACGGTGGCCTTGCTCGCGCTGCGTGCTCACAAGAAAGGACTGGAGATCGCCGATCATGTCGCTGCGGAAGTCCCCGACCTGCTGATCGGCGATCCGGGGCGGTTGCGGCAGATCATCGTCAATCTGATTGGCAACGCGATCAAGTTCACCGACAAGGGTGAAGTCGTCGTGCGGGTCAACCTCGAATCTCAGTCGCTGGATGCGGTCGGTCTGCACTTCGCCGTGAGCGACACGGGCATCGGCATCCCACTGGAGAAGCAGTCGCTGTTGTTCAAAGCGTTCTCTCAGGTCGATGCTTCCACGAGTCGCAAGTACGGCGGCACGGGGCTGGGACTGGCGATCTCGGGACAGCTCGTCCGCATGATGGGGGGACGCATCTGGCTGGAAAGCGAAGCGGGCCGCGGCAGCACCTTTCATTTCACGATCCAACTGAACGTATCGAAAGCCGAGGCCGCGCCGCGAGTGCTCGCGGAACCGGTGTCGATTCACGGCCTGCCGGTCCTGGTCGTGGACGACAACGCCACCAACCGCCGCATCCTGGAAGAGATGCTCACCAACTGGCGCATGAAACCGACAGTCGTGGAAAACGGTTGGATGGCCTTGAGCCTGCTGGAACGCTCTCACGACTCCGGCGAACCGTTCGCTCTCGTTCTGCTCGACGGCAACATGCCTGAGATGGATGGCTTCGTCCTGGCCGAGCGGATCAAACAGAACCCCGCGCTGGCGACATCGACGGTGATGATGCTCTCGTCCGCCGATCGTCGCGGCGACGCGGCCCACTGCCGCGAACTGGGGTTGGCGTCCTACCTGACCAAGCCGGTTCGGCAATCGGATCTCTTGGATGCGATCACGAGCGCACTCGGAGCCTCCTTGGCGGCGGGGCACATGGAGGCGGGACGTCGCGCGGCGGCGGCAGCCAGTCAGCTCGGCGAACCACCGCGCCGTCTGCGACTGCTATTAGCCGAGGACAACGCCGTCAATCAAAGACTAGCCACACGTCTGTTGGAGAAGCGGGGCCACACCGTCGAGGTGGCCGTCAACGGGCGCGAGGCGTTGCTCAGGCTATGTCCACCCGACGTAGCCGCGTTCGCCAGAACGCGGGCGAGTGTCGATGAGGCAGGCAACACCGGACGCAAGCCCCCGTTCGACGCCGTTCTGATGGACGTCCAAATGCCCGACATGGACGGCTTCGAAGCCACAGCCGCAATCCGTGCGAACGAACAGCTCAGCGGCGGTCATGTCCCGATCATCGCCATGACCGCACACGCGATGAAAGGAGACCGCGAGCGATGCCTCGCCGCCGGCATGGACGGCTATGTCGCCAAGCCGCTTCAAGCTCAGGAACTGTTTGAAGTGGTCGAGGGCTTCTTCCGTGACGCCGCTCCGGACGTGAATGTTCGCTCGACCCAAACCGACGAATCCGAGTTCGACCTGAAAGACGCTCTGCGTCATGTGAATGGCGACCAAGACCTGCTGAAAGAACTGCTGCAAATTTTTGCCGTGGAATGCCCGCAGTTGCTGACCACCATTCGCGAGTCCATCACCCGCTCCGATGCCGTGCTGCTCCGCCGAGCGGCCCACACCTTGCGCGGAGCCGTGAGCAACTTCGGAGCACCCGCCTGCGTGGCCGCCGCACAGCACTTGGAATTGATGGGCCGCGATGGAAACCTCGCCGATGCCGCAGTCGCCTACGCGCGACTGCAAGAAACGCTCGACCGTGTTCAGCCTAGCTTGGACGCAGTCGCCAATTCCTAGCGCGGCGAAGCCGCATGTCACCCGGTGTGGCCCGGCTCGTAAAAACACAAGCGGAGCAATGACGGCTACGTTGGCTAATCCAAACCGATCCCTTCGCGGGGAGCGGTTCGCAGCTCGCGGCACTTGCGGCGGTCGGCTTCGGCGAGCTTCTCTTTGCCGATTTGCAAGTACGCCTCGGCTCGAATGGCGAACGCCTCCGCGTCGGAAGGATTCAACTCGATCGCCTCGCTCAGATCGGCGATCGCGGAATGAATATCGCCGAGTCGAAAATGAACTTCACCGCGTGCTCGCAGGCAGACGGGGCATTTCGGATCAAGCCGCACGGCCACGTTGTAGTCGGCTAAGGCTCGCGGCAAGTCGCCCCTGTCGAGGTACAAGCCCGCTCGGCCGTTGAACGCTTCGTGATTGTCGGGATCGAGTTCGATCGCCTGGTTGAAGTCGGCGAGCGCGAGGTCCGGCCGCTGCATCGCTCGCCAAGTGTCGCCACGGTTGCGATAGGCGATGACCATCTTCGGTTCGAGCCGAATCGCCTGCGAATAATCGTCGCACGCTTTCTCGAACTCGGCACGCTCGTAACGGATGTTGCCACGATTGTGCCACGCTCCCGCCAGCGTCTTGTCGAGCTGCAACGCCTTGTCGTAATCGAGCAGCGCCTTGTCGGTCTGGCCGAGTTCGTCGTAGACATTGCCTCGGCGGTAATAGAGATCCCCTTCGTCCGGTTCCATGTCGATGGCCACGTTGTAGTCGGCCAGAGCATGATCGTAGTTCCCCTGCCGCAAGTAGGCGTCGCCACGAGACGAGACAGCTCGGCGGTTCTCAGGTTCGCGAGCGAGCGACTCGTCGAAGTCGGCGATCGCTTCCTCCAGCTTGCCGGAGTTCAAGTACGCCAGCCCACGATTGAACAAGATCAGCGGATCGTTCTCGGACAACTCCAACGCTCGGTTGTAATCTTCCAGAGCGTTCTCCAACTGGCCCAGCTCATCCCAGCAGTTGCCGCGATCCATGACGGCGGGAACGTATTCGGGATCGAGGTCAATCGCCCGCGTGAAATCCTCGATCGCCTTGTGGTAGTCCTGCTGAGCCTCCCAAACCAAGCCCCGGTCGTAAAACAAATCCGGGTTGTCGGGAGTGAGATCGAGAGCCTGCTCGTAGTCTTCGAGAGCCTCTGTCCACTTTTGCTGATCGGAATAAGCTCCCCCACGCAGCAACAGGGCTTCCGAATCGAACGGATCGAGGTGCAGGACTTCGGTCAGGTCTTCGGCCGCGCGATCCGGCTCGCCGATCAGGGTGAAGACGCGAGCTCGGTTGAAGTAATACGCCGAAGCTGTCGGGTTGAGGTCGATCGCCGTCGTGAAGTCTTCGATCGCTCGTTCGGACACATCGAGCTTGTCCCAAACGAGACCGCGATCGTTGAAGAAGTCGGGATCGAGGGGATCGAGTTGGATCGCGAAATTGAACTCGCGAAGAGCGTCCCGGAATCGCCCCTTCTCGAAGAGGCGATTCGCTCGATCGTAATGCCGTTCCGCTTTGCTCACGGTGTCCTCACTGAGAGTTCGCACCGAGACACGTCTGATTCGCCCTGACCCGTCGCAGTCAGTATCGCATCGAACCGCCGCGCCGCAAGCACAATCTTCACGGCAATGGCTCTTCGCGATGTCTCAGCCAAGGGTCGAAAACTATCGGGTCGCAGGAGGCGACGCAACCAAGCGCCAGCAAGGCTTGGCAACCACTTTCCGAATCCTGGTCGGTAAAACTTGGTTGCATCGAGCAAGCGGATCGAGCAGACGCGATCCGCGAATGCCCGCGTGGTGAATGGATCAAGATAAGATCGTGGTTCGTCTGCGGCAGCGTTATTCCAAGCGAGATTTGCGATCCCGCCAGTCGTAGTCCGGGCCTTTGAGCGTCTGCACATGGTCCGTGAGGAAGCCGATCACTGCGTCTTCAACTCCCAGCTTTTTTCCGAGCAACTCCGTGCCGCCGATCTTGGCGTTGAGTTCGATGTAAAAGAGCCGTTCTTTGACTTCTTTCTCGGCCTCTTTTTCTTTCTCTTTTTCCTTTTCCTTGGCGACCTTCTTTGGATCCGCGGCCTTCTTCGGAGGTGCCGCCTTCGCAGGCTCGCCGCCGAGTTGCTTGAAGAGCGTCAGGGCTTGTTCCTTCCCCTGCTTATCGCTCGAACCCACCAAGATCAACGCGGCCATCGGAGCGCCCATCGCTTTGAATTGCGGAATGACTTGGTGCGCCGCAACTCCGGGCAGCGTGATTTCCGGCGACAGAAAGACCATCGCCTGCACGTCTTGTCCGCGCGGCGTGCGTCCCGCCACGTTCGCGGCATCGTCCCACGGAACCTTCCGCCAATCCTCCGCCGCAAACGTAATCCCAATCGCCGCGCTCATCCCCGGAGCCACAATCGCCATCTTTCGCATGTTCAGATGGCCCTTCTGATGTTCCTCGTAGATGAATCTCTTGATGGCATCCATGTCGCGCACCATCAGTTGATAATCGAGGGGTCTGAGATCCGTTCCGCCAACTGCCTTCTTGGACTTGTCGGCCGGCGCGGCCTTCTTGGAATCGTCTGTGTCCGCCCCCAACTTCGACTGGCCGTGCTTGCGAAGATCCACTGCAAGGACCGCGAACCCTTTGCCTTGCAGTTGCTCGGCAAAACTCTTCGGAGGTTGCATGTTCGGCAGCGGCGCGGACCAGACCAGCCGGCTTTCCCCCTTCATGTGCAGCAGCAGGACGACCGCCGCGTCCTTCCCCTCGGACGACTTGTAGTAGGTTGCCTTCAGCGGCAAGCCATCGGCCAAAGAAGGAATGACCTTCTCCTCAATCGACTTCTCGGATTTCTCCTGAGCCACAACCGGCGAGCCGGCAACTAGCCCGCCACACGCCAACAGAATCAAGCAGCAGACGATGGTCGCTGTCGGTTTCCCGAGGGACTCCAAACGTACTTGTCCAAGATTGCTCATGTTGTCGAGACCTTATTCCTGTGCGAGAACACGCCGAATTGGTGTCAGTGTAGAAGTGCCCCGGAACCCTTTCAATTCGGTCTTCCAGCCGCGATGTTTTCAAGCGTCGCCCGCTCGTCTCCCTCTTCAAGGACCGTACATGACTCAGAAAGTGATCGTCACTTCGTTGCTCGGCGAGACCGGGCCGCACTTTGAATTGTTGCAGCAAGCCGGATTCGATCCGCTGGTCTCGGATCGCCAACTCGACCTGTGTGTCGAAGACAACTTGATCAATACGCTGCAAGAGGCGGTCGCTTGCATCGCTGGCTCTGAACCGTACACGCCGCGAGTCATCGCTGCCTGCCCGAAGCTGCGAGTCATCGCTCGCACCGGCGTCGGCTTCGATGCCGTAAACCTGCTCGCGTGCGACCAAGCTCGGATCGTGGTCGCGACAACTCCCGGCGTGAACCATCATGCCGTCGCCGAACACACGATCGCGATGCTGATGTCACTCGCTCGCAATCTGCCTCAGCGAGATCGCGAAGTCCGACTCGGCACCTGGAAGCGCTGCGCGACGCCGCGAGTCATGGGGCGCACGATCGGCATCGTCGGCCTCGGCCGGATCGGCCGTGCCGTCGCGACACGCGCACGGGGACTGGGATTGAATGTGCTCGCCTTCGATCCGTTCCCCAACCGTGAATTCGCCGAACAGTGGCACGTCGAATTCACGACGCTCGACGACCTCTTATCTCGCTCCGATTTCGTTTCACTGCACCTGCCGATGGACAAGTCGGTGAAACATCTCATCAACGCACAGACGCTGCGAACCATGAAGCGGGGAGCGATCCTGATCAACACCGCTCGTGGCCCGCTGGTGGACGAAGACGCTTTGTGCGAGGCCCTGCGTTCCGGTCATCTCCGAGCCGCCGGCCTCGACGTGTTCGATCGCGAACCGCTGCCACTCGATAGCCCGCTGCTGAAACTCGACAACCTGCTGACCTGCGGCCATCAAGCCGGCCTTGATCACGAATCGCAACACGACACGCTGGCAATGGCCGCACAAATCATCATCGACCTGCGACAAGGCCGCTGGCCGACCGAGTGCATTCGCAATCTGCCGGGTGTGAAAGACTGGAAGTGGTGAGTCACGCAAAGTGGTCGCGGAACGATTCCAATCCGCCACAGCCGACGCGGCATTCCCACGTCCTCGCTCGCCAATGAGATAAAACGGAGTTCTCCATGCGGCCAATTTTGTTCCGTATCCCGCTCGACGGATCGCTCGACCTGGGACCGTTGGGTCAGATCCCGATGTTTGGTTTCGGATTGCTCTTGGGCGTCTGGGTGGCGGTTGGGTTGTTCTTCTGGTTTCGGACACGAGGCAGCGGCAACGGATTTCCGGCAGGTGGTGATTTGGGGACGTTCGGAATCTTCGGAGCGGCGATCGTGTTGGCTCCGCGATTCACCAGTTCGATCCCGATTTTTGGTTACGGTCTGATGATGTGCCTGGGCTTCGTCTTTGGAACGATGCTCGCCAGCTACCGAGCTACTCGCGCGGGAGTTCCGCCGGAAACGATCTGGGATTTGACCTTCTTGTTTCTGATCTCCGGAGTCGGTGGAGCAAGGCTGTATTACTTGATTCAACACGGCGACCGAGTGTTCGCCAAATGCGACACGGCGCGGGATTACTTGGTCGCGGCCGTTTGGCTGCCGGATGGTGGCTTGGTCTTCTATGGCGGATTGATCGCGGGCGCGGTTGTCTTCTGGTGGTTCTGCCACACACGAAAACTGGATGCGTGGAAGCTGGGCGATCTGATTGTGCCCTCGGTCTTTTTGGGGATGGCGTTTGGCCGGTTCGGCTGCTTCTTGTACGGCTGCTGTTTCGGCGATCGGTGTGAGTTGCCTTGGGCAGTCGAATTCCCCGCCGAGAGCGTGCCGTTCAATGCTCAGATGCAGCGCGGCTTCTTGCCGCTCGACGCGACCGCCAGCCTGCCGATTCATCCGACTCAGCTTTACAGCGTCATCGACGGCGCGCTGCTGTGCCTGTTGACGCTGGCGTATTATCCCCTCCGAGCACGCGATGGCTCGGTCGTTACGTTGGCTCTGCTGACGTACCCCGTCTCCCGGTTCTTCATCGAGCGGCTGCGGGGCGACGAGATGGGAATGTTCGGCTCGTTGCTGACCAGCGCGCAATGGATCAGCCTGACGATGCTGGCCGGCGGGATCGCACTGGCGACGCTGCGACCGCCTCTGTTACTGAAACGCTCGCCGGGTTGAATGGCCAGCAAGGAGTTGGCATCCTGCTGTTGCGGTTCATTCCTTTGACCGGATTCCTTTGAAATCTCAAGATCATCAGCAGGACGCAGCGCACATCTTGGACGAACCTCGTGTCGAACGCAGTGACCAAGAATTGATCGACGCCGCACTGGCGCGCGACACCGCCGCGTTTGGCGAATTGGTGACGAAGTATCAGAACCGGCTGTTCGGCGCGCTGACTCACATGCTCGGTTCGGCGGAGGACGCGAAGGATGTGGCTCAGGAGGCGTTCGTGCTGGCGTTTCAGAAGCTGGCGACGTTTCGCGGCGACGCTCAGTTCTATTCGTGGCTGTTTCGGATCGGGATGAACGCGGCAGTCAACTTTCGCCGCAAGAACCGTTCGCTCGGTGCGTCCCTCGAAGCGACGAAGGAACGGATCGGTCTCGAACCGACCGACCATCACAGCGACACGCGCCCCGAACAGCCGCTCGAACAAGTCGAACGACAACGCCTCGTCCGCGAAGCACTCGCGCAGATGACTGAAGAGTTCCGCATCCCGCTCGTCATGGCTGAGATGGACGAGATGAAGTACGAAGAGATCGCCGCCTTGCTGCAATGCCCGATCGGCACGGTTCGCAGCCGCATCCATCGCGGCCGAGCGGAACTCCGCGACAAGCTGCGCCGGCTGCTCAAGAACGAAGAAGATTTGTAGCGCAGCGATGTAACCCGAAGCGTCAGCGAGGGCGAGCGCTTCAAAACGCTTTGAATTCGTCGTCGCTGGGAGTACTCGCCCTCGCTGACGCTTCGGGTTACATCGCCTGACGCTGCGGCGGAACGGTTACGTTGACCGCGTCGCATCCGCATACGACGCTCGCAACAGTAAGTGCATTTCCAAAAACTGAATGCGCCGGATCAATGCGATCTGCGACAAGTCCGCTTCGCCCGCAGCCGCTTCACACCAATCGACGAACGCGAACGGATCCCAGCCGTTCGGCGTTCCGAGCTTTGATCGCCAACGCTGCAAGGCATCCGAAGCATCGGTCGCGATCAACTCGGCGGCGATGAACTGATCGGCACGGCGAGCCAGTTCCGGAAAGATCGGATGCTGGCCGACTCGGCGGAACCAATACTTCGAGTTGCCATAATCCGGCTCTTGCCGGTGCATGATCGCGTGCCAGTAGTTTCCGCAGCGATGACGCCCTTCGTCCTCAATCGACTGCGATTGCCGGTGACTGGCATCCGCGTCGCCATGCAGCAGCCACAACCCGGCGAGCACCGCCGTCGCATCCGCAGACGAGACCGTTGGGCCACACAAATCGCTCAGCCGAGCGAGTCGCAATTCGGCAAACAGCCAGTCCAATTCGCGACGAGGCGGATTCATCAACAAATCCGGCAGCCAAGCGTCGTCCATGATCGAGGGCGTCGTGTCCCACTCCACCAGCATTCGCTCGCTCGACCCGACGTGTTGCTCGATGCGTGTACCTGACTTGGCAAGTTCCACCAAACAGTGCCACAGCGCGAAGTGATTCGCATCGCCAGCGACCTGCACCGCACGACGAAGTGCGACGGTCGGACGAGCCACCAAACAACTCGCAACGGGCGGCCGGATCGCCAACGCGGCCAATCGCTGGGGCAATGCCTCCCACGTTTCGGCAAAGACATTGGCCAGCAAATCGCCGACCTGCACCAGCAGCACTGCCGCTGAATCACCCTGCTGTCGCAGTGTCTCGCGAGCGCCCCGATACCCCGCTTCGCTCAGCCGAGCGGAAGACTCCGAAACAATCCAAGCGTCTTCAGATTCCACGCACATCAACTCACCAAATCGCCCAGCGGAATGCTGTTGCAATGGCATGTTTTGCCTCTCAAAAGAGCTTCTGAAAACGATTGCTGGATTCTGAGAAAGTCGTGTTGACCCACTTTTTGAGAACTCATATTGTCCGCCCGTCTTCAACGCACTGAGCAAATTCAGCACGTCGCGGACGACACAATTCGCAATCGCCTCCCGGAAGTAGTTCGAGTCCTTCGCCCCCCTGGGACCAACTGCTTCCGGGATTTTTTTTCAACAGACCGCATGGGAGCTATGTCGAGTTCTTGTAGCGAGTTTCAAGCTCCGTCAGGAGCGAGGGGCGTCGCTTGGTGGAGCCAAGCGTGAAGCGGCCGGGAACATCGACCGGCTTGAAGATCATCGCAAGCGACCGCTCGCCGATCATCTTCAAGACTTCGCGACAGGGTTGCTCGCCAAAGAGGCGACCGACAAGCAAGCTCTGCAAGTCGTGGCACGTTGCCGAAAGATCATCGACGCGGGCAATGCTGTATCGACTCGCGGCCATGACCGGGCTGCGCGTGAGCGAACCGGCCAGCCTCACGCCGACATCGTTCGACCTCGCAGCCGATCCGCCGACCGTCACCTTGGAAGCGGCGAGACTGGCTTGGCTGGGTGAAGCCAAGGGAAACGCGGCCGAAACGGAACGACGGACCAAGTCGAGGTTTCTCTGCCCGGTCGTCGGCACTCCCAATCATCACGACACCGGACACCAATGCCTGCCGAGCAACCGGCACGACAGACGACTTGGCAGATTTTGGTTGTACCAATGGTTGTACCCGTTCTAGTGTAACCAACCGTTTTCAGCCGTTCTCAACCGTTGCGGACGCCGAACTGACCTCGAATGAGAAACCCCGTGTTTCCCCGCAAGAAACGCGAGAAAACACGGGGTTTGATGAAGCGCCCCCGACAGGGGCTGAACAAGGTTGAGATTTCCCGTGAGAATCACGCTGTTGATGGTCAGGGCGACTCACAATCAGACTCACTTGGCGGCGTTTCCGATTCGCGTCTCGCTCGACTGATCGAAGTTTGGCCGGCTCTGGCGGATGACGTGAAGGGCGAGATGCTCACGCTGGCGGGGCTACGACCCTACGACGTTGACGACTTCAACGACGTGAGGACTGACGTGGCACCGGTTGGGGAGAGGGAATCGCGATGAAGCGGGCGCGGCTCGTGGCGGGGGCGGGCTTTCTGGTGGGCTTCGATGAAGGCTCTTCTACGATTTCAACCGTTTGATGGATGAAGTAGCCCGCGGTGAGACATCGCCCGGACAAGGGAGCACCTTGGCTTGTGAGATAGTCCGTTTGAGGGTCGAGAAATGAACGCTCTTCGTGTGCCGTTGCGTGTCGTGTTCTACGAGGAAGAAGGCGAGTGGGTCGCTCATTGTTTGGAGTTCGACCTTGTCGGATGCGCCGCCACTCGTGAGGCCGCGTTGTTGCTGCTTTCGGAAGCGATTGTCACTCAGTTGGAAGCCACTCGACAGAACCAGAACTTGGCGAATCTGTTGACTCCTGCCAGCGGCGAGGTTCGCGGCCGGTCACGACGTTGCGGAATGCAAGTTGAACATCCCGTGGCTCTCACCCGACGTGGTGATCGAACGCGCGGACGTCCGCGAGTTCCGCGAGAATTGGGACTCGCCGCAATCGGTGCCCGGTGATTTGGTCTCGGCGTAGGGCGCGGCGATGGCGAACCGTCGTGTGTGAACGCTGTCGGCGAAGCCGTATCCTACCGGCGAGGCCCCAGTGTGATCGTGCGAGAGCAGGCACATTCTCCGTCGAGAGTGCCAACATAAAATCCGAGTTCGGATCCCGCCGAAGAGGCCACTTTGCGTCGGTGCAAAATCAGCAAGCAAGGGACGGCCACTGCGATTCTGTTGCACGGCGAACTGATTGCGGCCCTCGGTGTTCGCGCTTAGCCTACGAACGACAACTTTGACCTCACTGCTGACGATGGGACGGGCGACGGAATGGCGGGCAATCACAGCGACCTGGAAAAGCGGCTTTGGGATGCGGCCGATGAACTGCGGGCGAATTCCAAGCTCAAGTCGTCCGAATACTCCGTTCCGGTGTTGGGGCTGATCTTTTTGCGGTTCGCGGACAACAAGTTCGCGGGGGTCGAGAAGGAACTGGCCGCGCAGACCGGCGAGCGGCGGCGGCGGACCATCAGCAAGACCGACTATCTGGCGCGGGGGGTCTATCTGCCGGAGTCGGCTCGATTCAAGCGGCTGTTGGAGTTGCCGGAAGGGGCGAACATCGGCAAGGAAATCAACGATGCGATGAAGGCCATTGAGGACGACAACCCGGACCTCAAGGGGGTGCTGCCGCGAACGTACAACCGGTTGGAGAACTCCACGCTGGTCGAACTGCTCAAGACGATGAACCGCATCCCGCCGGACATCGAAGGGGACGCCTTCGGGAAAATTTACGAATACTTCCTCGGCAAGTTCGCGATGAGCGAAGGGCAGAAGGGGGGCGAGGACTTTACGCCACGGACGGTCGTCAAGCTGATCGTCGCCATCATTGAACCATTCCACGGCAAGATTCTCGATCAGGCGGGCGGCTCCGGCGGCATGTTCGTGCAGTCCGCCGAGTTCGTGAAGGAACATCGCAAGGCGACCACGGACATTTCGATTTACGGGCAGGAGAAAGTGGCCGAGACGGTGCGGCTGTGCAAGATGAATCTCGCCGTGCATGGACTCGGCGGCGACATCCGCGAAGGGAACACGTACTACGAAGACCTGCACCAGTCGGTGACGAAGAAGGGCCAGCCGGGTGAGTTCGACTTCGTGATGGCCAATCCTCCGTTCAACGTGAATCGGGTCGATAAGAGCAGGCTGGCCGACGATCCCCGCTTCCCGTTTGGACTGCCCACGGTCGATAACGGGAACTACCTGTGGATTCAGATTTTCGCCAGCGCCTTGAACGCCCGCGGCCGAGCCGGCTTCGTCATGGCGAACAGTGCGTCCGATGCGCGGGGGTCGGAGCAACTCATCCGGCAGAAGCTGATCGAAGCCCCGATGGTGGACGTGATGGTCGCGGTCGGCTCGAACTTTTTCTACACGGTGACGTTGCCTTGCACGTTGTGGTTTCTGGACAGAGCCAAGGCGACCAACAAGAAGCATCGCAACCGCGACCATGTCTTGTTCATCGACGCGCGGCATATCTTCACGCAGATCGACCGCGCCCATCGCGAGTTCACGCCGGCGCAAATCGAGTTCCTGGCCAACATCGTCCGGCTGTATCGGGGCGAGCCGCCGGAGAACCATCACGACTCGGCCGAGTTGCTCAAGGCCCATTTTCCCAAGCCGACCTACGCCGACATCCCCGGCCTGTGCAAGCGGGCGACGGTCGCCCAGATCGAGGAACAAGGCTGGAGCCTGAACCCCGGCCGCTACGTCGGCGTCGCGGAAGGTGAGGCCGAGGATTTCGACTTCACCGAGCGGCTGGAAGAGTTGAACGAGGAACTAGAGACACTCAACGGCGAGGCCCACGAGTTGGAAGAACGCATCGCGGGCAACGTGGCGTTACTGTTGGAACCGCCCTCTTGAGTTAGAGTTTTTGTCCGAAACATGCGCATTTCTTGCACGCCTGCGGGGGAATTGAAAATTGAGAATTGGAAATTGAAAAATGCAAAATGGCCGTCAGCAAACCTCGACATGTAATGCTTGGCATCCGGAAATCTTCAATTTCCAATTTCCAATCCTCAATTTCCAATTTCCCGACTCGTCAATCATTGGGTTGCGGACAACGCCCGCTTTTGGGAGAAGCTCAGATGAAGAAAGAAGTCATCACGCAGTTACATGCCGGCTTCGAGCAAAGTATGAAAACCGAGGAATCGGGCACCGAGTTTTGGTGGGCGCGAGACCTCCAAGTGTTGCTGGGCTATGCCCATTGGCGCAGCTTCGAGCAAGTCATCGAAAGGGCGGTTTTGGCTTGTGAAAACTCAGGCCATGTCCCCGCCGACCATTTTGCGCGCGCGCGCAAAAAGGTTGCAATCGGTTCAGGTACAGAACGCCCCGTCGAAGACATTGCTTTGAGCCGTTATGCCTGCTATTTGATCGCTCAGAACGGCGATCCCAGCAAGGAGCCGATCGCCTTCGCTCAGACGTATTTCGCCATGCAAACGCGGCGGATGGAAATCATCGAGCTGCGTTTGGAGGAGCAGGAACGACTGAGTGCTCGTAAGAAGCTGACGGAGTCGGAACGGCAACTGTCGGGCATCATCTTTGAGCGACTCGGTGACAACCAGAGCTTTGCGAAGATTCGCAGCAAGGGGGACTCGGCGCTGTTCGGTGGTCTGACGACTCAGCAGATGAAGGATCGGCTGAAAGTTCCCGCCAGTCGTCCGCTCGCTGACTTCTTGCCGACCATCACCATCAAGGCCAAAGACTTCGCCAATGAGATCACCAACTTCAACATCAAGCGAGATGACCTCGCGACCGAGACAGCGATCTCGCAAGAGCATGTGAAGAACAACCGCGACGTTCGCAACCTGTTGAAGAATCGTGGCATCGTCCCGGAACAACTTCCTCCGGCGGAGGACATCAAGAAGATCGAACGCCGCGTTCAGTCGGAAGAGAAGAAGCTCGCAAAGAAGGTGGAGAAGCTCTCCCTGCCGCCCGCCGATGAGGACCACGATGATCAATAGCGGACACATGAGCCTTGGATGGGGAACGACTCACCCCCGGCGAAACCATTTTGCGCGCAACAGCAAAATGGTCGCCCAGATCGAGGAACAAGGCTGGAGCCTGAACCCCGGCCGCTACGTCGGCGTCGCGGAAGGTGAGGCCGAGGATTTCGACTTCACCGAACGGCTGGAAGAGTTGAACGAGGAACTGGAGACGCTCAACGGCGAGGCCCACGAGTTGGAAGAACGCATCGCCGCGAATGTGGGATTGCTCATCGAGGGAGCAATTCCATGACCACTTGGAAAACCGTTCGCGTCTCCGATTTGGGCAACGTCGTTACGGGGAGAACGCCGCCATCATCGCAACCTGAGTATTTTGGGGACGAGTACCCTTTCATCACTCCGACTGATATGGGCGAAGGCCATCGGCATATTCGCACAGAACGATTTCTCTCTGAATCTGGCCGAAACAGCCAAGTGAGAACACTCTTGCCGGTCGGTTCAGCGTGTTTCTGCTGTATCGGTTCGATCGGAAAAACATGTCTGACCGCTCGGCCATCCTTCACGAATCAGCAAATCAATTCCGTCGTTGTGGATCGTTCTCGTCATGATTCGAACTTCGTTTATTACCTGCTGAGAACGCTAGTTGAAAGAGTCCAGTCGATAGCGGGAGGTGCCGCAACGCCGATCGTCAATAAGTCGGCATTTTCAGGTTTGGAGGTCCAAGTTCCTGACGATCTAACCTGTGAGCAGAAGATTGCTTCGGTGTTGGGTGCGTATGACGAGTTGATCGAGAACAACCGGCGGCGGATCGAGATTCTGGAGGAGATGACCCGGCGGCTCTACCGGGAGTGGTTCGTCCAGTTCCGCTTCCCCGGCCACGCCCACGTCCCCCTCGGCAAGATTCCCAAGGGCTGGGAAGTGCGCCAGCTTGAAGCCTTTGGTGAAATCATCACGGGCAAGACACCAAGCAAGCAAACGCCGGAGTTTTTCGGCGGCTACATGCCATTCATCAAGCTGCCCGACATGCACGGCAACATTTTCTGCCTATCGACAGAAGACGGTCTTTCAAAACTCGGAACCGAATCGCAGCGCAAGAAAACAATTCCCGCCAGTAGTCTGTGCGTGAGCTGCATCGGAACGGCTGGCATCGTCACTATCACTTCGGTTGCTTCGCAGACGAATCAGCAGATCAACTCGATTGTGTTGCGCAACAGTCGAGACTTGGAGTTCCTGTATTTCACACTGGTCGAACTCAAAGAGACCATCGTTCGCTATGGTGCAACCGGAGCAACGATGACCAACCTCAATCGTGGCAAGTTTGCTGCATTGGAAGTTGTGTGTCCTTCGGAATCGCTGGTCGCCAAGTTCCAAACAATCGCGTCCCCAGTGTTTGAGCAGATCCTAAATCTGCAACGTCGCAACGCGAACCTTCAAACAACCCGCGACCTGTTGCTGCCGCGTCTGATTTCCGGCGAACTGGACGTGTCCGAGTTGCCCATCGAAGTCGAGGAGGCCGCTCGCGATGGCGAATAACCTGCCCGCTCCCGCCGCCCCGAACCCCGGTTCGTCCGCACTTGCGGCAACTATTCGGAAATTCCGAATAGTTCAAACCGAAGGCTCGCGGCTCGTCGATCACTTCCGCCGCGACGGCGGCAGCGATGGTGAAGCGGACTCGATGGAATACAATGCTGCCGATGATTCATCAGGAGCCTGACCCATGCCTCTGTCCGAGAACAACATCAAGGCCGAGTTGAGTTACGCTTACCTGCACGCGGTCGCGGCGCGGGCTGGGTTTGCCTGCGAAATGTCGGGACGACACAGCGACAATGCGGGCGTGGACGCGACAATCCGAGTGTTGGAAGAGCGATTGGCTCCCGCGTCGGTCCACACGCAATTCCCGTTTGACGTGCAATTGAAGGCTACCAGCCAAAAGCCAACGCTCGAAGCTGGCCGATATTCATTTTGGCTGGAGGACGTGAAGCGGTATGACAAACTTCGTCGGCGTTCAGGGCCGTTTCCCACATTGCTGGCGGTTCTGTTTTTGCCAGAGGATACCACCACTTGGCTGGAACAATCCGAGGAGGCTTTGATTGCCCGGCGGTGTGTTTATTGGACAAGCCTGTGGGATGCGCCCGCGACAGAGACCGCGACGGGAAAGACCATTTATCTGCCACAAGCGAACGTGCTGTCCGTAGAAGGGCTACGGGCTGTCGCGCGGCGGCTGTCGTGCAAGGAGGAATTGACCTATGGCACGTGACATCACCGACGAAGAGTTGCGGCAGTTGAATCCCACGGATGTTCGCTGGTACGCCGTGGGAGCGCGCTGGAAGCAGGTTCCAACGAAGGACGCCACCATCATCCTGCTCCAACACCCGGTTAGGGAACTGCGGCAACTCCTGATCCCGACGAATGCGATCAAGGACGACAACTTGTCGCTCTTGTATGAGGTGGTTCGCACGCTGGCCGACGACGAGCAGCGTCCACCCCGCGAAGTTTTGAAAGACTTGCTGTTGCCGCCGGCGGACGTGATGCAACTGCGGGTTCAATCCGAAGCGGCGGATTCGGGAACAATGCCGCTGGACGAGGGCTTAAAACTGCTCCAGAGCGGAAGCGATCTATTGCTGGCGGCAGCTTGCAGCGCCCATCAACCGCAGGCGTCTTACGCCCGACAGAGTTTTGCTCCCGCTCAGGAGTTTTTGAAAAGTTGCCGGCGCGGCCAAACGGAAAACGGGAGGAGCTTCATGGAAACGATCCTTGCACCGGTTCCAGCCAAGGGGCCGCCATCTTTATTCGCGGCCGAGGAAGTCGACACGCTCGCGACCGCTCCCTTCCAGCGACGAGTCACTCTGCTCTTGATGCAGGGGATCGGCAACATCCGCTCGGCACTTGACCAAGCCAGCCCGGAGCGAGTCGTCGAAAACGTCGCTGAGGGAGTCAGTGCCAACCTCTGTGAGGCGCTGGTCGGAATCAAACTGTTCGACTCCCGCTCTTCTCTTGAGGTCCGAATGCGATGGTCCCGGACTCGACCTCCCGTGCCCACGACTGTTCCGAACCGTGTGTCGTTTGCTCAGAGTGAGTTCCCCTACATTGAAACCGCCGGCCGCGCGCTGCGTGAGCGTTTTGAACCGCGCCGCGAACGAGTGACCGGGCACGTCATCAATCTTCATGCGGAGCCGGCTGATTTGGTTGAGAAACCCCGAGGGCAGGTCATTGTTCGCGCATTGATCGCCGATCGAGCTGCGAGAGTACGCTTCCAGTTGGAAGGGGCGGACTACCTGCGAGCATGCGACGCGCATCGCACCCGGCAGCAGATCGAGGCGACCGGGATGCTGCATCGTGACCGGCAAGCGAAGCTCTATGAGCTTCAGCAGATGCACGGGTTCCATGTTCTGCCGATGATTTCGGGTGAACGGGACGTGACCGGGGTGCCCATTGAAACCGAGGCCCTCGATGCCCACGGCGCATGACAAATCGCTCCTGGCTCACAGCGAAAACGCTCTTTGCGAGCAGCCGTCGATTGAGCTGTTCGGCGAGTTGGGGTGGGAGCACGCGAACTGCTTCGCCGAGTTCGACCACGGCCACAGTTCGCTCGGCCGAACGTCGAAAGGTGACGTCGTGCTCGTCGCGCGGTTGCGGGCGGCTCTCATCAAACTCAACCCGGACTTGCCGGCCGAAGCCATCCAACTGGCGATCGACGAACTGACCCGCGATCGGAGCGCGATGAGTCCGGCCAACGCGAACCGCGACGTGTATCGGCTGCTCAAGGACGGGGTGAAGGTGGCGTTTCGCGGTGGCGAATCGGGCGATGAGGAAATCGAAGAGCGTGTGCATGTCATCGACTGGCTCACGCCGGCCAACAACGATTTCTTTCTGGCGTCGCAGTTTTGGATTTCGGGCGAGATGTACTCGCGCCGGCCCGACTTGCTCGGCTTCGTCAATGGGCTGCCGCTGGTCTTCGTGGAACTCAAGGCCCCGGATCGCTCGGCCAAGGATGCTTTCGATGACAACCTGCGCGACTACCGCGACACGATCCCGCATTTGTTCTGGTACAACGCGCTCGTGATTCTGTCCAACGGCAAGGAGAGCAAGCTCGGCAGCATCACGTCCAAGTGGGAACACTTTTGCGACTGGCGGCGAATCAACAGCGAAGGGGAAAAAGGAGTCGTCTCGCTCGAAACGATCATTCGCGGGACGTGCGACAAGGCTCGGCTGCTGGACCTCATCGAGAACTTCACGCTGTTCCCCGATGCCAAGGGGGGACTCATCAAGGTGGTCGGGAAGAACCACCAGTTCCTCGGCGTGAACAACGCTCTGGACGCCGTGCGGCAGATCAAACAGAACGACGGCAAGCTCGGCGTGTTCTGGCACACGCAAGGGAGCGGCAAGTCGATCTCGATGATCTTCTTTGCTCAGAAGATTCTGCGGACGCTGTCCGGCAATTGGACGTTCGTCATCGTCACCGACCGGCTGGAACTCGACGACCAGATTTACAAGAACTTCACGAGCACCGGGGTCGTCACTGAAGAAGGCTGTCAGGCCACCGGCGGCGCAGACCTCCAGCGATTGCTGACCGAAGACCATCGCTACGTCTTCACCCTGATTCAGAAATTCCAAGCCGACAAGTTCAAGAAGTACCCGCAGCTCTCTGACCGCTCGGACATCATCGTCATCACCGACGAAGCCCACCGCAGCCAGTACGACTCGCTGGCTCGCAACATGCGGGACGCCCTGCCCAACGCCGCGTTCATCGCCTTCACCGGGACACCGCTGATCGCTGGCGAGGAACGGACCAAAGACGTCTTCGGCGACTACGTCAGCATCTACAACTTCAAGCAATCGGTCGATGACGGCGCAACCGTGCCGCTGTACTACGAAAACCGCATCCCTGAATTGCAGCTCACCAACGAGTTCTTCAAGGCCGAGATGGAAGGCCTCATCGACGACGCACTGGCGGAAATCGACGACGCCGAGAAGCAAGCGTCGTTTGAAAAGAAGCTCGAACAAGAGTTCGCCCGCGAATACCACCTCATCACCCGCGACGACCGTCTGGAAGCCATCGCCGTCGATCTGGTCGAACACTTCATGGGACGCGGCTTCCCAGGCAAAGCGATGATGGTCTGCATCGACAAAGCCACGGCCGTGAAAGTGTACGACAAGGTTCGCAAACACTGGCAAGCGGCCATCGCAGACCGCAAACAAAAGCTGGCGACGTTGAGCGGTGCCAAGGCGGACCAACTCCGCGAAGAAATCGCGTACATGGAAGAGACCGACATGGCCGTGGTCGTGTCGCAGGCTCAGAACGAAGTTGACGACATGAAGAAGAAGGGATTGGACATCAAGCCCCACCGCAAGCGGATGGTCGAAGAAGACATGGAGGAGAAGTTCAAGAACGCCGACGATCCCTTCCGGCTGGTCTTCGTGTGCGCGATGTGGATCACTGGTTTCGACGTGCCGAACATCTCGACCATCTACATGGACAAGCCGCTCCGCAGCCACACACTGATGCAAACCATCGCACGAGCCAACCGCGTGTTCCCGGACAAGGAATGCGGGACCATCGTGGACTACGTCGGCGTCTTCAAGAACTTGAACAAGGCTCTGGCGATTTACGGAGATCCAACCGGCCGATCAACCACCGGCGGCGATGAGACCGGCGAACGTCCGGCGAATCCGAAAGAGGCATTGGTCGAACGGCTGCGCATCGCGATCGCAGACACGGCCGCGTTTTGTGCCGGCAAAGGTTTCGACCTGGTGAAGATCCCCGAAGCTCAAGGCTTTCAGCGCGTGGCGTTACTTGAAGACGCCGTCGAACAAATCATCGTCAACGACGAATCGAAAAAGGAATTTCGCAGCTTGGCCAGCATCGTCAGCCGGCTCTACAAGGCCATCCTGCCGGATGACGCGGCGGCGACACTCGCGCCGCTGTGCGTCACGATCGCGGCCATTGCGAAAGATAAAGCTCTGCAACCGCCCGAAGTGGATATCTCCGGAGTGCTGCGACAAGTCGAAGACCTCTTGGACCGTTCCATTGCGGCCGAAGGTTACCTCATCGACATCGACCGGGCGAAACAACTGCTCGACCTCAGCCGCATCGACTTTGAAGCTCTGCAAAAGAAGTTTGAGCACGGCCGCAAACGAACCGAAGCCGCCACTCTACGCAACGCAGTCGAGCGGCGGATTCACGAATTGATTCGGATGAACAAGACTCGCGTGGACTACTTGGCGGAATTTCAAACGATGATCGACGAATACAACGCCGGCAGCATCAACGTCGAAGAGTTCTTCCGCCAGCTTTGCCAATTCGCTCAAAAGCTGAACGAAGAAGACAAGCGGGGACTCGCCGAGGGACTGACCGAAGAAGAACTGGCCATCTTCGACTTGCTCACGAAGCCCAGCATCAACCTCAAGGCGAACGAGCAAATCCAAGTCAAAGCGATGGCTCGCGACCTGTTGGAAAAACTCAAAACTGGCAAGTTGGTTCTCGACTGGAAAAAGCGACAACAAACCCAAGCCGCCGTCCGCCTCTGCATCGAAGAGGTTCTGGACCAACTGCCGCCACCGTACTCCGCAGACCAGTACCAAGCGAAATGCGAAGTCGTGTTTCAGCACATCTACGATTCGTACTCCGACGCGGAACGGAACGCCTATTCGGCGGCCTAGCGTCTGAGGTTGAACGACGATGGCTTGTGGATGCTGCAATTCGCGACGTCGCGACGTGGGTGGGCGAGATTCCCGACGTCCTGGCCAAGCGGCTGGTTGCCGTGGGACTGATCGCTCCGCGCGAGAAACGCCAAGAGGATGCCACGACACTCGGCGAGTCCATTGACGCTATCTTGTCAGTCGAGCGGACATCAAACCGCGAACCCGGATTAACTTCATGCAGGTCCGCCGCGATTTGGTGGCTCGCTTTGGCGAAGACAAGCTACTCCGCGATGTGACCCCCGGTGATGCCGACGAATGGCGACGCTGGTTGCTCACCCGTGAAAAGAACAAGCTCGGCGAGAACACCATCCGCCGTCACTGTGGCCGAGCGAAGCAACTCTTCCGCGCCGCACTCCGCAAGCGGCTGATTGCCGAGAACCCGTTCGCCGACATGAAAGGCTGCTCGGTTCAGGCGAACAAGTCGCGGGAGTATTTCATCACCAGCGAAGTCGCCGACAAGGTGCTCGCCGCGTGCCCCGACAACGAATGGCGGCTGATCTTCGCCCTGGCTCGCTTTGGTGGCCTGCGAACGCCCTCAGAGTCGTTGTTGCTCCGTTGGGCTGACGTGGATTGGGAACGCGGACGGCTGCTGATCCGCAGCCCCAAGACAGAGCACCACGAAGGAAAGGACTCTCGGCTCGTGCCGATCTTCCCGGAACTCTGCCCACACTTGGAAGCGGCTTGGGATCAAGCGGCGGACGGGGCCGAGTTCGTCATCAACCGCTATCGCGACGGCAACGCCAACCTGAGAACCCAACTCCTGCGGATCATCGCCAAGGCAGGCGTCACTCCTTGGCCGAAGCTGTTTCAGAATCTCCGCAGCACTCGTGAGACCGAATTGACCGAGACGTTTCCGCTCCATGTCGTGTCACGGCCTGGCTGGGCAACAGCCAACTGATCGCAGCCAAGCACTACTTGCAAGTCACGGATTCGCACTTCCAAGAGGCGACGCAGAATCCGACGCAGTCAGGAACGGAAATGAGCGAACCGGACGGAATCGTGCGTCCCGCCGTAACTCCAGTCATCAAGAAAGCCTCGCATTTCTCCGGCTTTCCGTTTGGTGCCGCTGATTGCACATCAAACAAGTACCCCCGACAGGAGTCGAACCTGTGACCTACGGTTTAGGAAACAGACGGCAGGACTTCGCAACGGTGAAGGTGATAAGGGGTTCCGACAAACGGCGGAATTCAGTTGCACAAAAAGTTGCAACCGATACGGCGGAAAACGGCTGCGAACGGTTGATATCGCTGGCCGAAACGGACCCCGAATTGGCTCGGCTGGTGAGCGCGTGGCCGAAGCTGTCGGCGGTCGTCAAGCGGATGATTCTCGCGGCGTTGGAAGCGGACCAAGGGTAAGGGGGAGTCATGCCGTTTGCTGATCCTGAGAAACGCCGACAGTACGACGCCGAGCACAAGTGAAAGGCGCGGGTTGCCGAGCCGTGTCCGACCCGTCTCACCCTGCCGGTCGAGCTTCGGGCCAAGACGGCGGCTGACGTGCTGGCGTTGCTCAACGAACAAATCGAGACGGTGCGACAGGATGCTTCGCTTGGCTCGGTCGAGCGGGCGAAGTCGGTCGGGTCTCTGGCCGGCATCGCGTTGCGAGCCATCGACGCGGGGGACGTGGCGGCGCGGATGGAAGCGTTGGGGTCGATCTTGAAATCACGTCCGAAGGAAAGGGACGCGGCATGACGAACGGAGTGGAAAAGTTGTACGACAGGTTGGATGCCAGAGAACGAACATCGGCGTTGCTTGCCATGTGATTCCGGCATGTCGATGATCGCTGCGACACCGGAAGAGACAACAGTGACTGCCGAAAGTCAAAAATGCGCTTGGGACGATCGGTTGGCGACCGAGACTGAGTGGATTTGCTCACGCCGATTTGGCGAAACATTGCGACCGGTCGTTGCGACGAATCGAACATCGGAGACGCAATCATGACGACCGAACGATACACGTTGATCCGCGAAGTGGGCGAAGGCGGGCTGGGAAAGGTTTGGCTCGCTCGTGACAACGACTTGGCGCGCGAGGTGGCGATCAAGGAGATCAAGCCGTGTACGGAGTCGAGCCAAGCCGCGCGGCGATTGATTCGTGAGGCACAGATCACCGGGCAACTCCAGCATCCCAACATTGTGCCGGTGTACGAAGTGAATCGCGGCGGGCGATCGTTCTAGGCGATGAAATTGGTGAAGGGCGAAACGCTGTCCGAGGCGATTCAGCGGCATCACGCCCAGCGTCGAGCCGGTCAGGCCGATCCGCTGTCGTTGCCGCGTCTGCTCAACGCCTTCGTCAGTCTTTGCGAAGCGTTGGCCGACGCGCACTCGCGAGGCGTGATTCACCGCGACCTCAAGCCGCAGAACATCGTCTGGGGCGAGTCTGGCGAAGTGATCGTGCTCGATGGGGGACTGGCGAAGGTCATCGGCGAGCCAGACGATGAAGCCGCGCCGATCACCCTGTCGCCCGATGCCCAAGCGGATCGCACGCGAGACGGAGCCACCCTCGCAACCAGATCAGCGCGTTCGGAGAATGACAGCGAACGGACAACGACCAGCGGCGAGAGGTTCGCGGCGGGGGAAGGCAGCGCGATCGCTGTTTGGCGAGACGATGATTGAGTGCCGCGATTGGTCGCGGACGGTTGAAACCGAGTCGGTTGTTGTGCGGAGTTGTCCGAGGGCTAACGCCCATCGGCTCGCCAAAACAAAATCCGTTGGCGAGCCGGTGGCCGTTAGGCCCCGGACGACGCGCGAACGCAGCCGATCGCTTGTTCGGTTTAGTTTGGCAGTCCTAAACGCAGTCGGAGTTTTTCGCGGATGCGTTCCGTCGCGCGCAGTGCCGACTTGGACTGCCGAGTCGTGCTGCTCATGTCGGGGTAGCGGAAATCGACGGCATATTGACTGAGAGAAGTCAGACTTCGACGCAGTCCCCGTAACGTGGAGTCGTGCGGCAACAACAGATCGAGCAGCTTTTCGAGGTCGTGGGTCCGTGGAACAGGCTCGCCGAGTTCTTGCAGCAATGCCTTGAGATATTTTTCCAGAGCCTGCTGACAATGAAAGCAAATCACGTCATTCACGCGGTGCTTCTCGGCGTCGAGCTGACGTGCTCCGAACCAGTCTGCTTCGGCCTTTTTGACCCACGCCAAGGTTTCTTTTTGCATAGAGAACGACTCCAGTTTCCGTGATCTCGCGCAGGAACCAATTGCCGTCAGCGATCCGTTGTCGGAGTTGTTCTGGCGTGCGGACGATGAGGTCCATGGCAAACGGTGCTCGCACGGCCAATCGAATCCGAATGGCTTGACTCACGACGTTTCGCGCCGGCATCACCACCAGCAAATCCACGTCGCTCCCCTCGCGCTGATCGCCGCGTGCGTAGGAGCCAAAAAGAATCACCTTTTCCGGCTGAAACTCCGCGACGATCTGTCGCACATACCGCCGAATCGCGGACATGGAAATGTCTGGCGACTGTTCTCTCCGGCTCGAATTCAAGGGTGAGGGCTTCGTGTTCATGGAGTCATTCTTGCCGCAGACGCGGCCGAGGAGCAACAGTCCGCCTCGTGACGGCTCGCGCGAAATACACCACTCCCTGATCCCCTTCGCCGTTCGGCGACCTTGGAGAGCGGTGTGACCCAGATGCTGGGTGTCCCAACACCGCCCTCCCTTCATTGGGAATGACGACGTCGATGAACCCAACAACGAGATTCGTCGGTCAGCACTCCTCGCCGAGCTTCTTGGACTTCGAGGATCGCTATTCCAAATGAATGGAGGGCTGCGTCGAGCCGCAGCACTCCAGGGCTGACAGAGGGCTGACGCCCAGCGGCTCGACAGCGGCGAGAGGCTCGCGGCGGGGGAAGGCAGCGCGATCGCAGTTCGGCGAGACGATGATTGAGCTCCGCGATTTGACATGGATGGTCGCAGCCGATGTTGTGGCGGGGCTCCTTCCGTCCAGCGGAGTCCCGCGGTCAGGAAGCTGGCCGTTGTTGAGTTCGAGAAGGACGGTTTTCGGATGCCTCACGGCTGAGTTGGACCTCGATGAAGTTGCTCGATGGCCATTTCGACAATGGCGGGAGTCACGAACAAACTGCTGACCGATTGAAGGTCACGAAGGCATTGCTCGGCAGCGAATTTCGTCAGTCGGCCACATCGGAACGCTCGAACGATCACACCTAGCGAACCAACTGGCGTCAAACCGAGTCTCTTGGCCGCATCTCTCACGGCCAGATCGTCAGTCAACAGCAATGGAATCGACTGCTGACTACAAACGAAAAGTGACTCGCGTTCGCCTCGATGAAGATCGTTCAGCGAATTCGCTTGGATGAATCGGAGAACTTCCGATTCAACAGCCGAAGTCCTCGCCAGACACGGGAGTTGTTCCAGACTGGCGCGTGGAACACTGCCGTTCACAACGGCCTCATCCCACACCGCGTCAGGCAGAAGGAGCTTGTCGAATAACGTCATCAGCGGAAGTTGCCCGATCTCTTCCAGATGGATCAATGGCCCCGCATCCGCGACGGCGATCAAGAGCGAGGAGCTTGGTTCGCCCATGCCAAGTCCTCACGCATCGCTAGAGATTGCCGCTCCGCGGTCTCGACCAGATCCAGGCCGACCGCCTCAATGGCGGCATCGCGAGTCATCTTGCCCCGGACGTACTGTTCCAGAATTTTTTCCCGCCACAATTGCCGCAGCCCGGTTTCAATCGCGTGAGCCAAGACATCTGACTCCGAACGCTGATTATCGCGAGTCAGTTCGGCCAAGTATTCGGCGGTCGTGCTCATGTTCTCGTTTCCAAGGAGAGGTCGTGCATTGTTCGCAGTATTGCCAACGTCGCACGATGGAACAACAGCTCCCGTTGTGGCCGGTCCTCAGTGATCCCACTGACCGAAGTGCTTCAATGCTGCTCGTAGGCGAAGGCGACGCGACTCGTTCATTTGCAGTAGTCGAACCGTCGCTCGTCCTTTGGAGGTGATCCCGACAATCTCGATACCGGACCACTGAAAGTGTTCGTACCAGTCGTCACGTCGCGGGTGAAACAGCGGCACGATCGCGCCAGTCAGCGAATCAATACTGGTCAGGTTCGGTCCCTTGTGCAAATTGCAGCGATCACAAGCCAGAGCCAAGTTGCTCAGATCGTCAACGCCTTCATGCTGGCGAGCGGTGATATGTTCGATTTGCAATTTTGTGAGCGGAACGTCCTCTTGGCGGATGCGGCAGTACTCACACCGCTGACCGGCCCGGAGCCGAACCATTTCTCGCAAAGTCTCGTCCATCACACCGCCACGTTCGTGACCGCACGCGCTTCCGCCTGCAAAATCGCGATGAGATCAATTGCCTCAACGTAGCCGGCGTACTCCGCACGTTCCGCCTCGCTCAGCAGTCCCTCGTTGCAACGATCGGCCAGCTCATCGATCCGCGCCTGCAATTCGGGAGTAGCTCGCAGGTCGGCAAACTGCCGAGCAATTTCCGGCGGCAAACCACGCATGACCGGTTCAAGAACCTTGGCAACGGCAGCACCTTCAAGTTCCAAGATCGAGCTCATGAAATGGTCCTCAACTTCTACGACGGAATTATCGCGACCAATGTATTCCAGGCATGTGTTGGCCGCCATGTCACGCGGCGAGTTTCACCCGTCGAGTTCATCGCCGGGGCAATGAACTCTTCGCATCGAGCGTAGCCAAGGTCGCCAGACCGTGGGAGTTCAATCGCACTTCGCAATCAGCCCACGCTCTGGCGAGCGTGGCTACCTCTGGTTTCGATGTTGTCGAACGCGGACTCCACCTCTTCGGGAGTGAGACCATGCTCGGCAATGTGTTCGACGTGACTTCCGAGGGCATCGTCCCACAAGAACAATCGGTCCATCGGAGGCTCCGACGCCGGCGACCTATTGATGTCATTCAGCCATGAATCGCCCACACGCTTAAAGCCGGTTACTTAACCCGTTTAAAAGTGTGAAAAACGGAAAGGTTCGGCCGATCGCCGTCAGTCTTGAATTTGGTTGGACGCATTACGTTGTCGTTCTTTTTGTATCGGAAGGACAACTTCAAAGTGTCGCCGTCCAATTCATAGATACCAATCCATTCAACGAGCCCACCCCCCGGCCCCTTCCCAACAAATTCAAAGTTGGCGTTTGAGGCGCTGACCTCAAATTTGCCGTCATACGACCCTCTCTTGTTTGCAATGGTTCGAATCGATGTGAAGTTGTTGCCTTTGATTGTCAGTCGCCGGTCTCGTTCCTTTACAGC
The DNA here is from genome assembly GCA_046156195.1 of Planctomycetaceae bacterium. Lineage (GTDB taxonomy): Bacteria > Planctomycetota > Planctomycetia > Planctomycetales > Planctomycetaceae > SXKJ01. The sequence continues at coordinate 636 of JBJXEX010000142.1, read as the reverse complement.
CGTTGCGTCCAAAGTTTGTCCGACCTCTTCTTCAGCAATGCAGAGCCAGTTTCCTTGCATCGCTTTTACTTTGTTCGCCGTAACCTCTTCATCAGACAATTTAATCACCTCCGGCGGCTTGATCCCCAACTCCTTCGCCTGCTGTCGCAGGGCTTCGTAGAGCTTGGGGTAGAGTTCGCGGGCGGTGGAGCTGCGTTCGGCGGTGGCGAATTGGAGGCGGTACTTCAGCATGAACGAGACCAGCTCGGCGACGGTGGTGGCGTCGCCGTTTTTCGTGTCGGTAAGAATGTCTTTGGCGTAATCGACGGTCCCAGCGTCGAACAAGCGCGTCGAATCTTTCAGGTCATCGACGAACTTCAACGCCTGCGCGCGATAGTTACGCTCGGCAGGGACCGCCGACATCACTTTCGCCTTGAGCGCGTCGAGCGTGCGATCCATTTCCAACACGGCCTTCAGATCAAACTGATCCGCCAAGAGTTGGTCGCGCACCTTGGCATAGGCTTTTTCGTAGGCCGCTTTCTCAGAGTCCAAGGCCGGGATCTCCATGAACGTTGGCCACTTCCCTTTGATGTCCAGCCGCGACAGAGCAATCACTCCCTTGCTGAGAGCGGCGGTGCTCTTCGGCGCACCACTCTG
>JBJXEX010000126.1:0-26056 GCA_046156195.1 Planctomycetaceae bacterium | reverse complement strand
CCGATGAGCATCACTGCGACTGGGCCGCGACTCAGAACGCCTTCACGCGGCTCTTCAAGAACATCACCGTGATCGTGTGCTTCTTGCACGGCTTCCTGAAGATTCGCGATCGCTGTCGCAAGAATGTTGAACTGGGGCGGCAAGTGTGGGAGGTGTACCGAGCCCAGACAGCGACGGAGTTTCGTGAGCGGATGCAGACGTTGAAGTCGTGGTGCCAGTCACAAAACCTACCCGCGATCGTGCTGGAGATGGTCGGCAAACTGGTGACGAAAACCGAGGAGTACGCGAAGGCCTACGACCAGCCGGGCTGTCATCGCACGAGCAACTTGGTAGACCGTCTGATGAACCGCTTGCACCGAGTGCTTTATGCGGGCCGAGGTCTGCACGGCAATCAAGCCAGTTCCGAACGTCGCCTGCGAGGCTGGGCGTTATTATTGAACTACCGCCCGTTCGCGCCCCGCAGCGGTTTGAAACGCGACTTCCATTGTCCTGCTGACCGCCTGAATGGTCGCTCGTATCACCCCAATTGGCTCCATAACCTCAACACGGCCACCTCCCTAATGGGATACCGAAAACTCACCCCTGCAAACGGATAGGGTCAGCGACGTGGAACCCAAGGCTGGATGGATGCCCTCGCGCAAGTTGGTCCGGCGAGCCTGCGATCTTCGGTGGTCAAAGTGAGTCACCACGGTTCAACCAACGGATATTGCGAGGGGCTTTGGTCCGCGTTTGCTGGCAATGGTCATCCGCTCGCGGTCGTGACGGCGTTTCAGCGGCACCACCTTCCGTGCCCAAAGGCTCTGCAACATATCCAAGAATTTGCGAGCCGGACCATCACTCCGTATGTGTCGGCGATTGCGTTTGATGAAGTCTTAGTGCCGCTCGCTGTGCAAGCATCCCCGAAAAGCCGGCTGGCTCTGGCCAACACATTTCGGGCGAGACACCTCCCTGAAGCCGGTCTGGAGGGAGGTCGGTGTTCGTTGACCTTTGATGCTAACGGACGCTGCGTCGAAACCAGTCTGTCGCAGTCAGCAGCGGTGATTTGGGACCGAGGGTCGTGAAACTGGTTGCGAGACGGGCATTCGTCGGTTCGCCAAACAGGCTCGTGAGTGAGCCTCGTTGTACCGAGCTGCGAGACTTTCTTGCCGCGCGCGACCTCGGTAGCATCCCCGCCCCTTCTGGCTGGAGTGACAGGCGGTCGCTGGCTGGAGCCGTGTGACGCAGTGGCGCGAGGTGGCGATTCACCGTTACCAAACAGTTGCCAAATCGCGACGAACATTGGGCGATCACGGCGGGTTTGCGAGTCCAACTTTCTTCGGCGGCGTTCGCGCGGGATGGCGTGGCCGCGATTCCCTTCTGACGAGTTTTTCCTACGAGGTCTGCGCGATGATTGGCTCTCCCGACCGCTCGAAGCGGCTGGCTTGGATGGTTCTGTTGCTGGCTCTGATGGCTGGCGCAATCGAGTCGCTGTGGATGGCGACTCCCGCTGTGGTCGCTCAGGAAGAGCCGGCTGCTGAAGAAGAGCCCGCAGATAAGCCCGCTCCCAAGAAGGCGCAGAAAGGGGGGGATGCCGCTGCGGCTGTCACCCATTCCGAAGAGAATGTCGTGATCTGGGTTCTGAGAATTTCGGGAGCCATCGGCATCTTCATCATCATCCTGTCGTGCTACTTTATTCAGTTGGTCAGCCGGTTGTTCATCGACATTCAATCCAAAGTGGCGATGCCCCCCGACTTGATGGATGACCTCAAACAAAAGATGGAGAAGCGGGACTACAAAGGGGTTTACCAGGGGATCAAGGACAGGGATTGTCTCTTCAGTCGATATACTTCGTCGGGACTTGCGGAACTGTCGGCCGGATTGGCGGAAGCTCGCGATGCGATGGAACGAACGGCTGAGGTGCAAGTCGTCGAAATGGAGAAGAAGATCAGTATGTTGGCCGTCCTCGGATCTCTAGGCCCGATGATCGGTTTGCTAGGGACTCTGAAAGGGATGATCGCCAGCTTCATGGTCATCGCTCGCTCCGATGCTGGGATCAAGGCGAATGAAGTCGCCGAAGCGATTTCAGAAGCTCTGGTCGTCACGTTCATGGGAGTCGCACTCTCGGTCCCGGCGATCTTCTTCTTTGCCGTCTTCAAGAACCGAGTTGCCCAAATCAGCTCCCAGACCATGTATGCTGCGGATGAATTCATCCGAAAACTTGCCGTCGCTGCCAAGGCTGCTGCGAAAGCTCCTGCGGCACCTGCTCCGGCCGCAGCACCGGCACCAAAACCAGCGTAAGCCTGACCTCTGACCTCTGACCTCTGACCTCTGACCTCTTTAGGCTTGAGCATCCATGTCCGGCTCAAAAAGTGAAAGCGAAGCGGATCTGACACCCATGCTCGACATGGTGTTTCAGTTGATCACGTTTTTCATGCTGGTGACCAGCTTTAAGGCGGCATCGCTCGATTTGTCGCTGCGACTGCCGGTGGTTGGTTCAGCTCGCCCGGTCGAAACGGAAGGCGAGGAGAGCTTGCTGATCCTCAACGTCAATAAAGAGGGGCAGTTGGTCGTCTATTCGTTGCCGCAAGACATTGGCCCCTACCTCAAAGCCGAGGCCAAAATGGCACGCCGCGAGGCCAAGCGAAAGTCCTCAAGCTTTAAGGACACGGATGACCTTCCCACAACGGTCGTGGTGCGAGCCGATAAGGACACACCATTTAGTTTGCTCAATCTCGTGATCAAGAATTGCCAGGACAATGGCTTTCGGAAATTTGCGCTCAAGGCAACCGACAAGGCCGGTTCATAAGCAGAGTAACAGGGCAGGTGCGCTGTGAGTCGTCGAAAAAAGAAACACAGTGAAGGTGGCGTCGAACTCAATCTGGCGGCAATGCTGGATATGGCGTTTCAGTTGCTGGCGTTCTTCATCATGACGTTCAAGCCGGCTCCGATCGAAGGGCAGATCAATCTAAGACTGCCGCCGCCTCAGCCCGTTGCGGGCGCGCAGAATGCCAAGAAAGCCGGCGAGGACGAATCGAGTAATGACCCGGTTAAGAATCTCAATTCGTTGATCATTACAATCTTTTCAACCCCGAATGGCCGCATCGCAACGATGGCCGTCGGTGAGGCAAACGTCGCGGGAACGACCGCTCTGGAAGGCCGCTTGAAACAGGTGCTCGGACCCGAATCGGGGGCGTCGTTCGATCAGGTCATTCTGCAAGTCTCGTCCAAGCTGAAATACGATGAGCTGATGAAGGTCGTCGATGTCTGCACTAAGCAGACGCTCGCGAACGGCGAAAAATTGACCAAACTCAGTTTTGTCGAGCTTCCCTCGGAGGGACAGCCGTAGCCGTCATGCCCACTTTTTTCTCACGATCCCCGAACCGATATCCTCGCCGCGAAATGTCCCGGTTGGTGAGAATGGTGGTGATGTTGTGGGTCGTTGGGATGGCGATTTATTGGACGCGCGATCCGGGAATGTGGAAATGGCTCGCTGACGATGTCCAAGACGAGGCAGCCGCACCAACGAAGCTCAACCAGGACTCGGCACCAGCGGAAAAGAAGAACGACGAAACGCTGGTCACTGGCCCGAATGATCGGCAGCCGTTCGAGCAGTCTCAGGCCGAATACCTCTTCCAGGCCATCACCGACAAGGAGCCGATCGCGCGCGAAGAGATGCCGGCTTACTGGAAACTCATGCGTTGGAGTATGACGGAATCATTCGACGATCTTTGGGAACGCTCTCGCAAAGATCTTTACTTCACACATCTGGCCGAAGCGCCTCACAAGTACCGAGGCGAGCTGATTGGTCTGAAGGTCAGCTTGCGGCGAGCCCTCACACACGAGACCGAAGAGAATTCGGCGGGTGCCAAGCAAGTGTATGAGGCTTGGGGCGTCACCAATGAGTCGCGCTCCGGGTTGTATTGCTTGGTCTTTTATGACAAGCCACCCGAACTGGCGATCCAGCCCAGCATTCACGAAGAAGCCACATTCGTCGGTTATTTTTTGAAGCAGTTCACCTATGAAGACGCGATGGGTAAGAAACGTTGGGCTCCGCTGCTCATCGGCCGTTTGCACTGGCGAGAAAACTTGACGCGATCGGCATTGCGCCGGCAACGCCATAACGGAAACCACTGGCAGTGGCTCATCGTTGCCGGAGCCGTGGTCGTGTTGGGCGTCGCTTGGAAAAGGACTCGGCCGTCTCACCCCCAAAGCCTGGACGTGACTGGGCCGCCCGATCACGCCGCCATCGAAAGTTGGCTGGATGCCGGAGCACCGGAAGACCCCTCGCGATTGGACGGGATCCTTGCCGAATGGGAAGGCTCGGAGACCGACACGAAATCGCGGCCGGTCTCGCTCTCCAAAGATCCCAGAATCTCGCAGTCCGGGGATGCCCTGCCAGACAATTGAACGTACTATGGCCGCAGCTCGTCGAGAGTGAAGATTCACACTCCGTCGGCCGACATGAGCCATGCGATTGGTTCGGAGTAGTTGCCAACGTCAACGGGATTCCAAGCGAAGAAGAGGTGCATGATGAATTTTTTCAAGCAGCTAATTGGGACTCTTCCAACCCCAGAAGAAATCAAAGTCGGCGTCAAAGGTTGGGTCACGGAGAACGGCAAATTCTGGGGCGTTAGCGTTGGCATGCACATGCTGATTTTCGTCGTCCTGGGAATCGCGATCGGCGCGCCGCACGCGAAGAAGGTGTTGTCGGAAGTGGTCTTCTTCGACACCGAGGTGGAACAAGCGGTCGAAGAGACGCCCCTCGAACACTTCGAGGTGGGCGAGACACCGATCGAACCGACGGTCCTCAACACCGATACGCTGACCGAGCCGCCCGCTGCGACGATCGAGCAAGACGCACAATTCAACGACAATTCCGCCGTCTTCACCGAAGCTGGTGGAGGGACCGCCTCGACGGGAGCGAACTTCGGCGGCTTAGGGGGCTTCGATGTGACCGCGATTGGCGGTGGTCCGGCCGTTCGTGGTCTCGGAGGTGTCGGGTCTGGCGTTGGCGAAAGTGACAAAGGTGGCAGCGGCGGGAAGGGAGAAGGTTTCGGCGGACGTGGCACAGGGTCGCGTCAAAAGATGCTCGCCAGCGGCGGCGGCACGGCGGATTCAGAACGAGCAGTCGCGGCCGCCATGCACTGGATGGCTCGCCATCAGAATTCCGACGGGAGTTGGGGGTGTGCAAAGTTCACCCAGCAATGCAAAGATCCCAGTTGCTCGGCTCACGCAGCCAAGGCAGGAGCGGATCACCCGATGGCCGCGACGGCGTTTGGTCTTCTGCCGTTCTTCGCCGCTGGCCAGACACACAAAACGAAAGGCCCATTTTCACCGGTGATTTTGCGGGGCCTGTTATGGATGTCCAAAAACCAAGATAAGTCCGGTCGCTTGGGGACTGGCAGTATGTACGAGCACGGCTTGGCCACGATCGCGATTTGCGAAGCCTACGGTTTGAGCAAGGATCCCGATCTGAGACGAGTGGCGGAAGGCGCGGTGGCCTACGTCGTCGATGCTCAAAACGATTCCTCGGGAGGTTGGCATTACACCGCGAACCCGCCAACAGTGGGCGACACTTCGGTAGTGGGCTGGCAGTTGATGGGCCTCAAGAGTGCCGAGATGGCGGGCCTGCCAGTCAGCAAAGCGACGTTAGACAAGTCCAAGAAGTTCTTGGCCAGCGTCTCGAAGGGAAAAGCCGGCGGCCTGTTCTCCTATATGCCGGAATCGGGGCCGACTCCCGCGATGTCCGCCGTCGGTCTGCTCTGCAATCAATATGCGGGAATGAAACGCACCGATCCCGCGATGGTCGAGGGGATGAATTACGTCATGTCCCATTTGAACGGAGCGAAGACTGATTCGTATTTCTTGTATTACGCCACTCAAGTGATGCACAACCTGCCGGGACCGGAATGGGATACTTGGAATCGAAACGCTCGCAAACACTTGATCACAACGCAGATCAAGGAGGGGTGCGCCGGTGGAAGCTGGCCCGTCTCTGGTCACACCGCCGGGCCAGTCATGGCAACCAGCATTCACGCGCTGACGTTAGAGGTCTATTACCGCTATTTGCCGCTGTACCAACTCGACAACAAGAAACAGGCCATGTCACCGGCCGAGTAGCCTGCATGAGCCATTGATCCGAGGGCTGCCGATCTGATTAGGCCGGAGACCGTGTCTCTCAAAGTCCATGAGTCGCTTCGGGGGTGAATTTTAGAGCCGCGACCGTCAGGGAGCGGTGATTCACAGAGACTTAATTTCCTTCTTGATCGTGATCGAAGTCTTGATCGCTGCCTAAGGAAATCGCGTGCTAGTGGAAGTCGCGTTCTTCGACACCGAGGTGGTTTAGGCGATCGAAGAGGAGCCCTCGATATCTCAAATCTTGGTTCCGGTCCCGCCGTGAAGGGACCGGGCAGCTTGGTTGCAAGCGGTAAGCCGGGACCGATCCCCGCGATGTCCGCAGTCGGCCCGCTCTGCAATCAGTACTCCAGGATGAAGCCAAACGACCCGGCCCGCTTCCGATCACACCGCTGGCCCGATCATGTCGTAGCGGGCTTCGACGTCCCGCGTTCTGGCGAACGCGGCTACGAAAGTCGGCAGTCGTACTTCGTTTTGATCGAGCACCACTCCCTTGCGGTTGCGGCTCAAAATCCTCACCGCCTCTGAGAGTGTGGCAACGACTGGAAGGTTTGCAGAGATGCTCAGCTTGGCCGGAAAGACGCTGTTGATCACGGGAGCCAGTCGCGGCATCGGCTTATCCATCGCACTGCGAGCCGCTCGCGATGGGGCGAACATCGCCGTCGTGGCCAAGACAACGGAACCCAATCCCCGATTACCCGGCACGGTTCAATCGGCCGTCGAACAGATCAACTCGGCGGGAGGTCGCGGCTTGGCCTGTCCATGCGACGTGCGATTTGAGGATCAGATTTCAGCGGCAGTGCAGCGAACCGTCGAGACGTTCGGCGGCATCGACATTCTCGTCAACAATGCCAGCGCACTGTTTCTTGCGGGAACGCTCGACACGCCGACGAAACGATTTGACCTGGTCCACGCGATCAACGTGCGAGGGACGTTTCTCACCTCGCAAGCCTGCTTGCCGCATCTGAAGCGAGCCGCGAATCCGCACATTCTCAATCTCGCACCGCCGCTGAATTTCGAGGCCCGCTGGTTCGCGCCGCACTTGGCCTACAGTCTTTCGAAGTTCGGCATGAGCCTGTGCGTGCTCGGCATGGCCGAAGAGTTTCGTTCGGCCGGTATCGCGGTGAACGCCTTGTGGCCGCGCACGGCCATTGCAACCGCCGCCGTTCGCAACATGCTGGGAGGCGACGATGCCGTCCGTCGTTGTCGCCAGCCGGAGATTGTCGCCGATGCGGCCTACGCGATCCTCACTCGCTCCACTCGCGAATGCACCGGGCAGTTCTTTCTCGACGAGGATGTGCTGCGCGACTCCGGCATCGGCGACCTATCGAGCTATGCTGTCGATCCGACTGCCGAGTTGCTGGCCGACTTCTTCGTGTAACTGCGGGTGGGTTGCCTGCACTCTTTGCAGGCGAGCCGCCCGCACCACGGAAAAAGCACATGCCCGGTCGAGCGAGTTGCGGCATCCCTGCCTAATGAAATCCTCCGTGGTGCCAAGGAGGCGTTCAATCGGGGTGAGCGGGATTGAAAACTCTGAGTGAGTCTTCGCGTCTCATTCTCGAACCGGGCATGCGAGGTGGCTGCCCATGTGGGTTTGGTCGTCGGTTTCTCAAATCGTCGGAGCGCGTTTTCCGCTCGCGAAACAGAACTTGTCCTCCTTGACTGCGTCTCGCGAGCGGAAGACGAGCTCCAACTTCCGTTGCACAGGCGGCTCGCCCGTGACTTGCGGCTTCAACAGTTCGGCACAGGCGGGCCGCCTGTGCTACGTCATGCTGACAGGTCCGTGAACAGCGGCCCAAACTCCGGCATGTCCTTTCGCAATGTTTCCAGCCAAGCGGCCGGGTTCCAGATCTCAACACAAATCGCCGCGCCGATGATCATCACATCTTGATTGACCGGCACATCGAGAAGCTCCCGGAAGCCTTCCGGGATCAATAGCCGCGAGCGATTCGCCAGCGTGATTGTCTTTGATCGGGTCGAGAGCAGTCGGCCAAGACGCTGCACTTCGCTCCATCGCGATTCCATTTTGCCGGCCTGAATTCGCAGCTTGAGGATTCCGACGCCGTCGTCGATCCGCTTCGTCCAATCGGCTGCTTTCCAGAGGCTTAGGCATCCGGCCCGTTCCTTAGCCAGGATGCAGTTGCCGTCGGAGTCCGCGACCTGTTCCGCCATCTCGGGCGGCAACGTGATGCGGTAGCGATCGTCGATCGTCCGCCGTGCTTCGCCAGTGATGAAGGAATCCACCGCCATGCGTTTGATCCTATTGGGCGTCAAACCCACATTCAACCAGTTTTCAAAGATCAATTGGGCAGTCGCCCCACGCGATGAGGCGGGGACAATACCGGGCTGGCTAGTCGGCCGCAAACAAAAAATCCTCTCAATTGGAAAAATTCGCGCGACCCCGCGAACCTCAACGAGGCGGTCATTCTCAGCTCACTCACTGGCAAGCGTCTTGAATCCGTCGACAATGACTGAGTCTGTTCCAACTGTCGAAGAGGAATCGAATGTCGTCCGAAATTCTGTCACGTCTGCCGCCGGTTCAAGACCTACTGAGTCACACGATCGTTGCTCCGCTTGTCGCCGAGCACGGCCGCGAACGGGTGCTCGGCTGGGTGCGCGAGGTGCTCGCTCAGGCACGCGAGCAACTCGCCCAATCGAAGGATTCATCAATCAACGAGGGGCCGAGACCCAACGGCACTCACTCTGTGAGCGGCGTGGCGCAAACGCCACACATGATGGACCGGGCTGGTTGGACGGAATTGCTGGCGGAGCAAGTGCAGCGGCAGGCTCGCAACGCTGATCGGCAGCAGCTCAGCCGAGTCATCAATGCCACAGGCGTTGTGTTGCACACCGGATTGGGTCGAGCGCCTCTTTCGGCCGCCGCTCGGCAGGCATTGAGCGACTTAGGTGGGCACTGCAACGTCGAGGTCGATCTTGCGACGGCCGAGCGGCGGTATCGTGGGCATCAGTTGGAAGCGACCTTCCGCTCACTGACTGGCTGCGAGGACGTGCTGATCGTCAACAACAATGCGGCCGCGACCCTGTTGACTCTGCAAGCGCTCTGTGGCGGACGGGAGGTTGTCATCTCGCGCGGGCAACTGATTGAGATCGGTGGCTCGTTTCGATTGCCGGAGATTTTCTCGCTCAGCGGTGCCACGTTGCGAGAAATCGGCACGACGAATCGGACGCATGTCAGCGACTACGAGAAGGCGATCACCGCCAACACGGCGGCGATCATGCACGTTCATCCGTCGAACTATCGAGTGATCGGATTCAGCGAGACGCCGTCGATCGACGACCTCGTGCCACTCGCGAGGAGACACGGTGTGATCGCGATCGACGACATCGGCAGCGGAGCACTGATTGATGTTGCTCGAATCGGGCTGCCGGCCGAGCCGACGTTTCAGCAGAGCCTGGCTGCCGGTGCGGACGTTGTGCTCGGAAGCGGCGACAAGCTGCTGGGCGGGCCGCAGTGCGGGATCATTCTCGGCAAGCGGGAGTTTGTGGATCGGGTGCGTCAGCATCCGCTGGCTCGTGCCGTGCGTGTCGGCAAGCTGACGCTGGCAGCGCTGCAAGCAACGCTCGAGTCTTACTTGCGTGGCGTTGCGGCCAGCGAGATTCCCACGCTGGCGATGCTGTCGGCGTCCGTCGAAGCGTTGAGGCTGCGCGCTCGGCAAGTGGCCGTTGAGATCGGCGAGCTTGCGGGCTGCCGAGTTGAGATTGCCAACGCGATGGCCGCCGTGGGCGGAGGCTCGCTGCCGGGAGTCGAATTGCCAACCGTCGTGGTGCGATTGCGAGCACAGTCATTCTCGGCGGACGTACTGTCGCAACGATTGCGACTCGGTTCGATCCGCGTGTTCGGCCGCATCCAGCAGGATGAAGTGCTGCTCGACCTGCGGAGCGTCTTGCCGGAGGACGATTCGCGGCTGGCGTTGGCGGTGCGTTGTGCGGTGGCGAATCCCTAATGGGACGAAACCGCGACGCAATTAACCCGAAGCGTCAGCGAGGGCGAACGCTTCCCAATGATCCCGATTCCTAGACGCTTGGAGCGCTCGCCCTCGCTGACGCTTCGGGTTACTTTGGCTGACGAGACTCGAAAGCCACGATTGGCTAACCTGCCGCCGAGCCGTGACGGTTCGGCGGCAGCAACACATCAACCAGGAGACTTCAGTGATGCGAAGACTAACCATGTTTGTGGCGTCAGCGATTTTGGCCTTGGGCGTTTCGGCATTCGCCGCGCCGGGCGAGGCGTTCATTGATCCCGAACAAGCTGGCCCGGACTTCAAAGTGCAAGGGGAGTACGAAGGGACGATCGGTACAAAGACAAAGTTTGGTGCTCAGGTCATCGCGTTGGGTGACGGCAAGTTTGATGTCGTGTTGCTCCAGAAGGGGTTGCCCGGAGGTCCGAAAGATGCCGCTTGGGACGGCAAGACGAAGGTGATGCTCAAGGGCGAGACCAAGGAGGGCGTGGTCGAGTTGTCCGGCACGAACTTCAAAGGCTCGATCAAAGACGGAGTGCTCAGCGGGACCGCGGAAGAGAACGTCACCTACGAAGGCAAGAAGGTCGAACGCAAGTCAGAGACGCTCGGAGCCAAACCGCCGGAAGGGGCGATCGTGCTCTTCGACGGCACCAATGTTGATGCCTGGCAGAACGGGAAAATCCAAGAAGGCAATCTGCTGGGAGTCGGCACGCGGACGAAGCAGAAGTTTGAGGACTTTTCTTTGCACCTCGAATTCCGCACGCCGTTCATGCCCAAAGCTCGCGGTCAGGGGCGCGGCAACAGCGGCATGTATCTCGTCGATCAATACGAGTGCCAAATTCTCGACTCGTTCGGTCTCTCCGGCGAGAACAACGAATGCGGCGGCATCTACACCGTCGCGAAACCGGCGATCAACATGTGCTTCCCGCCGCTCGCGTGGCAGACCTACGACGTCGATTTCCGATGTGCTCGCTTCGACGCCGAGGGGAAGAAAATCGAAGACGCCGTCACCACGATCAAGCACAACGGCTTCGTGATTCACGACAAGCTCAAGCTGAAGGCGACCCCCGGCGGTTTGCAGCAGAAGGGGGAAGAGCGACCCGGAGCTTTGTACTTCCAAGACCACGGCAACCCGGTCCACTTTCGCAATGTTTGGATCGTCGAGAAGAAATGATTTACCTCAATCGCATCTACACGAAGTCCGGTGACGGCGGGCAGACGGGGCTTGGCGACGGGACTCGTGTCCCCAAGACGCATGTTCGTATCTCGGCCTATGGTGGGACCGATGAATTGAACTCGGTGATCGGCGTCGTGCTGACCACCGAGTTACCCGCCGATGTGCGGCGGCAATTGACGCTCATTCAAAACGACTTGTTCGATCTTGGCGGCGACTTGTGCGTGCCGGAGACCGACAAGCCTTTGGGCTATGAACCACTGCGAGTCACCGCCGCTCAAGTCGAGCAGCTTGAGCATTGGATCGACGGCCACAATGAGAAGCTGAAACCGCTGACGAGTTTCATTTTGCCGGGAGGCTCGCCCGCCGCCGCTCATCTGCACGTCGCGCGGACCGTTTGTCGGCGTGTTGAAATCGGAGTCCTGCAACTTGCCGAGACCGAGTCGATCAACTCGCAAGTCGCGATCTATTTGAATCGTCTCTCGGACCTGCTGTTCGTGCTGGCTCAGGTTTGCAACAACCACGGAGCCGGCAACGTGCTGTGGGTGCCGGGTGCCAATCGAAACCCCTAGTTCGGAGGCCCGACATGGTCATCTTCAACACGAATGGGCTGCTGTGTGGCGTGGTGGCATTGATCACGGCGTTAGCGATCTCGTCGCTGACACACTCGCTGCCGTTTTCGGCGCTGTGCGCGGGAGTGGCCGTCATCGCCTTTGACATCAATATGCGTCGAAAAAATAGCGAAGTCTCCGCGCCGATCGTCCACCCCAACGCGGGAGGACACATTTGGTTTATCCCAGCGTGGATCTTGGGGACCGCCGTGGTTGTCGTCGGGATCGCGATGTGGTTTGGGTTCTTGAGATGACCGACTCTTCGTCATTGCTTTGTGAGCCGATGGCGCTAGCCACGGGCCTCGGTAGGTGATTTTGCGAGTGAATTGCCCGACGCTAGCGCGTTCGGCTCACTTCGGAGAGTTCGACGTTTGGGAGGACATCATGAAATCGGTTCTGATTCTGATTCTGGTCTCAAGCATTGTTGGCACAGCGCACGCGGCCGAGCCGACTCCTCCCGCCGGGTTTCGAGCACTCTTCAATGGCAAAGATCTCGTCGGCTGGTACGGCTTGAATCCGCATTCGGTGGAGAAGCTCACCGGCGAGAAGCGAGAGACGGCGCTCAAGCAGATGCGCGACGAGTTCGCGAGTCATTGGCGCATCGAGAACAGTGAGTTGGTCAATGACGGTCACGGGCCGTATGCGACGCCCGACGCGGAGCTTGGCGATCTCGAATTGCTGATCGAGTACAAGACCGTCGCGAAGGCGGACAGCGGCATTTATCTGCGCGGTCTGTCGCAGGTGCAGATTTGGGACATCAGTCAGCCGAGCCTGCACAAAGCTCCCGATCGCAATCCGAATCGTGGATCGGGCGGCTTGTTCAACAACCTGCCGAGAACGCCCGGTCGCGATCCGCTCGTCGTGGCCGATAAGCCGTTCGGCGATTGGAATTCGTTTCGCATCCGACAAATCGGGGTGCGGACTTGGGTCTGGTTGAATGAGCAACTCGTGGTCGATGACGCGGTGATGCAGAACTATGCGAACCGATCGCAGCCGCTCCCGGCTCGCGGCCCGATCCATCTGCAAACTCACGGCGGCGAGATTCGCTGGCGAAACATTTTCGTGCGTGACATCGGCTCAGACGAGGCCCTGAAGATTCTCAGCGAGGCCGACGTGAAGGCCAAAGCGACGCTCGCCGACAAAGTGCTCATCGAACGAGGTGTCCGATATCTCGCCGATGGCCGCGACGAGCAGGCCGACTTGTACGTTCCGCTCAATCGTGACGAGGCAGCACGGTCGCCGGCAGTCGTGATCATTCACGGCGGCGGCTGGACCGGTGGTAAGCGAGACGCGGCGCGTGAGCTCAACATCGGCACAACGCTGGCCGCGAACGGTTACGTCGGCATGAGCATCGACTATCTGCTGGCGACTGATGACAAGCCTTCGTGGCCGCAGAACATTCACGACTGCAAGACCGCCGTCCGCTGGTTACGAGCCAACGCCAAGCGATTGCAGATCGACCCCGATCACATCGGGGTCATCGGCGGTTCGGCGGGCGGACATCTGACGGCGCTGCTGGCGCTGACTGGCCCGGCCGACGGACTCGATCCGTCGGAGCCGTGGGGCGAATTCTCATGCGCCGTGCAATGTGCCGTCCCGATGTACGGAGCGGGCGAGGTCCGCGACGGCAAGAGTGCGAAGGCGATGCTCGGCAAACTGCGCGATGAGGCTCCCGACCTCTACAAGCTCGCGTCACCGATCACTCATGCCGATGCCAAGGATCCTCCGTTCCTGATCCTGCATGGCACGGCCGATAAGACGGTCCCCGTCGAACAATCCGAAATCCTCGCCGCCGCGTTGAAGAACGCTGGCGTCGAGCACGAACTCGTTCTCGTTCCCGATGCGCCGCACACCTTCGATCTGCAACCCAAGCAACAAGACTTGCGACCGTTGGTGCTCAAGTTCTTCGACAAGCATCTGAAGCGATGACGTAGCACAGGCGGCTCGCCTGTTCGTTTTCTCGAAAGAAATGGGCAGGCGAGCCGCCTACCCTACGAAAAGTTCACGGCCTCGGAGTGACCGGTCTCCAGAGCTTGCCGATGTGGTGGGTGATGGCCTCGCCGATTTCGTGGAGCGGAAGGATCTGTTGAGCGGCTCCTTTTTCGGCGGCGGCGGCGGGCATGCCGTAGACGATGCTCGTCTTCTCGTCCTGAGCGATCGTGTGCCAGCCCTTCTCCTTGAGCGTCAGCAAACCCTTCGCGCCATCGCGGCCCATACCGGTGAGCAAGGCGGCGACGCCCGGTCTCTTCCAGTGTGCGGCACAAGTGCTAAACAAGACATCGACCGAGGGGCGATACGACGTGTCGACCGGTTCGGGAGTGTAGCGCAGCGTGCCGCCGGGGATCATCGCGAGATGATCGTTGGTGCCGGCGATCAGCACGACGCCCGCTTGCGGTTGGTCATTGTTGCAAGCGATCCGCACTGGACGCTGACATGTTTCGGCGAGCCACGAGGCTAAGCCGGGCGCGAAATCGGCGGTGATGTGCTGGGCGATGACGATGCCCGCTCGCAGGTCTTTCGGAATGTGGTTGAGCACTTCGACCAGAGCGTTCGGCCCACCGGTGGAAGCTCCGATGGCGATCAGCGGCAAGGTGGGAAGTTCCTCTTTCGATCGGGCGGCATCGGGACGGAGCAATCCCGATTTGATTTGTGCCGAGCGTTCGAAACTGTCTTTCGACCGTTCGATGGCCTCGATCTTGGCGAGCAGCGGTGCGCCGCCCTGGACGCTGTCGTCTTTGCCAAGTTCTGGTGTCTTGACCGCATCGACCGCTCCGTGCCCCATCGCCTCGAACACCTTGGAGAAGTTGCCACCCAGCGTCGAACTGACGACCAAAATCGCGGTCGGGCATTCGCGCATGATTCGCCGAGTCGCCTCGGCCCCGTCCATGACCGGCATCTGCATGTCCATGAGAATCAAGTCGGGCCGATCGGTCAGGCATTTCCGCACTGCCTCGGCCCCATCGCGAGCGATCCAACAAACTTGATAACCGGGGACACTGCTGACGACCCGCCGCAGGGCTTCAACAGCCATCAGCAGGTCATTGACGATCGCGATACGCATGGTTGGCCAATTGATGTAGTCGCGTGCAAACGATATCGGGGAGAGACGGTATCAGGCGGGTGCCGAATTGCCAGTCGCGGGTTGGCGTCGATTCGGGAGATTGCGAGAAATCACACAAGCAACCCGAAGCGTCAGCGAGGGCGAAGGCTTCGCCAGATTCTGAAGTCATCGCGTTCCGGAGCGAGCACCCTCGCTAACGCTTCGGGTTACTTCCTCGCTGACGCTTCGGGTTACTTTTTTGAATTTCTCAATCGACTTCCTGTCGCACGCGAGCCGCGTGCGCCACAGGCGGATTACTGCGGCCCTCCGATCAGATCGACGACCGCGTCCAGCAGGGAGTCGTCGTGGAAGCTCCCCTTGGAGAGGTAGTAATCGGCCCCGGCTTCGAGTCCGCGGAGGCGGTCCTCTTCACGTCCTTTGTAGCTGACGATGACGACGGGGGTATGCCTCAGCCGAGCGTCTTGTTTGATGTTCTTGACGAACTCCAGGCCGTTCATGCGAGGCATGTCGATGTCGCTGACCACCAGGTCGAAGTCGGCATCTCGGATCGCCTTCCAGCCATCCATCCCATCCACGGCAACGGCAACCTCGTAACCGCGGTTGGTCAACAGTTGGCGTTCCGCTTCGCGTACCGTGATCGAA
Organism: Planctomycetaceae bacterium; assembly: GCA_046156195.1. GTDB lineage: Bacteria > Planctomycetota > Planctomycetia > Planctomycetales > Planctomycetaceae > SXKJ01. Next base: position 10,474 of record JBJXEX010000126.1, on the reverse strand, counting down.
TCATCGACGACCAGAATGCGTTTCCGATTGCCGGCGACGACCGCCGCGCCGATTTGCGTCTGCCGCAGTTGGCCACGTTTCAGCAGGTTGTCGATCGAGCGCAGGAAGTCATCGACATCGACGATCAGCACCGGACTCCCGTCTTCCAGCAGTGCGGCCGCGCTGATGTTCGCAACCTTGCCCAATCGCGCGTCCAGCGGCCGGACGACGAGGTCTTGCTCCCCCTGAAAACTGTCCAGCACCACGCCGAATTCGCTTTGATGGTCGCTGATCAGCACCACGCACAAGTCGTCGTCAGAAGTTGCAGACGGTTCGAGTTCGAGGACTTGCTGAGCCATCACTAAGCCGACGTTGCGACCATCGAGCGAAAAGAATTGCCGGCCTTCCAGAGTCCGAATCTCGCGGCGCGGCAGACGTCGCAATCCGTCGATGCGATTGTGCGGGAGGGCATAAGGTTCGCCACCGATCATGACCATGACCGCTCGCAGCACCGACAGCGTGATCGGCAATTGCAGATGAAACGTCGTGCCTCGGCCCGCCTTCGACGCGACGCGCACCGTCCCTCCAACCGCCGTGACCATGCTGTGAACAACATCCAAGCCGACGCCACGACCGGAGACTTCGGTCACTCGTTCCGATGTCGAGAAGCCGGGAAGGAACAGGAAGTCGACCAATTCCTGTTCGGTCATGCTGGCCACCAACTCGTTCGTCGAAAGGCCACGCTCGACGATCTTGCGACGTAGCCGTTCCAGCGAGATGCCGCTGCCGTCATCGGAGATCGTGATCTGCAACATGCCGGCACGATGCCGAGCTTCCAACCGCAGCGTGCCTTGTTCCGCCTTACCGCTGAGCGTCCGCTGTTCGGGAGTTTCGAGTCCATGATCGAGCGCGTTGCGGAGCAGATGATTCAACGGCGCTTCGAGCTTTTCGAGGATGTCGCGATCGACGTCGGTGTTGTGGCCGTGAACTTCAAACTTGACCTTCTTGCCGAGCCTCCGCGCGAGGTCGCGGACCATGCGTGGGAAACCTTGCACGCCGTCGGAGAAGGGCCGCATCCGGCTGGCGATGACTTCGTAGTACAGCCGGCTGTTGAGGTCATCCGACTGCCGCGCGTGCTGCTCGAACACGCCGATGCGGTCGGCCAGCAATCGCCGACAATCGCCGACACGTTGTTGGGCCTCATTCAACAGTCGGGCCGACCGTCCCCCTTCGGATTTGGACGTGACCGACTGTTGCATCTCGCTGAGCAGCACCGCGAGCTGATCTTGGTTCTGCTTCAGCAAGAACAACGACTTGGCGAACGGCTGCAACCAGCGGGCTTCGACCAACGATTCTCCCGCGAGGCTCATCAGCCGCGACAAGCTCTGAGCCGTGACGCGGACGACTCGTTCTTCACGCGGAGCAGTCTGTGGATTCGCGAACGATTGGCCGAGCACATCGACGGACTCAAGCACCATCGTTGGCAGCGGTGCCGCGGGAATCCCCTGCGAACTGGGCCGGAACGCGCTCGCTGCCGGTTGTTGATTGTGTTGGTGCCTCGATGGCTGAACCGATGACAGAACTGATTGTTGAACTGAACCGGGGGCGAGCAACCTCCGGCTGATGGTCTCGTCAGGCAGATTGACCACGGCTTTGGCTGGCGCAGGTTTGCCTTGAGCGACATCCGCCAATTGCTTGAGCAGCGTGTTGATGTCGCGATTGTTGCTCGGCAACCAGTTGGCGAATTCCGCTTCCGAACTCGCGGCGATCGTGCTGAGCAGATCAACGCCACGCAGCAGCAAGTCGATCTCGCTGGGGGTGAGTTGGATCGTTCCTTTCTGAGCCGTGACCAAAACATCCTCCATGACATGGGCGACTTGCACAGCCGCTTCGAGATTGACGATTCGCGCCGCTCCTTTGATCGAATGAGCGGCCCGCATCAGCGGCTCAATAAGCTGCGAGTTGCGAGGATCGCCTTCCAGCGCGACCAAGCCTTCGCTCAACCTCGCCGCGTGGTCGCGGACCTCTTCGCGAAACAATTGCAGCAACGACCGATCGGCGGCGCTATTGACCGACGCAGGCGAGCCGGAGGGCGTTAGCCCCCGGACCATCGACGCCGGTGAGCCAGAGGCCGTTAGCCCCCCAACCCTCGTCCCTGTCCGGGGGCTAACGCCCTCCGGCTCGCCAGGAGCTTGATCGTCGCGACGGATTGTGGCGATCGCATTCAACTCGGCCAGGAGTTCTCGTACTGCGGAATCATGCGACGACTGCCATTGATCGAATTGATCGTCACTCGCTTTCGCCATCTCGCTGAGCAATTCCAAACCGCGTCGCAGGACCGCGAACGAGGACTTCTGGAGCGCGTTCGCTTCCTTTCGCGCGGAGTTCAGCGCGTCTTCCAGCGCGGTGGCAATCTGCACGGCCGGCTCGACGTTGACGATGCGGCTGGCTCCCTTGATGGAATGAGTGGCTCGCAGCAGCGGCTCAATCAGTTGCGGGTTCCGAGGATCTTGCTCCAGCGTTGCCAACGTGGCGAGCATCGTCGTGGTATGACTGCCGACCTCTTCGCGAAACAGAGGCAACAACGATTTGTTGCGGACGCTTGCTTTGAGCGGCATGGCGCTAGCCACCGGTAATTCGGGATCGACGTTTTTCGGCGAATGACCGGCGGCTAGCTCCGTGCCGCTCACATCGCGCGAATCGACAGGCCGCGTGTATTCGGCGGTCAGTGCGCCGCCGCCGATCGCACCGCGACTGATCGACGCGGCGATGCTGGCGGTCAGGTCGGCGAAGAATCGGCTGACGACCGGATTCTGCTCCGGCAGCCAGTGGTTGAATTTGTCTTCGCTCACTCGCGCGATTTCGGTAAGCAGTTCCATTCCCCGTTCGAGCACCTGGAACGCGGACTCGTCGAACGCGAGCGTCCCTTTCATCGCGTCGCGCATCACGTCTTCGAGTGCTCCGGCGATCCGCACGGCTGGCTCGACGTTGACGATCCGCCCGGCTCCTTTGATCGAATGGGCCGCGCGCATCATCTGAGCCAACGTCTCGGCCGAGGCGCGGTGGTGACGCAGCGCGGTCAGCCCCGTCACGAACTCACCGCCGTGAGTGCGGACCTCCTCGCGAAACAACTCAAGCAATGACATGTCGCTCATGCCGGTCAAACTACTGCCGCTCATGTCAGGCTCCGTTCGAGTGAGTCGAAGATTCGTGCCTCATCCAGAAACCCGATGCGGCGATCGCGATGCCAGAAGACGCTCTTGGAAAACGATGCGGCCGATCCCGACACGGTGGCTGGCACATTGGTCACTTCGGCGGGAGTGAACCGTGCGACTCCCTCGACTTCATCCACTTGCAAGACCCACCGCTGCCCCTCACGACTGACGAGCATCAGCCGCGCCGTGACCCGCTGAGCGCTGTGAGCCGACGGCGCTAGCCGCGGGCCTCGGATGGACGATGCTCCCTGGAACACGCCGTCCTGGAACAGGCCCACGTCGCTCACGCCCGACGCTAGCGCGTTCGGCTCAGTTTGTCGGCGGCCCGACGCTAGCGCGTTGCGTACGCCCGACGCTAGCGCGTTCGGCTCAATCCCCAGCAGACCTCCCAGCGATACGCATAGCTCCAGCTCGCCGCGAATGTTGACCAGCCCGGCCAGAATTTCGTTCGATCGCTGCGGGAGAGTGTGAATCGGCCGCGGCTCGGCGATCTCGACCAGCAACCCAATGTCGAACGCCAGCCATTCCTCGCCGACACGAAAGATGAGCACCGAGATGGTGTCACGCTCGGCGACGACTTCTGGTTCCGCCAGCCGCTTCGTCCATTCGGCCAAGTACACGGCGGGTGGCTCGCGTTCAAACAATCGCTGACCGGCGGCGGTGAAGACGGGGCAGTTCCGGCAATGCACATGCTTCTGCAACTCCGGGCACGAGCGGTCGCCCGTGACGCCGATTTGGTTCCAGCAGTCGTTCTCCAGCTTGCTGCGGTTCGCTTCGCCGAGGATCGGCAAATCCGAACGGTTCGCGATCGTGAAGTCCGGCGACGGAATGCACGCATCGAAGGGGCTCGAACGAGTCATGGTTATCAAAACTCCCCCCCACTGAGCTTGCCTCAGTGGCTTGCGGGCTTTTGCGCTACTTTGGCATCACTCCCAATGCTGACGTGAGTAGCGCAGAAACCCGTGAACCACTGAGGCAAGCTCAGTGGGGTCGATGGTGTTCAATCACTGGCCGCGACTCGCGCGAGTCGGCGTTTGAAGGTTTCCACCGCTTGCCGATCTCCCCGCCTTTCGGCCAGCAGCGTGAGATGCCACAACGAATCTTGATGGGCGGGATCGAGGTACACCGCCCTCTGAAAACTTTTCTCGGCGTTGGTCAATTCGCCAGCGGCTTGCTGGATGACGCCCATCAAACACAACGCGGCGGAGGTCGGGCCATGTTGTTCCATGTGCCGCTCGCACATCGCTCGCGCATCGCTGAGTCGTCCGGAGTTCGCGGCCCGCTCCGCACCAGCGAGCATGTCTTGAGCGACCTCCTGTCGAGTGGCGGTGGGCACCGGCAATTGGGAGCCGCGCCCGTTAGGAAGCGGTGTTGGAAACGAGCTTGAACCGCTTCCTGACGGGCGCGGCTCCACAGCCGGGCGCGCCAAGGCCGTGCTCACCTCCGGCGCAAACGCGCTGACGAACGCCGGCTGCGCGGGGGGAATCTGGACGGTCGATTTCCGCTCGCTCCATGATGCGGATCGCTGAGCATTCGTCACAGCAGCCGCTTCGATCCGTTGATACGCGAACGCTCCGGCAGGGCCGACGCTCTTGAGCCGCGGATCGAGCAGCGCCAGTTGTTCGGCATGACCGCCGAAGAGATATCCGTTCGGTGCGAGCAGCCTCTGCAACGACTGCAACGCGAGTTGTCGCGACGGTGGATCGAAATAGATCAGCAAGTTCCGGCAGACGATCAGGTCGAACTGACCGCAGTCCGCCAGGAACGTCGGCGAAATGAGGTTGTCCCGCCGAAACAGCACCGCATCACGGACCTCAGGGATCACCGTATGAACCGAGTCACGCTCGAAGAAACGGTATCGCAACAGCTCACATAACGGCTCGGTTTCTCGGAACGAGAAGTCGGCATAGATGCCTCGCGCCGCACGATCGAGCGATCGCTGACTGATGTCCGCCGCGACGATCCGAATTTGTGACGGCTCCAGACCATAATGCCGTAGGAACATATATGTCGAATATGGCTCTTCGCCGCTGCTACACGGAACGCTCAGCACTCGCAGCGGCTGACCCGGAAACGCCGGCTGCCACTGACGGCCGACCTCGGCCAGAAAACGGAGTTGGTCGAACCCGCGAAAGAACCAGGTCTCTGGAACAATGACCTCTTCGGTCAGCGCTAACAGTTCCGAAGCGTTTGCCGCGAGCCGCTCAACATAAGTCGCGACATCGGCGAGTCGCACGGCTTCCATCCGCGCTCGCACGGCCACTTCGATCGACGACTCGCCGATCGTGCCATGATCCAGGCCGATCTGCTGCCGCAACAATTGAGTGATGTTCGTAAGGTCCATCAAGTCAGAGCCTCTGAAAACTAACCCGAACCGTGAGTTTGGAAGTTGAATGCTTTGAACTCGGCTCCGCACCGTTTTGTCAATTTCTCAGGTTGTCTTCATTCCTTTGACCAGATTCCTTTGATTCCTGGGCGAACGTGTGTCTCAGGATGACAATCCGGGTGAGTCCGCCGCGGCGGACCCTCGCTAACGCTTCGGGTTACTTATGGCGGCTTCGCCGCGATGTTCAACCGCAGCCGGCAGCAGCGACAGCCGCCGAGCTTCGGTGATGAGCCGCTCAATATCCAACAACTGGAGCAGGCCGTTTTCGTCCGCGATCACTGGCCCCAAGGCCAATGCTCCTGACCACGTCATCGCTCCGCTTTCGTTGACGATGTCCTGGTCGATTGGCCGCAACTCGACCACCCGCTCGGCCAGCAATCCAAACTTCGGACCCGATGACTCGGCCCCCAGTGGAATCAGAATCATGCGACTACTCAACCGCAGCGGGGTCGGCGTGCCGAGCAACCACTGCGCGAGATCGATCACCGGCGTCACCGCTCCGTGATACGAGAACGCTCCCGCCAGTCCCGCAGGTGCCTGCACGGTGCGATGCAGTTCGACCGCCGGCAACACTTTGTCCACACGCTCGCTGCGAATCGCGAAGCGTTCTGCGCCGATGTGAAAGATGAGCCAGAGCATGATCACCCCGTCACCACAAACCGCACAACCGCCGACTTCAACCGTTCGACCGACAGGCGCAGGTTCTCGGTGGCTTGATTGAACTCGCGGATCGACGACTGCGTTTGCGAGGCTCCGGAGGTGAGCTGCATCATCGCATCATTGATCTGTCGAGCACCGAGCGATTGATTCCTCATCCCCTCGTTGACCGGGACGAATCGTTCGCTCACGGATTGGACGCCCGCGATGATCTGGCCCATTTGGTTGTTGATCTCGCCAACCTTGCGGACTCCGCCGCGGACATCTTCGTTGAACTTGTCCATTTCCATGACGCCGGTCGAGACGGCCGATTGCATCTGCCTCACCATCTGATCGATCTCCAATGTGGCAACGGCGGTTTGATCGGCCAGACGACGAATCTCGCGAGCGACCACCAAGAACCCGCGACCATACTCACCGGCTTTCTCGGCTTCGATGGCCGCGTTGATCGAGAGCAGATTGGTTTGATCGGCGACCTTGGTGATCGTGGTCACGACCACGTTGATGTCATTGGCCTTCTCGTGAATCGCACCTAGCTTGTTGGAGATGCTCTTCGTCGCCTCGGTCAGATCGAACATCGTGCTTTCCATGTTCGTCAGCCCCACGCGGCCGGCACTGGCGAGTTCAGAAGCTCGACTGGCTCCCCCCATCACTTCTCCCATCGTTCCCGAAAGCTCCTGGCCGGTCGCGGAGATCTCTTTGACGGCGGCGGCGATTTGACTGGAGGAGGCTCCGAAGTTTGCCAACGTCGCCTCCTGCTCTTTGGAGGTCGCGGCCAGTTGCGTCGTTGTCGCCAACAACTGCAACGTGGCTCCTTTGATCTCGGCGACAAGATCATGCACTCGCTGAATGACCGTGTTGATGCAGTGACCAAGCTGGCCAATCTCATCCATCGAATCAATCTGCACGCGAGCCGTCAGGTCACCCGCTCCGTCGGCCATTTCACGCAGCCGCGAGATCAGCAACTTCGTCGGTTGCACGATGCTCCGCGTGATGAAGTAGCCGCAGGCTCCGACCGCCAGCAGCACCAGCAGCCCCACCGTCATGAGCACCGTTTGCGCGGTCTTGATCGCGGACGCCGCTTTGTTCTGCGCCTGAGTGACCATCTGGTTCGCTAGGTCGGTGATGGTGTTGATCGCCTCGCGATGAGCTTCATAGTGTTTTTGAAGCTGCGGTAGCAGTTCCGTCCAGACCTTTTCGCGCTCCTCCAGTTTGTCCGCCACGGCCAAGAACTGGTTGCTCAAACGATAAAACTCAATCGCCGGCTTGCGTGCCCGATCGAGCATCAGCCGCCGCAGTTCGCCTTCTTGGGGCAGCTCCTTTTCCCAGAACTTCTGACGCAATTCATACTCGGCCTCGCGGTCCTTGAAGTAAGCCACGCGGCTGCGAATCTTCTCCACGTCCGTCAGCGTTTGGATCTCGTGAAGCACGAGGTACGACTCCACGATGTACTCCGGCGGCGGCAGGATGTCGGCCACCAAATCTTTGGCCAACACGATCTCCTGGTACAAGTTGCCCTCGACACGCTCTTCGTAGAACGCCTTGCCGGTGACTTGAACTCGCGCGAGGGTCCAGGCTCCTAACCCAAAGACCGCCACGAAGCCAATCACGAACAGCCCGATCAGCAACTGCAACTTGGAATGAAAACGAATATCACGAAAACGCATGACGACCCCCGAACCCAATGAGAAAGAGACTGCGAGCCTCGCGTGACGCGGACAGAGCAAGGCCAGTGCCTGAATGGCTTCGCGTTCCCTTGTTCGACACTTCTCGTTCCCACGCTCCGCGTGGGGACGAGCGTCTCGACGCTCTGCGTCGTGGTCTCTGATGCCGATTTCGAGTGCCGGATCGCCGATCCGACGCGGAGCGTCAAACGCTGGCGTTCCCACGCGGAGCGTGGGAACGAGAGAAGTCATCCCGTCCGACGGCCGTTTGGCCTGTTGCCAAAAACGAACACGGATGATGCCGTTTCACCGCAACGTCGCCGCGATTCGTGAGCGAGCCACTCACGGCTCGTCGTCAGGTTTGTCCGCCCGATGTTTGCGAGACGGTTTGCTCTTCGGCAATTTCTTCGCGTCCGACTCGTGCCGCCGTTCGATCTTCTTGAGGTCTTCCTCAGCCGGCAAGTTTTCAGGGACGATGCCTCGCTGCGTGAGCAGATTACGGACGTCGCGGTTGTTCTTCACATGCTCGCGCGAGATGCGTGCTTCCGTCCGCAGGTCGTCTTTCTTGAGGTTGAAGTTCGTGATCTCGTTGGCGAAGTCTTTGGCTTTGATCGTGATGGTCGGGAGGAAGTCGGCCAAGGGACGACTGCCGGGGATGCCCATGCGGTCTTTCATCTGTTGTGTCGAAAGGCCGCCGAACAATGCTTGATCGCCTCGGCTGCGAATCGTCGCGAAGCTGCGTTCGCTCCCCAGCCGCTCGAAGATGATTCCCGAAAGCTGCTTCTCGGACTCGGTCAGCTTCTTGCGAGCGGAGAGCCGTTCGGCTTCGGCGAGACGCTGCTCAATCAGTTCTTGTTTGCGAGTCTGAACGGCAAAATAAGTTTGAGCGAACGCGATCGGGTCTTTGCTGGGATCGCCGTTTTGAGCGATCAGATAGCAGGCGTAACGAGTCAGCGCGAGGTCATCGACTTCACGCTCGGCCCCTGAACCGATTTCAACCTTTTTGCTGGCGCGCGCAAAATGGTCATCGGGATCGGAACCCGCAGTTTCGCACGAGGTAATGGCCTTCTCGATGACAGGCTCGAAGTTCCGCCATTGCGAGTATCCGAGCATTACCTGCAAGTCTCTGGCCCACCAAAACTCGACGCCGGATTCCGCATCCGTTTGCGTCAAGGACTCGAACTCCGAATGGAGTTGGGCGACCGTTTCTGGCTTCATCCGACAGACCCTTTTTGAGAAGGAGGCGGCCAATTGCGACCACAAGATACCGTGTCGCCTGCCAAACGGTAGCCGCCGAGTCGCTGGCGTTTTGGAACTTGCTTTCGGACGATCTTCGTTGCTCGAACGCCGATGTCTCCGCCTTGGTGGACTCGGTTGTTTTTCTTTTGTCCTCCGTCCAAGGAGCCTGTCATGCGTCATTGCTCGGTGCTGTTTGTGATGTTGCTTGCCAACCTCGTCGCCCAGGCGGACGAACCTCCGAAGTCGCTTGATCCGCGATTGAAGATTGAACTCTTCGCCGAGCATCCGCAGATCGTCACGCCCACCGGATTGGACGTTGATCATCGGGGCCGAGTCTTCGCGATCGAGAGCAACACACACTTCCCGCCCGAAGGCTACAAGGGACATCCCAGCGACCGAGTGCTGGTGATGAGCGACTCAGATGGCGACGGCAAAGCGGACAAGATCGTCGTCTTCACCGACGGACTGCGACACACGATGAGCGTCGCCGTGCGACCGATTTGGTTTCCAGTCCGGCCGATCGCCGATAGCCGACAGCCGACAGCCGTTATACCGTTTTTAAGAACCTCACTCTTCGTCGCCACTCGGAGAGAAATCCTCCAACTCCACGATGACGACGGCGACGACAAGGCCGATCGCGAAGAACGGATCGTGCATCTCGACACGAAGGGCGATTATCCGCACAACGGGCTGGCTGGGTTCGCGATTGATGCGCTCGGCTGGATGTACTTCGGGTTCGGCGAGAATCTCGGAGCGGACTACAAAATCATTGGTTCGGACGGCACGACGCTCAGCGGGGGAGGGGAGGGGGGCAACATTTATCGGTGCCGGCTGGATGGCTCGAAGCTAAGCCAGATCGCGACCGGGTTTTGGAATCCGCACGCGAGCTGCTTCGATGCGTTCGGGCGGCTCTTCACCGTGGACAACGACGCGGACAGCCGTCCGCCGTGTCGGCTGCTGCATGTGATTCCGGGAGGCGATTACGGCTATCGGTTCCGCAACGGCCGCAAGGGACTGCACCCCTTCACCGCCTGGAACGGCGAGATTCCCGGCACGCTGCCGATGGTCGCGGGGACCGGCGAAGCTCCCTCCGGCATCCTGGCCTACGAGTCGGACGGACTGCCGGAGGAGTATCTGGGCAACCTGCTGGTGACCAGTTGGGGGGACCACCGCATCGACCGTTTTCGCTTGCAGCCGAAGGGGACGTCGTTCACGTCGCTGGCCGAACCGCTCATCACCGGCGGCGAGAATTTTCGCCCGGTCGGCCTCGCGACCGCTCCCGACGGTTCGTTGTTCTGCACCGATTGGGTGCTGCGAGACTACAAGCTGCACGG
>JBJXEX010000122.1:0-17339 GCA_046156195.1 Planctomycetaceae bacterium | reverse complement strand
AGGTGCAGCACGCGCCATGCGATGAGCTTGTAGAACGCCAGGCAGTTCTTCAGACGGTGATTGGTTTCCAGTTGGATGTCACGGTCAGGGCGCGGATTTCCAAGTGAGCCTGACGCGCCGCACGCTTGGGAGTCTGGCTCAGCTCAATGGTTCGTGTCGCGCGCAGCTTTAAGCGGCCCACTTCGTCATGCACTTGAACATACGCCGCCAGAGTGCCACTCCACCCTTCGCAGGCCGCGTTGACACTGGCCTCCGGATTGGCCGCCAACGCTTCGATGACCCGCTGACTGCGAAGATTCAAACGCTTGTCCCCCAGATCAATCCCTTGCAACTCATCGACAATCCCTTCGCACATCAACTCGCTCCCTGCGTTTGTGGCAGATAAATCTTGCCTCAAACCATGGCGCAAATCTCATGCCGTTGCGGCGTCGGAATTGTCGAAGTTGTGTATAAAGAACAGGACGGAGTCCCAACCTACACCCTCCGCCGTCGCGTGACCTGTCGCCCGCGGCGCATCCGCGAGTTCAGCAAATCGAACAACGCCAGGTCGAGCGGTTGATCGGTCGTCAGATCGTACACGTCGATGCCAAGCGAACTGCACGCGCGGGACAACTCCTGTGCGTGCTCACGGAATCGCTGCTGGTAATTGGCACGCATCGCCTGCGGATCGACGTACAACTCGCGGCCCGATTCGAGATCGAAGAACATCGCCTCGTCCTGAAACGCGAAGTTGACCTCGGCCGGATCGAGGACTCGGATGACGATCACCTCGTGACCTTGCGACCGCAAGTAACCCAGCTTTGTTTCGAGCGACTCGACCGGCGCAAGCAGATCCGACAGCAACACGACAACCCCGCGCTTGCGAGCCGTCCGCGCGACTTGCTCCAACGGCAAGCCGAGGTCGGTCTCGGTGCCGGCCAGTTGATGTTCCAGGCACATCATCAGTCGATGCAGATGCCCGGAGCGATAACGTGCCGGCAGGTATTCGCGAATTGATTGATCGAACGTAATCAACCCGACCGCGTCTCGTTGCAGCGTCCAGAAGTACGCGATGGTCGCGGCGACCGTCTTGGCATACTCGGCTTTGTTGTAGCTGACTGTTTCCGTACCGCGACCGTCAGTGAGCGGCCCGGTTCCGGTTCGGCCTCGCAGGCCGCTCCCTGACGGTCGCGGTACGGTTCTGGTGGAGCCGAACCCCATCGAACGGCTGAGATCGACCAGCAGATAGCAGCGGAGATTTGTCTCATCCTCGAACCGCTTGAGGTAGTAGCGATCTGAGCGAGCATAAAGTCGCCAGTCGAGATACCGCGGATCGTCGCCGGGGGTGTATTGGCGATACTCGGAGAACTCGACCGAGAACCCGTGATAGGGGCTGCGATGCAGGCCGCTCAAGAAACCTTCGACGACCGCCTTGGCTCGGAGTTGCAGATTCTTAATCCGCATCAAGGCCGCCGGGTCGATGTAGGTCGCTCGCGAACGGGCAGGATTCAGAGCTTCCAGTTTCAAAATTCGCGCTCCAGTATTTGTCGAGTTGGTCCGGCCGAAAGCCGCGAGCCGAAAGCCGATTGCCGTGATACCGTTTTTGATCCCACCCTCTCCGCAATCTTAAAAACGGTATCACGGCGATCGGCTTTCGGCAGTCGGCACTCGGCCGGTCAGCTTCCAGGCGGAGTGACGGTTTCCAAGAGTCGGCCGATGACGTGATCCACGGAAATCCCTTCGGCCTCGGCGCGATAGCCAACAAGGATGCGATGTCGCAGCACCGGAGCCAGCAGCGCCCGGATGTCATCGACGATTGCGTGATTGCGGCCCTGCAACAGCGCGCGGGCTTTCGCGCCGAGCACGACATATTGAGCGGCTCGTGTCCCCGCGCCCCAACTGACCCAGTCGGTGACGAACTGCGGAGTATTCGGCTGGCCGGGCCGGCTGGTGGCGGCGAGTCGCACGGCATAGCGAACGATGTCCTCGGCGATCGGCACCTTCTTCACGACGTCGTGGAAGCGTCGCACGTCGTCGCCGGTGAAGAGCGCCTCGATCGGTTCGGGACGGCGTGAGGTCGTCTGCTGCACGACGGCGACCTCGTCGTCTTCGGGCAAGTAGTCGATCAGCACGTTGAACATGAACCGGTCGAGCTGCGCTTCGGGAAGCGGATACGTCCCCTCCATCTCAATCGGGTTCTGGGTGGCGAGCACGAAAAATGGCTCGTCGAGCGGATATCTCACTCCGGCAATGGTTACTTGATGCTCCTGCATCGCTTCGAGCAACGCGGCCTGAGTCTTCGGCGGCGTGCGGTTGATTTCGTCCGCCAAGATCACGTTGCCGAAGATCGGCCCTTTGACGAACTGCATCCGCCGATGCCCGTCCGCCGACTGTTCGAGGATCTCCGTCCCGGTGATATCCGCCGGCATCAAGTCAGGCGTGAATTGCACGCGCGAAAACTTGAGATGAAACACCTGTGCGATCGACCGCACCAGCAACGTCTTGGCGAGTCCCGGCGCGCCGGTGATCAGGCAATGCCCGCCGGCAAACAGACTGATGAGCAACTGCTCGACCACGTCGGCCTGCCCGACGATGACCTTTGAGAGTTGCTCGTCAATGCGCCGCCGCGCTCCACGAAGCTGTTCGACCGCTTGTTGTTCCAACACAAATTCATCAAGTCCGACTTCCACGTTGAAATACTCCTGATTGGGAACACTAATCCTCGCTGATCCTCGCTCATAAACCGCATTCGTCTTCATTAGCGAAGATCAGTGACGATTAGCGTTCCTCAAAATTCCTTTTGTTGAGCGCTCAATGTGTCATGGCATAAGTCACGATGTTGATCCCCATCGGGTACGACCATTTCTCGGCCATCTCGCGGAAGTAAGTGGGGTCTTCCCCTTCGCGTTCCCAGCCGTCGCCGAGATCGGTGTTGTGGCAGATGATGGCCATCATGCGGCCTTTGTCATCGAAGATCGCTCGATAATGTGCCTCGGGGGCGTCCTGGCGCTCGGTCGTGTACCCGGCTTGAAACGCTCCGATGCTGGGCACCTGCGGCTTCTTCTTCAGATCGTAGACGCAATGAAAAATCTCATGTTCGAGCGGCAGTTCCACCGGCTCGCGATCGGGGAAGACACGCTTGATGTTCTCGTAGAAGTTCTGCCACTCGTGCTCACCCCAAAAGTCATCCACCATCAGGAAGCCGCCGTTGAGCAGATACTTTCGCAACCCCGCGACCTCGGCTTCGGTCAGGCTCATCCGGCCCGGTTCGATGATGTAGATCCACGGATAATCAAAGAGCGCCTCGTCGGTCAGTTCGAGGATCTTGCCGTTGGGATCGGTCTCCAACGCGGTCAGTTCGTGCAAGCGGTACGAGAAGTTGAGATCGCTGTCGGGATAATCGGTGTGCCAGTTTCCACCACTTCGACCATAGCCACCCGACGAATACCGCACACGGACGAACGTAAAGACATCGGACTTGAATCGTTCGTCGTTCTTCCATTCTGGGACGCCGTTGCGATCGACGAGTTCCGGGCGGAATTCGCGGCGCATGAAGGGAGATCGCTGAGCCAAGGCGGTGGCCGCGATGACGAGGACGAGGAAAGCGATTGCAAATTGCAAGTTGTGAATCAGGCGACGAAGCGTCTTTGAACTCAACCGTTTGGCGACCGGCTCGACGTCCTTGTCTTCCATTTGCCATTTGCCATTTTCAATTTTCAATTGGCAATCCTCCCAGCCGGTTTCTCGGCGGACTTTTCTATCGCCTGAATGATCTCCAACAGCCGTTGGTGAGCCGCTCGAAATCGGGGCGCTTCTTCCAGTGCCAGCAGCGCGTGACGTTTCGCTGACGGTAAGTCACCGCTTCGCTGTAACGCCGTCGCTAATTTCAGGTGCAGGTCGGCGACGTCGATCGGATCGAGCAACAGCAACGCTCGATAGCTGGCGATCTCTAACGGAGTGTCGTGCAGCTTCTCGGCCGCGTCGGCCGCGATGCGGTGCGGTGCCGGTTGCAGCGGGCTGACCGCCAGCCAGCGTTGAGCGTGCTTCCGAGTCAGCTCCCACTCACCCGCTTGAGAGGTCAGTTCCGCCAAGCGAGCGAACAGGTCCACGCTGTCGTCGGTCAACTCGGCGAGTCGTTCGAGAACCGCTCGTTCCTGCGGCATCTCCTTTAACTCGCGACATACGCGTGCGAGCAAAGCGAGATGCCCGTCGCCGCTTGCGTCGTTCGGATACAGGCGACGCATCGTTTCGAGCGGCTGCTTCGCTTCGGCGAATTGTTTGTCGGCGATCAACTGCTTGGCCTGACGTTGCAGCACGGCGTAGTTGTGCGGGTGCTCTTTGAGATATGCGGCGACCAATTCCGCGTTCGCCCGCTTGGGGAGTTCGGGTTCCGTCCAATCGGCGTCGGGAGCCATCGCGATGGCACGCTCGCGAGCGAAGGCAGCAAAAGCCAAATCCAGTTTGTCGAGCGATCCCGTGTGCCGAGCCAGCGTGTCATTGATCGTCAGGCCGTTACCGAGATCGACCAGAATCTTCTGCAACGATTCGAGTCCGTGCTTCTCGACGAGGTACTCGACAACCAGCGACGACTCGAAATACGCGAACTGCAAATGCAGCCCGCTACGCGGATGCAAGAACGCGCCGCTCAGTTCGCTGACTGGAGTCAGTTCGTCGCCAAGCAGCATCTTGCGATAGAGCGGATTGATCGTCTGGCCCCACGTCTTGTCCGCCTGCCGTTCCTCATAGACCGAGATCCCTTCGCTCAACCAGCGCGGCATCTTGTTGTGCGTCTTGTTGAGCGTCACGACGTGGCAGAACTCGTGATACAGCGTTGCTTCCCAGCAAGTCGGATGTGCGTCTTGCGAGGCGGGACTGTTGGCCGTGATGACGGTGCCAAAACAGACTCCTAAGAAACCCGCGCCGCCGGGCAGGCCGAACGTGCGGATCGCGAAGTCTTCTTGCTTGGGAAACATCTCGACGATGATCGGAGACGGGAGCATCACGTCATACTTCGCACAAAGGTCACGCTTCGCCCGCTTCAGCAAGTCGAGAACTCGGCGACCATAGATGTCGGCCTCGCGAGCATCCATGCGGACGAGCAGGCCGTCTTCCTCCAGCGTGCGAAACTTCGCGATGCAGTCCTGCAATGTGACCAGGTTGTGCGCGAAGATGCTGTAGCCGTCTGCTTCGTAGACCTCGTTTGCCAGCTTCCAGCCTTCCTCTTCCTGACCCAGCCGCAGCAAATCCGAGGCGAGTTGAATTTGTGCCGGCAGGTACTTCGCATCGAACTCCAACGCTTGTCGCTGATGAGCGGATCCTTCGGCGAAGCGATACTTCTGCGACAGCTTCTTGCCAATCAGATGATCGACCTCCGGGTTCGTCGCCCAATGCTTGAGGGCCGTGCCGCGATACTGTTTCTCGCTCTCCGGTTGATTCCGCAGATGAGCCAGCACGGCGCGGTAGGCGGCCGCTCGCGGGTGCAGCGGGTTGATCGACTCGACCTGAGCCAGCAACGCCACCGCCTCGTCATAGCGTTCCGAGTCGATGTGCTCATCGACAACGAAAAGCAGGCAGCCGATGTGCCGCGGATTGCGTTCGAGCGCCTCCTTCAGAGCGGCATTGGCTTTCGCCGAATCGCTCAGCGCGAAGGCTAGAGCCAATCCGAAGTGTGCTTCGGGATCGGTCGAATCGAGCTTGGCCGCTTGCTCGAAGTTCTGCGCCGCGAGCGCAAAGTCATTCTTTTCGAGGGCCAGCTCGCCACATGCCAGAAACGCCGGCGCATAGTTCGGCTGCTGCTTCTTAACGACGAGATACATTCCGTCGAGCACTTTCTTGGGATCGACTTGCTGACTCAGCAGGAATCGCCCGACGATCAGCCGACTCCCCGCGTCGCTGTATCGCCACGGTGTTTGCTGCACGAGTTTCGCGATCTCCTCTTCGAGAACCGCGACTCGCTCCGGCTGATTGGTGAACCGGCAAACGTCGCGGCCCAACCAGCGGAGTTCGATGCTGCCGGTGAATTTCTTCAGCGCCGCGTCCAGCGACTCGGCGGCGTCTGGGTAGCGGCCGAGTTCCAACTCTGAGCGAATCTTCAGCACTCGTAAGTTCTCGTTGAACTCACTTTCGGTGATCGCTTTGGTGGTGGCTTCGACGCACTCGGCATATTTGCCGCCGCGAAACAGCCCGGTGATTTGAGCCGAATCCGCAGCGTCGGCGGAATGGCGCAAGGCGAAGGAGACGAGAACGACCGAAAGCCAAACTAAAAACGCCGCCCCGCTCGCCTGAGTCTTTCGGATCCGACAAGTTAGCTCACTCGCGAAAGGCGAGAGCACAAACTCCTGGGAGCGACGATCCCCACTCATTGGCAAAGCTCCTCGAACGGCGAGGGCGATACTCATTCGCCCTGTGAGATTCGCGAGGACTGCACAATCTTCCTGACAACGCGCGGTGGGATACTATCGCTGGTGTTGGTTCTCTACCACGTTCGTTCCGTCGCGATTCGGAACCAACGTCGCCGATCGCTTGCCGTTGGTCGTTGTGATCGCGGCGAGCGAGCAGGATCGGGAGATGCTTGATTCAAAGATGGCGGAGCTGGCTTGTTCGGCAGAGTTCTTGGGCCAGTTCATTTACGCAACCTCGTCATCGGCGAAACTGGATTCGGCGTCCGGTATCGAGCCGCACGAGAGGGCTCACCTGTGACTGAGGATTTCAATCAAAGGAATCTGGTCAAAGGAATGAAGCGAATGATATTCGGGCCTTTGTCTTCGCGTCGCGGGCGACTTTGTTCGAAGGAGCGCAACTCGAAAACTTGCGTTTTGGATGAGTGTCAGTCGGCCCCGTGCGGGGTATCTATCGCTTCCTCACGGTTGCGGCCCGGTTTGCAGGCACATCCACACAACGGCAGAATGTTCGCACCATGAGCCTCACTCCCAATCCTCCCGCGATCAATGTTGTCGTCTTTCGATTACCCGGTCCCGACGATGATCGTATCGAAAAGATGTCCGCCGACTTCGTCGAACGAAAGACCGTCTGCCCGCTCGGCGGAGGCTTGGGCTATCTGGTGCTGCAACCGGACGACTTCGACCGCGTCTGGGCAGGCGTCGATGCGGGCGACGCGCTCGGCACGGCCGACGCGGTGCTGTATCACCTCGGCCCGAACGCGCGGCCGTTCATGCACCGCTCCGAGGACTTCATCTACGGCTGGGTCGGAGCCGACGACGAACCGGAATTCGAGCGTGTCCTGCTGCTGCAAGTCGTCCCGCGACCACACTTGGTCGAGATGATGCGACGGCGGACGGAGATGAATTGAGCACCCGCGTTCGGCGCGGTTCTTTCGTGACGAGCGTCACGGCTTCGTCTTGCGGGACGAACTTCACTTGGGAAACTCCCAGGCCATTTTCCCCAGCATTGGTTCCCAGTATTTTTTATTGGATTCCCATTCTCCCACCGGACTTTCGAAAGACACGACGTAGAGCTTGTCGGTTTGGTCATCGGCGAGCAACGAATGATGCACCACAAGGACATCGTCTTGAAGGCGCAACACATGGCCGGTGATCCGCCCGGATTTCTTGGGCGGCAATTCGAGGAGCACTTTCTTCCCCTGTGCATTCTCCGCGAGCAAACGTGGCATGTATCGCGACGGGGGCAGTCCCGTCTTACGACGAATGCGAGAAATGACATTCACGGTCAAACCCGTCGTGAATTTGCCTTCCGTGTCGATGTTTTCCTTTGTAATGAACAGCGCCTCGGTATCGGCTTTCTTTTCTTTCTTGGCGTGCCACCCATCCGGACAGAGAAATCCGCCTCCCATTTCTGGAGACCATATCCACTGGAACCCCGTTGGTGCTGCCGGGAGCTTGGGTGAGCCAGCGTTGGTTTCGCTGGTTCCGGTAGCAATCAGACAGAGAACAAACACCAGTCGGCGTAGCATCGGCCTTCTCCTGTCAATGCGCGGCGAGTGATGCCGCATCTGGCATCGTGTCGGCAGAGATTACGCCGATTCAACAAATCAGAGCAACACGAGTCTCTTCGCCGCAAGATATGCGGTTTGACCGAGGCCCCTGAATTGATTCAACAACTCCCGCCGCATAAGTTGCGGGCAACGATGTCTGACGAGGAGTCGAAACATGGCTGACTATCAAGCGATCTCAAACGTGATGAAACAAATCCTGGCGTTGTCCCAAGAGGAACAACATCAGATTCGCGAGCAACTCAAACTACTCGACCTGCCGCCAGTCGAAATGAGTGAGCGAGAGAAGAATCGCAGGCTGGCAGAGAAGCTGTATGCCGAGGGAGTGTTTTCGCACATTCCCGCCGTCTGGCCGCCCGTTGAGCGTCCTGAGCGCCCGCTGATCAAAGTGAAGGGGCCTCCGGTTTCGCAGACAATCATTGAGGAGCGCCGGTGATGTCGGCCTTCTTGTTTGACTCCAGCGCGCTGGTGAAGCGATACCTCGACGAACCGGGAAGCGACTGGGTGCGACGCATTTTGCACCCGACTTTAGGACACGACATCATCGTCGCTCAAACAACGCCAATCGAGTTGGTGGCGGCGATCTCCAGACGGCAACGCGGTGGGGCACTCACAGCAGAGGATGCGGAAACCGCAATCGCCGATTTGGTCTATGACTTTTCTGTGCAATATGACGTGCTGGCGCTGTCTCACATGATTGTCCAACGCGCAATGGAATTGTGCCGACAACATGGGCTTCGAGGTTACGACGGCGTGCAGTTGGCAACGGCGGCGTTCCACTCGATTCCAAACGTGTTTGGGCAATCGGAACCTTTGGTGTTTGTGTCTTCCGACAAAGAACTCAATCAAGCGGCAATCACCGAGGGTTTGACTGTGTTCGATCCCAGTCAAGTTCCATGAGTGACTACGGATACCTCAAAACTGTCAACGCAAAATCGCGAAAACAGAGTTCGCGAATGAAATTTAGGGATGGGGAACATGGCTCGAATCCAAATCTACGACACGACCCTCCGCGACGGCAGTCAGGGCGAGGGAGTGAACTTCTCGTTGCAGGACAAGCTGCTCATCACGCAGCGGCTGGATGAGCTTGGTTTCGACTTCATCGAGGGGGGCTATCCGCTGTCGAACCCGAAGGACGCGGAATACTTCCAGCGGGCGCGAGACCTCAACCTGAAGCACGCGACGGTCACGGCGTTCGGGATGACGCGGCGGCGCGGTGCGGCTCCGGAGGACGACACTGGCATGGTCGCGCTGCGAGACTCAGGGGCGAAGATTTGCGTCATCGTCGGCAAGACTTGGGACTTGCATGTCTTCGAGGTGCTGCGCGTCGATGAGGCGGAGAATCTCGCGATGATCCGGGACTCGGTCGGCTACTTGCACGGCGAAGGGCGGCGAGTCTTTTACGACGCCGAGCATTTCTTCGATGGCTATCGAGCCAACCCGGAGTTCGCCCTCAAGACGATCAAGACCGCTGAGGAAGCCGGGGCCGAGATCGTCGTTCTCTGCGACACAAACGGCGGACGACTGCCAGAGGAAGTTGCCATCGCGGTGACAGCCGCACGGCGAGCGTTGAAGATCCCGGTCGGCATTCACTGTCACAACGACTGCGACTTGGCGGTCGCCAATTCGCTCGCGGCCGTCGATGTCGGAGCGATCCAAGTGCAAGGCACGATCAACGGCATCGGCGAGCGGTGCGGCAACGTCGATCTGTGCAGCGTCGTCGCCAATCTCGCGTTGAAGAAGTCCGGCTACGAAGTGCTGACCGGCGGCGGCCTGAAACATCTCGCCGAGTTGTCGCGCTACGTCTACGAGCTGGCGAACATGAACTACCGCAACGGCCAGCCGTTCGTGGGGACGAGTGCGTTCGCTCACAAAGGTGGGATGCACGTCCATGCCGTCAATCGCTTGGCGAAGAGCTACGAGCACATCGAACCGGAGACCGTCGGCAATGTGCGACGAGTGCTCATCAGCGAGCTGTCTGGCAAGTCGAACATCGTCGCCAAGACGGCCAAGTACGCGATCCAGAACGACGCGGCGATGATGCAGAAGATTCTCGACCGCGTGCAGGATTTAGAAAACGAAGGCTTTCAGTTCGAGGCGGCCGAGGCGTCGTTCGATCTGCTGGTCCGCAAGCTCGTCGGTCAGTACGTCCCGAAGTTCGAGAAGGTTCATTACCGCGTGAACGTCGAATCGGACGGCGGCCTGCGCGACGATTCGGTCGCAGTTGTCTCGCACAGAGACGTGGCCCCCGCGACTGAGGCGACGATCAAACTGCGTGTGGCCGGCAGATTGGAACACGTCGTCGCCGAAGGGGACGGTCCCGTCAACGCGCTCGACACGGCGCTGCGCAAGGCGCTGATCGTCTCGTACCCGAATCTCGCCGAGATGCAATTGGTGGACTACAAAGTCCGCGTGATCAACTCGACCGCCGGCACGGCCGCGCGCGTGCGAGTCGTGATCGAAAGCCGAGACGCTCACGAAGTCTGGACGACCGTCGGCGTCAGCGAAAACATCATCGAAGCCAGTTGGCTCGCGCTGGTGGATAGCGTTGAGTACAAGCTGTTCAAAGACGAAGAGCCTTCGAGCTAGGCCCTCCGCTCGTTCCCACGCTCCGAGGCGGCTCGAAGAACTTCGCAGTCTCGCCGCGTCAAGTTGGCGCGACATGCTCATCTGAGTCCCACATCATTCTGCGGAAATCCAGGTCGCAGAATGATGGGAGGGGCAGAATGATGAGAGGCCGCAGCGCGTGAGAATGAGGCCAAATGTTCGTCAGGTTGGGGATCATTCACACTGTTGGTGTCGGTTGATAGGCTGCTGACGTCACCTCTCAAAGGATCCGGCGATGCCTGCCACTTTGTTGCGACCACGAAAGAACGTCAGTCAATTCGGACCAGCCGCGAACGGCCTCCGCATGACCGCTCGGCAGTATGACCGAGCGGACTTTGAACCCGGTTGGCGATACGAACTCATCAGCGGAGTTTTGGTTGTGGCCCCTCCACCGCTTGAAAATGAACGTGATCCGAACGATGAATTGGGCCGCTTTCTGCGGAACTATCAGGCAGATCATGAAGACGGCCAGCATCTGGCCATGACGTTACCCGAGCACGAAATCCTCATCGGCGATGACCGTCGCCGCGCGGATCGGGCGATCTGGTGCGGACTGGACCGGCTGCCTCGGCGGGGTGAGACGCCCACGATCGTGGTGGAGTTTGTCTCGCGCGGCCGGCGCAATTGGGTGCGAGACTACGAGACCAAACGGGACGAGTACCTCGACATCGGAGTCCGCGAATACTGGATCATCAATCGTTTCGACGGCACGCTGACCGTGTGGACTCGCACGGCCAGCGGGCGGCGCAAGCGTGTGATTCGCGAGTCGCAGACGTATCACACGGATTTGCTGCCAGGATTTGAGTTGCCCTTGAAACGCCTGTTGGAATTCGCAACCCGCTGGGCCGATGACATGTGATTCCGTGTGTCGCCATTTTCCGACCTCTGTGCCCTGTCGCGTCTCTGTGGTGTCAGAATTCACGCTTTGACACCACCGATAACCCAAAAGACCGAATGACTTTTGTAACTCCACAAAGGACGGCTTCCATGAATCATCGACTGGCCTCGTTTGTCGTGTTCCTCGCTTGGTCGCTGAGCGGCTTCGCCCCGCTCACCGCTGATGACAAGAAACCCAGCGAAGACGGCTTTGTGTCGTTGTTTGACGGCCAAACGCTCAACGGCTGGGACGGGGCGAAGGACGCCTACAAGGTCGAGGGCGGCTACATCGCCTGTGTGCAGGGGACTGCCGGCAACTTGCTGACCGAGAAGGAATACAAGGACTTCGTGTTCCGCTTTGAGTTTCAATTGACTGCCGGAGCCAACAACGGAGTCGGCATTCGCTGCCCGATGCTGGCGAAGGGCAACTTGCACATCGACGGCATCGAACTGCAAATCCTCGACAACACGGCCGAGAAGTACAAAGAGCTCAAGTCGTATCAATATCACGGTTCGGTCTACGGCATTCAGCCGGCGAAGAAAGAGGGCCTCAAGCCGTTGGGCGAATGGAATTCTCAAGAGGTCACGGTCCAGGGCCGCAAGATCAAGGTCGTGCTCAACGGCGAGACGATCGTCGATTGCGATCTCGACGAGGCGACCAAGAACGGCACGATGGACGGCGCGAAGCATCCCGGTCTCGCGCGGACGACCGGCCATGTCGGCTTCCTCGGCCACGGCGACCGAGTCGCGTTCCGCAGTATTCGCATCAAGAACTTGGCCAAGTAATGTGAGTTAATGTCTTCTTCTCATTCCGACCCTCTGAGTGGGAACGAGAGAATCCGCATTCGAAAGTGTTCTGGTCCGTGCTCCGGCCCTGCCATCCGTGCGATCCTCCGCTTTGAGATTGCCGCATCCGCCGCGGCGGATGCAGAGCCGGAGCACGGAGATGATCGGACACGTCGATGACACGGGGCAAAATCTTCTTGCTCTGCTCGGCAAACGGTGAAAGTTTTGTTTTTGTAAGAAGATTTTTTGATGCCGAGAATGCCATCACCCAAATGAGTCCTGACTTGCGCTCCAGGAAACGCTGGTTTGAACTTGCCGAATTTCAAAGGAAATCTTCGACAGGAAGATTTGGGACAGGAAGATGAAAAACAAAGTGAGTTTGTCGGGATCAACCTTCAATGATGCCAAGACTGATCGTTGGTTTCGACTTGACTGTGAGTCCGATTTTCCTGTCCCAAATTTTCCTGTCCAAACTGATTTTCGATTTCCTCAATAGACTCCAGACTCCGGTGGAGGATTTTTGGTTGCGGCTCCGCCGCCTCAAGAAGATTTCAAACGCTGGAAGTGCAGTGCGGGAAAATTCCAAAAACACGAAGTCATTGCGACTTGCCTCTTGGGGTTTCAGCTTATGCCACTCAACGTGCAGTGCGACAGTTGCGGTCACAAGTATCGGATGCCCGATCATCTCGCGGGGGAGACGGTCCCGTGCAAAGAGTGCGGTGAGGACATCAGTGTTCCAGGCCGTCGGCGTTCGCGCGGAGCGGCTCGCGAACCGGAGCGATCCTCATGGCTGGTTGAGAACAAGATCGGGGTCGCGGTTGGGGCGGGAGTGCTGTTGCTGCTCGTCGTCTTGCTGGTGGTGCTGCTGAATCGCGGAGGAGGACCGGCTCCGGTCGCGAACAATCCAGGGATGCCTGGGAACGGCGGAGCGCCGCAGTTGCCAGTCGTGAATCCGGGACTGCCGCGCGCGAACGTAGGTAACGCGGCTTCTCCGAGCGTGCCGGGTGCGGTGAACGCTCCGTCGATTCCGCAACCGGTCAACATCCCGAGGCCGCCCGCACCGGCACCGAATGCCAATCGCAATGTTGAGAATGCGAACACTCCGGTTGTGGGAGGCCGGCGCGGCGGATTCGCTCCGAATCAGCCAACCGGTTCGGAAATTGAATCGCTCGTGCAGAAGCGTGACGGTCTGCCGTTCGATGAAGTCACGGCGGGACCGAACGAGATGCTGGTGACATACGCCAAGCAAGCGGGGCAGCCCGATCGTGTCGCCAAAGCAATTGCCGCGGCGACCCCGGTTCAATGGAACGTGACTCCCGATCCGTTGCCCGACAGCGTGATCTTCTCCAACAAGCCGATCAGCATCCCCGGCCCGGAGCAAACCAAGTTGATCGTGTCGCGCACGCTCAGTCCGGTGGTGATGTTTGGAGATCCGAGTGCCGACTTTGTGTTGGTCAACCTGAGCACGATGACGCAGTCGAAGCCGCTGCGAATGTCGCTTTCGAGAGAATCGTTTGCCGTCAGTCCTGATGGTGACAAGATCGCAAGCCTGTCGAGCAGCGATCAGACCAGTAGCGACATCGGTCTCTTTCAAGCGAGCAACGGTCGATTGCTGCGAACGCTGACCGTGGAGGGGAACGTCTCGCGTGAGATGTTCGAGTTCATCGACAAGGACCGCTTGGTGGTCTCCTTGGCGCGAGGTGGCGGAAAGGAGCGATTGGCGGTCATCGACATCGGTTCGGGCAACAAGCTGTGCGAGCCGGACATCGGAGACGACGGTCGCTTCGAGCAGGTTCAAATCAGTCCGGGCGGGCGGTATCTGCTGCACGTCGCGGAGACGCAGGGATTGATTGTGTGCGACAGCCGCTCGGGGCAGCGTGTTGGCGCGGTGCCGTTGCCGCGAGTGCATCGGAACGAGCGGAACATGCAGACGCTGGCTTGCGGCGTCTCGCCCGATGGGCAGGAGTTCGCGGCGATACTTGACGACCAAATCAACCAACATCATTTGCTGCTTTGGAACCTGGAGCGTGGCCAGCAAACGCTGCATCACGTTTTGGAAATGCCCGAACTGCGCAACTTGCGATTCGGCTCGTCGCGGCCGATGAAGCTGGAGTTCATCAACGGCGGCGGCTTTCTGGTGGAAGGGGCGGTGTGGATTGACCGCAACAGCGGAGCCGTCGCTTGGCAGGATCGGAACGCAGGGTCTCCGATCAATCGAGACAGCGGGCGGCGTTTGCTCCCGGACAACCGGCTGTTGATGGTTGAGACTCGCGAGCGAAATTTCTCGGTGCTCCGCGATCGGCCGAACGCTCGGTTGACCGTCGTGGATTTGGGACGCATCTCCGGGCAATCGGTCTCGCGCGGTGAAGAGCCGGTGCCGCCCGTCATCCCGCAGACGAACCAATCACAACGCTTAACTCTGCCGGCCGAGAACGTGGCTTGGAACGTCGTGCCCGATCCGTCGGCCTCGCGCGAGTTGTTGAAGCGTCCGCGCATCTTGGGGCAAGCGCTCAACGGAGCGGCGGCGGATTATCAATACGCGATCACTTCGACGCGGCTGGCGGTGGTCGATCAGCCTCGCCGCTCGGCGACCAGCCTGAGCACGGCGGCGCGACTGCGAGTCTACGATACGAACAGTGGCGAGCAACTGTTCGAGTCGAGCGTGCCGCCTCAGACCGTCGCTCTGGCGATCAGCTCTGACGGTCGTTGGCTCGCGACAACATCGGGGGCCGGAGCCATCTCGTTATGGGCCTTCGATGCGGCTCGGCCGCGACTGACTTTCACGCCTCACAAGGCGGGCGGAAAGATCCAGCTCTGCCGATTTCTGGAGGATGGCCGACTGCTCGTGTCATCGCAGGAGTCCAAGGACCGGCATCGCGTGTCGCTCTGGAAGGTTCCCGAATGCGAGCAAGTCTACGATCTCGAATTGGGGACGCGCGAGATTCACGTCTTAAACATGAAAGCGCCGTTTTCGATCCGCGCCGCGAAGTTCAGCCACAGTGGTCGGTATCTCGTGATCGACGAAGGGGACCGCTTCCGGTTCATGGAAGCGTCCACCGGAAAGATCGTCGGCGATCTGGCGAACGCCTGGGCACGCACGGTTTTAGTCGATGGGGATTCTTGGGATCAGATGCCGTTCTCGTCAGACGGCCGGCTGTTTGCCGTGCGGTTGCCGACCGGCGCGTTCGAACTGTTGTCCGTGTGGGACATGACGACCGGTCAGCTTCGCGAGCAGTTTTCGGTCGCCCGCAGCAATTTCTATGTGATGCCGGGCATGTCGCGCGACATGAGTTTCTGCGGCCCGAATCATCTGCTGGTGGAAGACCGATTGATTGATCTGACTCATCACGCGGTGATCTGGAGCTATCCGTTTTTGCGCGGAGTGAAGTTGATCGACGGAACGCCGCGGATGCTGCGACTGCTCGATGTCCCCGCCGTGAGTGGTCAGATTGGAGTGTTGGCCGAGTCGGAATTTCCAGTAGCCGAAGCGGTGGCCGCCGTCCGCGAGGTGCGAGCCAATCCTCTGCCGTTGGTGTTCGGCCGAGGAGCACAAGTCACGCTCGACGTCAGCCAGCTCGGTGGATTGCCCGCCGACGCGCAGGCTCGCATCAAGACGACGGCAGAAGCGGGCTGTCGGCAATACGGCGTCGAGCTGATCCCCAACAGCCAGGTCGTGCTGAAATTCGAGATCACGGGTGGCAAAAGCGAAACGCACACCTTTGGAGACTCCCCCTTCAACTTGAGTTTTGGCCAACAACGTAGGCCGAGTGAGCAATTCCAACTGACGGGGACGAGCTATCGGCTGCGAGCCTCACTGGGGATTCCCAACGCCGATCCGTACTGGCTTCACGAAGGAAGCGCCTCGTCGATGATCTCCAGTTTCATGGAGAAAGAGGGTGAATCCGCAGCCGTCACCGGACAGCGCTTGGGACAAGAACAATTCGTTTCCCATGCCGAGCAGTTCTTCACGCACTTGCAGTTCCCGCCGCAGATGTACGCTCAGCCGCGGTTCGCTGAGCCGCGCCCCGCAGGTTTGCCGCAGCCGGGACCGGGGCGACCGCAGCCGGTTGAGCCGCCGCGTCACTTGGGCTTCGGCTTCACCGCCGCGCAGCAGTTGAAACCACCCGATCCCACCGCGCTCAACGCTGCGCTGACCAGCGCGGTCGAGATGCAGCGACGCTCGTTCGAGCATCATTGTCAGGAGGTCGCACACCGCGCGTATGCTGAGGTCGTGACCAGCGATGCCCCGGAAGTGGCCGAGCGTTGGAAATGGTCCCCCGCATTGCAGCGTCCGGTCATCGGCCTGCGCTGGGGCTTCGCCGTGCAGTACTCCGGCAAGAAGCCGGACAACGCTTATGTCTTCCCGCAGCCGAACTACCAGTCGATCGTTGAGTCCATGAATGAGCTGACCGCCGGCTCGGCCCCGCGTCTGATCGGCAACGTGGAATACTTGGCTTCGCAAGGCCGCTTCGGTCAATGGCCGGTTGGACGCAACAGCCTGGCTCGCGAAGTCGTGCTGCTCGGCGGCGGATCACTTGGTGAGTTGCTCGCGGCAGCGAAATCCGCACGGTTGGATTTTCTGGTTGCCGCACACTTCACCACCCAGGCCGGCGGCCCGACGACTTCCAAGAAGAAAGGCTCGACGACCGCGATGACCTTTCGTTTGTTCGACGTGTCGCTCGGAAAGATGTTGTTCGAGACCAGCCCGCTCAAAGCGGCCGATCTCGGCAAGAACGAGAAGGACGCCAGCGCGGAAGCGGCCGACGAAATGCTGCGATTCATTGACGAGAACGTCGCTCCGCAACCGCTCACGGAATTGTCGAAGGATGTACTCAAGACTCGGCTCGAATCGCTGAACGCGAAAGACTCCGCGAACCCGATCGCCGACGCGGCCGAACTGCAACTCTATGTGCGAAAGGGCTGGGCCACGGAACCACAAATCCAACGCGCCGCCACGCGGCTGCTGGGAGACGCGAACTCCGTCCGAGCACTCCTGCACGGCTCAGCCGAGGATCGGCAAGCACTCGCCACGAAACTCGAACCGAAAGAAGTGCGAGCCAAGTAGTCCGACTGCGCACTTTCGTAGCCGCGTTCGCCAGAACGCGGGCGTGGGCCCCCCGCG
>JBJXEX010000104.1:0-2698 GCA_046156195.1 Planctomycetaceae bacterium | reverse complement strand
AGACTGGCTCGAAGGCCGATTGCGAGAGGACGTGGTCGGCGTCTTCGGACTCGTCGATGAAGACCGGAATCACGATCGTGCCGAGCTGCTTGCCGGCGGCTTTGCGGATCACTCGGCCGACCGCCTGACTGATGTCCACAATCGACCGCTTGGGGTCAATGAACGCCACGCCGTCGAGCACCGGAACATCGACCCCTTCGCCCAGGCAGGCGCAGTTGGAGAGGATGCCGCGCGTGTCCTCCGGCAGGTCTGTGAGCGACACGGCGCTAGCCGCCTTTTTTTCAACTCCATGACACCGGTGGCTAGCGCCCAATGGCACTTACTTTAGCGGCACGGCGCAAGCCGTCCGGTCGAAACGGAGTCAAACGTGGCCAAAACCGGGCGGCTTGCGCCGCTCCGCTACTTTGGAAAATCTAAAGTAAGTGCCATTGGGCTAGCGCCATTCCGCTCAAAGTAAGCGGGCGTGTGGCCGGAGATGTGTTTCGTCCAAAGTTTTCCCGAAGGCCGGGCCGACCGCGTCAGGTGCGGGATCACTCCCGGCAAGGAATCTCGCCGTGTGGCATCGACGAACCGAGCGGCCTTCGCCACCGACGAGTGGAACGTGATGAGCTCACGCAGGTCGTATTTCTGCATCGCCTTGGCCAAGCCGATCTGAGCGGCCAGCGTCCAGGCGTCGGTGCTGAGTCCCTCGGCCGTGCGGACCAACGTCGCTCGCTCGGCCCACGCTTTGGCTTCGCGGTCGGTGACGCCGATCACGACCGACTCGTCCGAACAGACGACGAGCGTGTCGAAGTCCTGCATTGAATGTCGGCCCCACTCGGCCAGGTTCTGCTGCACCAGCGAGAGCGACGGGACAAGCACCAGCGTGAGAGAACTCTGCAACCGCTCGGCGATCCACAGTGCGGTGAGTCCGCCGCGGCGGAATAGGCGAACTGCGAGCGATTCGATTCGGACAGGAACGAGTCGATCTCGGATTTGGGGATCGTTCGGTGCGGCCCGAACGCCTTAGTCTGAATGGCCCACAACTCTCCCGTCCGCGTGCGAGCGACGATGTCGATGCCCGCATCCGGCCCCACCGATCCGGCCAATCTTTCCACAACCAAACCTTGTCGAACTGCCCTCGATACCGGGGAGCGCTTTCCAAGAACCACTGGCACCGCCACTCGAAGTCGCCCCCGAACGTCGTCCCCTCGGCATCGCGGCTCAGCGTTTCTTCCGCGAGGTTTCGAGTTCGTATAACTCACCTCGCCAAACAAGTCCGCTCGGTCTTCCGCCGAGCATTGCAAATCTCAGCGAGCCAGACCGACCAAGTCGTCTGGCTCTTGGCTGACAACACGGGCCTGCGAATCCGCGCCCAGAACAAGCAGGCCATTATCGAGTACCACTTGCCCGGCTTGGTGACTCCTGACGCGGTCCCGATCACGATGGAAGGTCTCGCCGCGTGTGAGGGGACCAAGGCCGATCAGTTCGTCGGCATTGACCGTCCTTCCGAGGGCCTGACCGTCCTGCGTTGGGACGACCGTGGCATCCCGCAGTCCTTCCAGTTCGATGCCAAGAAGCTCCAGGCCGAAGCGTCTCCGATCCAACCAGAGACGTGGGTGGTCAACTCGCCGAGTTTGCTTGGCGCATTGGCCGATGCCATGCGGATCGTGCCCACGGACGCAACCCGGCTCGCGCTGAACTGCGTCCAACTCCAATCACTATCCCGCTCCTCCATGCCCACCACGACCACGCCAGCCCGATCAGCGAGGGGGCCCAGGTCGGTCACGTCGTCACCGACGATCTCGGCCAGCTTCGTTTTCGGACGGGCGATCCACCGCGCGGTCGAGTTCCATTTCTGCGAGCTGGTTGAGTTCGCCGTCCTGACGAAGACCAAAGTGGTCACGCTCAGTCGCTATGCAGTAACTCCGAACGCGGCCAAAACCCTCTGCACTCGGCGTGTCGTCCAGCGTGTCTGGGATGCCATCGACTCCGGTCACTTCTACCCGGTCCCATCACCGATGAACTGCCCGGCCTGTCCGTATCGTGTCCCGTGCCGACACTGGTCAGGCTAAGTCTTCGCGCCCGCAGGGCGCACCAACCGCCGACCCGTCGCGCCATTTCAGCGTGTCTCTCTTGAGGCCAAGCTTTGGCTGACCGCCGACAAGCTCCGCAACAACATGGATGCGGCTGAGTACAAGCACGTTGTGCTCGGACTGATCTTTTTGAAATACATCTCCGACGCCTTCGAGGAGCGGCATCAGAAGCTGCTCGCCGAAGTGGGCGAAGGGGCCGATCCCGAAGACCCGGACGAGTACCGGGCGGACAACGTCTTCTGGGTGCCGACGGAGGCTCGCTGGCAGACGCTGCAAGACAATGCCAAGCAGCCGACGATCGGCAAGCTGATCGACGAGGCGATGGTCGCCATCGAGCGGGACAATCCGCGGCTCAAGGGAATCTTGCCGAAGGATTTCGGCCGGCCGGCGCTCGACAAGCACCGCTTGGGCGAGCTGATCGACGTGATCGGCACGATCGGGCTGGGCGATGCCGAGAACCGCTCGAAGGACATCCTGGGCCGCGTCTACGAATACTTTCTAACGCAGTTCGCCAGTGCCGAGGGAAAGAACGGCGGGCAGTTCTACACGCCGCGCTGCGTGGTCCGCGTGCTGGTCGAGATGCTCGCGCCGTACAAGGGGCGAGTCTACGATCCGTGCTGCGG
>JBJXEX010000101.1:0-44337 GCA_046156195.1 Planctomycetaceae bacterium | reverse complement strand
TGACCGGGTTCGTGGTTGAGCATCCATTCTCATGACCTCCTCCTTGGTAAGAAGAAGTCTGAGAATTACGACGCCAATCACCAACCCGGCTTTCTCAATCCGCACCCCTGCAATCCGGTAGGGTCAGTATTTTTCAGGTACCTCACCACCGGACTCGCCCTTGGCGCATTGGAGACCAATCTCACTCATGGTCCACTGTGGCGGACGTTCGTTTCCAACGGCGTAGAGACTGCTCTCGCCAACCGCTCCAAGACTGCGATCAAAGTTCGGCTCAAGTGCGGTACTCAAGCTGTCGCCTAAGTCAGCATTCGTTCCAGATTGATTGCGTCGCTGTCTTACAACGCGCCACAAGCGAATCAACCTGGGGCGGGATTCCACGTCTAAAGACCTTCTTCTGAGACCACGACCGCTCGCAGATATTCACGGTTGAGGCGAGCGATGTTGGTCACGGAAACTTCGGCCGGGCAGGCGGCTTCGCACTCGTAG
This sequence comes from Planctomycetaceae bacterium, assembly GCA_046156195.1. GTDB lineage: Bacteria > Planctomycetota > Planctomycetia > Planctomycetales > Planctomycetaceae > SXKJ01. The sequence continues at coordinate 43,851 of JBJXEX010000101.1, read as the reverse complement.
GTGTTGGTGCAGCCGCCGAATCCTTCTTTGTCCATTTGAGCCACCATGCGGGTGACTCGGCGAGCCCGTTCGGGTTCGCCTTGGGGAAGCAGTGCGAGTTGCGAGACCTTCGCGCTGACGAACAGCATCGCACTGGCGTTCTTGCAGGCGGCGACGCAGGCTCCGCAGCCGATGCAGGCTGCGGCTGCCATGCTCTTTTCCTGGCGGTCGCGGCCGACCGGCAGGCAGTTAGCGTCTTGAGCGTTCCCCGTGTTGACGCTGACGTAGCCGCCGGCGGTGATGATCCGGTCGAAGGCCGAGCGGTCGGTCGCAAGATCGCGTATGACTGGGAAGGCTTCCGCTCGCCACGGTTCGATGACGATCGTGTCGCCGTCGCTGAAGCGGCGCATGTGGAGTTGGCAGGTGGTGGTCGCTCGGTCGGGGCCGTGGGCCTGGCCGTTGATCATCAGGCTGCACATGCCGCAGATCCCTTCGCGGCAGTCGTGGTCGAACGCGACCGGCTCTTCGCTCGTTTGAATGAGCTGCTCGTTGAGCACGTCGAGCATTTCGAGGAATGACATGTCGGGCGAGATGTTCTTCATCTGGTAGGTTCGGAACTCGCCGCGAGCGTTCGGGCCAGGTTGCCGCCAGATTTTCAAAGTCAGGTTGAGGCCGCGGCTGCTGCTCATTCTCGATCGCTCCAGTAGATGCAGTTGTCTTGTCCGTCGTACTACTAGTTCTCAGATTCTTGTCGGCGTGCGCGCATTGTGGCGCGACGCTCCGCGTCGCGACTCTCGAAGCGGAGCGTCGAGCCACATTGCGGCTTCGCCGCGTCGTTTAACCGCAAGCCGGAGGCGTGCGGTTCAACGAATTATTCGCGGTAACTCCGAGTCGTCAGATGCACGTTCTCAAACGACAGCGCTTCTTTGTGGAGTTGTTCTTTCTCGCCGGTGAAACTGTCGTGGCCGCCGGTGTATTCCCAGGCGGCGGCGTGGCAGAAGTCGGCGTCGTTCCGTTTGGCTTCGTTGTCTTCGGTTTGGTGCTCTTCGCGGAAGTGACCGCCGCAGGATTCTTCGCGAGTCAGCGCGTCGTGAACCAACAGCTCACCGAATTCCAGGAAGTCGGCAACACGGCCAGCGTGTTCGAGGTTTTGGTTGAACGCCTCGCCGTTTCCCATCACGCGGACGTTGTTCCAGAACTCGTCACGCAGCGCGGAGATTTCTTTCTCGGCGTACTTGAGGCCGGCTTCGTTGCGAGCCATGCCGCACTTCTCCCACATGATTTTTCCAAGCGCTCGGTGGAACGATTCGACGCTGCGCGAGCCTTGGATGCTCAGCATCTTCGTGACGCGAGCTTTCGCGGCTTCGACGGCTCCACGGACATCGGGATGATCGTCGGAGATCTTCGGCAGCTTCGAGGTCGCGAAGTGATGCCCGATCGTGTACGGGATGACGAAGTAACCGTCGGCGAGACCCTGCATCAAGGCGGACGCGCCGAGCCGATTCGCTCCGTGATCGGAGAAGTTCGCTTCGCCCAGGCAATACAAACCGGGGATCGTCGTTTGCAGGTTGTAGTCCACCCACAGCCCGCCCATCGTGTAATGGACGGCGGGGTAAATTCGCATCGGCGTCGAGTACGGGTCTTCGCCGGTGATCTTGGCGTACATTTGGAAGAGGTTGCTGTACTTGCCTTTCACGACCGCGACTCCGTCGCGCTTGATCGTGTCGCGGAAATCGAGATAGACGGCGAGCTTCGTTTCGCCGACGCCGAAGCCTTCGTCGCATGCTTTCTTCGCCGCTCGCGAGGCGACGTCGCGTGGCACGAGATTGCCGAACGCGGCGTAGCGACGCTCCAGAAAGTAGTCGCGATCGTCGTCGGGGATCTCGTTGGGAGATCGCGAATCGTTCGGATTCTTCGGCACCCAGACGCGGCCGTCGTTGCGGAGGCTTTCGCTCATGAGCGTCAGCTTTGATTGATGATCGCCGCTGACCGGGATGCAGGTCGGATGAATCTGCGTGAAGCACGGGTTGGCGAAGAACGCTCCGCGCTTGTGACATCGCCAGGCGGCGGTGACGTTGCAGCCCTTCGCGTTCGTCGAGAGATAAAAGACGTTGCCGTAGCCGCCGGTCGCAAGGAGCACCGCGTCGCCGGTGTGCGATTCAAACTCGCCGGTGACGAGGTTGCGGACGACGATCCCGCGAGCGACGTCATCCACCTTGATCAGGTCCAGCATCTCGCGCCGAGCGAACAGTTTCACCTTGCCGAGATCGACTTGTCGCATCAGCGCGGAATACGCACCGAGCAACAACTGCTGCCCCGTCTGTCCGCGAGCGTAAAATGTTCGCGAGACCTGAGCACCACCGAACGAGCGATTCGCCAGCAGTCCGCCGTAATCGCGCTGGAACGGAACTCCCTGAGCGACGCACTGGTCGATGATGTTCGTGCTGACCGAAGCCAGCCGATAGACGTTCGACTCACGAGCGCGGAAGTCGCCGCCCTTCACAGTGTCGTAGAACAATCGCCAGACCGAGTCGCCGTCGTTGCAGTAATTCTTGGCCGCGTTGATGCCACCTTGAGCCGCGATGCTGTGTGCTCGGCGAGGCGAGTCCTGAAAGCAGAACGCTTTGACGTTGTAACCGAGTTCGGCCAGCGAAGCGGCAGCGCTCGCCCCGGCCAAGCCGGTGCCGACGACGATGATGTTGAACTTCCGCTTGTTGGCGGGGTTGACCAGCTTGAGATCGAACTTGTGCCGATCCCAGCGCGTCGTGATATCGCCCGTCGGCGCGTTCGATTGCAGCCGCGATGAGCCGTTCGTTGTTGTCGTCACTTCAGCCATGAGGCCGACTCCTGCCAGTTCGTAGGACCGCTGTCGGGCGGATTGTTGAATTGCGACTCGTCACCAGCCTGATCGTTGCGTCTATCGTTCCAGGCTACCGGGATCATCGACTCCTTCGATCGTCCCCGGCGGAAAAGCTCGCGCGGTATCAAGACTCTGGTTTGCAGGAGCCGACGCAGAGGCTTTGAGAGGCGGCGACGACGTACCACTCTGAATGAGTCCGCTGATCGGAAACGACGCAAAGCCGACGCCGATGATCAGAGCGAAGATTAACCCCGTAATCTTGATCGTGGGGGTGTACTTCGGATGGTTGAAGCCCAGCGTTTGAAACGCGCTTTGAAAGGCGTGAGCCAAATGAAACGCGAGGAACACACAGCCGATGCTGTAACCAACAATGGTCAGCGGTGTCCGCAACAACGCCACGGCTTTGTCGTAGGGCGATTTTTCATCCGCACCATTGAAGTACAATGTCTGGTCACGAAGCTTTAGCTCGGTGCCGAATTTGAAGTCGATCAAGTGCAGGATGAGGAATCCCAGCACGACGATGCCAGTCACCAGCATCCAGGTGTCGGGCCGATAGCCTTCCATCGCAATGCGGCCCTCTTGCTTTGACCGAGTCACGGCATAGCCCATTTTGCGAGCCGCTCGATTCTCGGCCGAGACCTGCAACGCGATGACGATGTGGGCGATGAACAGGCCGAACAGCCCGATCTCGGCAACGACCAGTAGCGCGGCTTGCTTGTGCAGCGCCTCAGCATACTCGTTGTAGCTTTTGCCTTTGTCGCCAGCGTGGAGCAGCAGATTGCCAGCGAGGTGCGCGACCAGAAAGCCGCAGAGCAACAACCCGGTGATCGCCAGGACCACCTTCCTGCCCACCGATGTGGACAAGGCGTTTAACAGCCAACGCAAGGTCGTCTCCTTTTCATTTCAGTGGCCTGAACTCCGAGCCGGAAGCATCAGGCAAGACACCTAACTCGATCAGTCAGGCAATGGATTTTCAAATCGTCTGGGCAGCGCGGGGCGGGATTATAGGGCGATCGAACATTGCCGCAATTCAACGCGCCATCACCAATTCGCCCCGCATTGTCCGGCCGAATGCCGTGAGCCGACAGCCGATGGCCGTTATCCTTTTTCTTCCGACTCGTTGAGCCGCACGCGTCAAAAAAAAAGGTATTACGGCCATCGGCTTTCGGCTTTCGGCTTTCGGCCGGACAATTGGGGGAACACATCATGCGTTTGATTTTTGTGATGGTCTTGATCGCCACGGCAGCGATTTGCCAAGCAGACGATTCTGACTGGAAGGTGGGAGTCGCGACGGTCGCGGTCACTCCGAGCCAACCGATTTGGATGGCGGGTTACGCCGGAAGGACCAAGCCCTCCGAGGGAACGCTGTCCGAACTTCATGCGAAGGCACTGGCGATCGAAGACTCGGCCGGGACGCGAGCAGTCATCGTCACCACGGATCTCATCAGTATTCCTCGACCGCTGCGGCAGCAAGTCGCTCAGGCCGTGGCCGAGAAATTCAAACTCGATCCGAAGGGGCTGTTGCTGAACTGCTCGCACACGCATTGCGGGCCGGTCGTGAAAGATGATCTGGAGATGTCGGTCATGTATCCGCTCGATCCAGAACAACGACAGCGGGTCGAGTCGTACTTCATCGAACTGCGGGACAAGCTGATCGCGGTGATCGGTGCGGCGGTTGAAGACATGCAACCGGCGAAGTTGTCGTACAGTCACGCTCGGTGCAGCGTCGCGATGAATCGGCGGCTGCCAACCAAGGACGGGTTTCAGAATAGTCCGTATCCCGACGGCCCGGTCGATCAAGACGTGCCAGTGCTGCGAGTCGAATCGCTCGATGGCAAGACTCTGCGAGCGGTCGCGTTTGGTTACGCCTGCCACAACACGACGACCGGGGTGATGCAGATCAACGCCGACTATGCGGGCTTTGCTCAGACCGAGATTGAGAAGGCTCATCCGGGAGCGACCGCGCTGTTCGTGATGGGTTGCGGCGGCGATCAGAACCCATACCCGCGCGGGCAGATTGAGTGGGCGAAGACTCACGGCAAGACGTTGGCAACAGCCGTTGAAGCCGCGCTGTTGCCGGTGCCAAAACCGATTCGTGGGCCGTTGAAGTTTGATTTGCACGAAGTCGAACTGCCGTTCGAGCCGGTGACTCGTGACGAGCTGCTTGAGCGTCGCAATCACAAAGATGGTTACGAGCAACGTCGCTCGGCCGCGCTGTTGGCCGAACTCGAAAAGAACGGCAAGGTCCGCGAGAGCTATCCGTATCCCGTTCAAGTGCTGCAATTCGGCGGTGACCTGACGTTGGTGACGCTCGGTGGTGAGGTCGTGATCGACTACTCGCTGCGGCTGAAGCGTGAGCTTGGTCCCGGCCCGGTTTGGGTCGCCGGCTACATCAACGATGTGATGGCCTACATCCCTTCGGAACGAGTCCTCAAAGAGGGGGGCTACGAAGGGGGCGGAGCGATGCGGTACAGCAATCTGCCGTCGCCGTGGCGTCCCGGAGTCGAGGAGCGAATCGTCAAGACGGTTCGCGAGATGGCGGAACGGCTGAGAAAGTAGCCGGATCGTTTAACCGCCATTCATCGCAACGAAACGTCAAGCTCTTGCGAAGAGTTCGCGGTCGCGACGGCGTTGGTGACGAGTGCATCGTGGGTCGGCCGTTGCCAGCGTGCGAGTTGTGCTCGCGAAATGACACCCGATGGAACATGCTCGCGCGAGGCATGAAACGACGGGCGGTTGTACGGAGCGGGGCGATAGGCCATGCAGCCACTGAGTGTGGTCGCGGCCAATACCGCTAAAACGCCAAGCATTCTTCGGCAATGAGTCAGCTTCATGACGGGACTCCGACTTGTTGCCAGGCGGGCGCGGTCGCCGGTGCTTCCACGGAAATCATTCTCGTCGCAGCGGGTGCTGCCAGCGGCTTGCTCAACACACCCGTCAGCGTCATTCCAAAGAAGCGTTGCAAGCCGGTCGCTCGCATCGTGGCGAAGTACGCACACGACGCGAAGTAGCCGAGCACGCTGAAGTCGAGATAGCCACACGGCTGAATTTCTCGCGTCCGCAGTTCGGTGATGTTCAAGCCGCAGCGTTGAGCGGCCTGGGTCACGGCTCGCGCGGAGTTCAGTCGGTAACAGGTCGGGAAGACGTCGTGCGGATCGGCACGTTTGGTCAGCGCGAGAATGCGTTGCTTGAGTCCATAAGGCAACCAGTGCGAGGCGATCATCGCCGGATGCCAGCGGTTGGGAGTCAAGAACAGGAACTTGCCTCCCGGCTTGAGCACTCGCGAGAGATTGCTGAAGAACGCAGTTGGGTCATCGACGTGTTCCAGCACATAGCGCGCGACAGCCAGATCGACCGAGCCGCTGGGGATCTTCCAAATCGGATCATCAGTCAGCAGCGTGAACGATTCGAGATGCGGGTTCTCGGCCGCTGTCGGATCGGGGTCGATGCCCCAGAGTTTGATCTTCTCGTGGTTGTGCCACGGATACGGAGCGATGACCCCTCGGCCACAGCCGACATCCAGCACGGTCATCCCCGGCTCGACGGACTTGGCGATGAGGTCGTGATAAACCGACATGTTCGTCGGCTTGTCGCCGAACATCCGAGCTCGCAGCTTCGCAGCCAATGCGGAGGGCATGGGATTCTCCATTTTTGATTTTTGATTTTCGATTTTCGATTTTCGATTGGTGAGGGGGCACGACTTTTGAATTGCCTGTGCTCCAGGCAATCAAAAATCGAAAATCAAAAATCGAAAATTCCGATCACCCAAACTCAGGCCGACGGCGACCCAACTGTTCCTTGAGACGCAGGACGATGCTGGAGTGCATCTGGCTGACGCGGGACTCGGACAGTCCCAGTGTGTTGCCGATCTCTTTCATCGTCAGCTCTTCGTAGTAGTAGAGGATGATGATGAGCCGCTCGTTGCGGTTGAGTCCCTTCGTGACGAGCTTCATCAGGTCACGTTTTTGGATGCCATTGGTCGGGTCTTCCCCCTTGCTGTCTTCGAGGATGTCTACCTCGCGGACATCTTTGTAGCTGTCGGTCTCGTACCACTTCTTGTTGAGGCTGACGAGATTGACCGCGCTGGCTTCCGCTTTGAGGCGATCGTATTCCTCGGCGGAGATTTGCAGCTTGGCGGCGATATCCGCGTCGGCGGGGGGATAGCCCAGCTCGACCTCGGCCTGCTTGCGAGCCGCTTCCAGTTTGCTGGCTTTGCTGCGAACCAGCCGCGGCACCCAGTCCATTGTGCGCAGTTCGTCGAGCATCGCACCGCGGATGCGTGGCACGCAGTACGTTTCAAACTTCACGCCCCGTTGCATGTCGAACGCTTCGATCGCGTCCATCAGACCGAACACGCCGGCGGAGATCAGGTCGTTCAGATCGACACCATCAGGCAGCTTCGACCAGACCCGTTCGGCGTTGTACCGGACCAGTGGCAGGTAACGCTCCATGAGCGTGTTGCGAAGGTGCTGATCCGCTTGGTCCTTCTTGTAGTCGGTCCAAACTTCGGTGAGTTGTTCTTCCGTGAGTTTTGCAAGAGCCATGACAAACCCCTCCGTGGGTCAATCCAGAGTCAGACGGTGAGAAAAGAGACAGGCAGGTTTCGGAGCCAGTCCGAACGATGAGGTAGGTCGAAACCGATCCCGTCCCACGTCTCGCTGAGGCGCAGGAACGGCATCAACTTCTTTAGTCAGATCGACAATCTTGGTGAGTCTTCTTGAGTCCTTTCGTCACAATTTTCCTAACCGTCAAAGTCATTCGCAATTTTCGGCTTGGTTCCGCGTTCAGTCTTTGATTTCTCGGTTGCCTTCATTCCTTTGACCTCATTCCTTTGACTAATCCGGCTTTGATGTGCCGGATGATTTCAGTCAAAGGAATGAGGTCAGAGGAGTGAAGTCAGAGGAATCCGGTCAAATTCTGCTGGGTAGTGATTGTTGTCGAGTCGGCTTGGCTGCCGCGAGCAATCGTTTGGCGATCGCTCGCACGTCGCGAGTCGCCGCTCCCTCGGGAGCGGTCTCGACAAACGGCCGTCGCGCGGCGACTGCTTGAGCGACCGCCGCATCTTCGGCGATCCAGCCACCCGATGGCGGCGGGCATCGCAGAAACATTTCGACCGTCTGTCGGAATCGTTCCAGAATCTGTTTCGCCTCGGCCGCCGAGTTGGCTCGGTTCACCAATACTTCGGGCATCGCCGTCACGCTTCCCTGCCAAGCCTTGAGCGTCGCGTAGGCATCCGCGACCGCTGTCGGCTCCGGCGTCGTGATGAGAAATGTGATGTCCGCGACCTGAGCGAATCGCCGAGCCGTCTCGGTCAACCCGGTCGCGGCATCAACGATCAACACGTCATAGGCCGTTTCGAGCGAGGCAATTTCTTCAGACAGATTTTGCGTTGCCGCGAGTTCTAGGAGTCCGCTGGCTCCCGGCAGGATGTTGATCCCCGCCGGTCCTTTGAGGATCACTTCGCTCAGCGACTTCGCACCGGTGAGTACATGCCCGAAGTTCCAATAGCAGTTCAAACCGCACAGCAAGTCGATGTTGCTCAAACCCGGATTCGCGTCGAGCAAACAAACTCGCGCACCGGCTTGAGCCATCGCGACCGCGACATTGAGCGCGAGATTCGACTTGCCGACTCCCCCTTTGCCGCTCGTGAAAGTGACAATCCGCGCACGCTCGCCCGCCGACGACGGCGCATCGGCCGAACGGCGTTGGATGAGATTGCGAAGTGTGGAGGCTTGGTCGCGCATAGGGATTTCAGATTTCAGATTTCAGATTTCAGATGGCAGATGGCAGATGGCAGATGGCAGATGGCAGATGGCAGATGGCAGATGGCAGATTTCAAAATGACGGACAACACGACGTCATCATTTGTGATTTGTGATTTGTGATTTGTGATTTGTGATTTGTGATTTGTGATTTGTGATTTGTGATTTGTGATTTGTCATTTGTCATTTGTCATTTGTCATTTGTCATTTGTCATTTGTCATTTGCAATCAGCAATCAGCTATCAGCAATCAGCAATCAGCCTCCTACGTCTCCAGCTTCTCCTGCCCCAACACCAGTCGAGCCATGCGGCAGGCGTTCGCGCATTCGATGTCATCGGGCACGTCTTGTCCGGTGGTTAGGTAGCTCACGGGGAGCGGCAGTTTGCGAGCGGCTGTCATCAGCGAACCCATGCCGGCCGCTTCGTCCAGTTTGGTCAGGATCAATGCGGTTGTGTTCGCCGTCGCAAACTTCTCGCACGCCGCGCGGAGGCTGCTGACTCCGGCGGTCAGGCTCAGGACGAGATGCACTTCATCCACCTGAGCTTCGGCCAGCAGCGTCTTGAGTTCTTGAATCTTGAGTTCATCGCGCGGGCTGCGTCCTCCCGTGTCGATCAGGATCAGGTCGAGTCCCACGAGTTCATCGAGCACTCGTCGCATTTCCAGCGGGCTGGTGACGACCTTCATTGGCAGGTCGATGATCTCGGCATAGGTGCGGAGTTGCTCGACCGCCGCAACGCGAAACGTATCGACTGTGACCAGTCCGATTTTGATCCCGTCGCGCAGTCGAAAGTTGGCGGCGAGCTTCGCGATCGTCGTCGTCTTCCCGACGCCGGTCGGCCCGACGAGCGCCACGATTCGGCGACGGCCGGGAGTTGGTTTGATCGGTGAGGCGATGCGGAAGTCGGATTCAACGAGTCCGGTCAGCAGAGCCTTGCAGTAGGGGTGATCGTGAAGCTGTTCCGGCTTCACATGCCGGCGGAGGCGGAAGATCAAATCGCGAGCGACCTCTTCTTCGACATCGCTGTCGAGCAGCTCGGTGTAAAGCTGAAACAGCTCCGGCGGGACTTCGCTGTCTCCGCCGAGATGCCGGGACTTATTCAAGCTCTCCAGCATTCGCTGAATTGAATCGAGCCGCTCGTTGACTTCGACCGCCCCGCGAAACTGCGACAGCTCGGGGATGTTCGTCTTGTCCGAGTACGCGACGTTCGGCTTGCCTCCACTTGTCTTCACGGAAGGCGACGCGATCAGCCGCTCCAAACTGGGACTGAGTTCAATGCCACTATCGCAGGGCGCGAACTGATCCGGTTCGAGCAGCTCGCGCTCCAGGTGCTCGGCCAACTGTGCGGGAGACAAGACGTGTGAGTCATCGACCGATGTAACCCGAAGCGTCAGCGAGGGAGGATTGGCCGCAGCGTTCGCGCCTCCCTCGCTGACGCTTCGGGTTACTTCCGCTCGGCGCGCGTCTCCCGCCCCCGCCGCGTCCACGCGAGCGATGACTTCCACCTCGCTCTTGGACTTCAGCCACGGGAACACGCGACGCTGCGCGATCGAGCGGGTGTTGACCACAACCGCCTCCTCGCCCAATTCGCGACGCATGATTCGCATCGCTTCCTGCATTGAGGAGGCTCGAAAGGTTCGGATATCGGGCATAGGTCACCTTCATTTGGTAGCAGGCACATTCCGTGTGCCGTCGATGACGTGGATGGTTTCGTTTCAGTTCAGAAAGACTCTTCAGCGAAGTGATGAGTCCAGAAATTGCCGTTGATCGTTGAATTCGCTGTCAGTGATCAGTCCTTTTTCTTTGGCTTCGTGCAGGTCCAAGAGCTTTCGAAGTGACCCGTGGTCAATTGGCTTTGGTCCTGCTTTCCAGTCAACTTCAATGCAACCCAAGCAACAGGCCGCAACCGCGATGAACACTCCCGCGACATAGAAACGTGTTGTCATGGTTACTCCTGAAAGCGTCAGACGGGCACCGGGACACGGAACGTACCGGCGACGATCGTCGGCACTTGCCCCAGCGACTCGACCTGCGTGTCGCGGGATATCTCGTTCAAACTAAGAATCGTCAATCGCGGAAACGCGGTTGCCGTGAGGTGTCGCAAACCCAGCCGCACGGTTGCGGAGGTCGTCAGCACGAGGTTCGCCTCCGTCGCCGCGAGCGACTCGGTCAGCGATTGCCGGATCGCATCGCTCGTCGCCAACGACAGCTTCACGATCAAGCCGGAGTCGCTGAAATCGACTCCCGCCGCGATCAAGTCTTCGAGGTCCGGGTCGAGTGTTAGCACACGCATCACTCGCTGAGCGTCGCGGTGCCGCTGGCAAATCGTGCGGCCCAGCGCCGAGCGGACATACTCGGTCAGCAAGGCCGTGTTCTGTGTTCGTTCGGCGTAGCTCCCCAACGATTCCAAAATCGTTTCGAGGTCGCGAATCGGCACTCGTTCGCGGAGCAAGTTCTCCAGGACTTGATGCACCTGCGCCGGTTTGAGCAGCGAGGGCAGCAACTCGTCAACGATCTTGGGGGACGTCAGCCGCAGGTTGTCGAGCAGCCCATGCACCTGTTGCCGAGTCAGCAGTTCGGCCGCGTGATCGCGAACGACTTCATGCAAGTGCGAGAACAGCGCATCGGTCGGACTCTGCACGAGGTAGCCGAGCAACTCCGCATGTTCTCGCTGAGCCGATTCAATCCAAATGGCCGAGCGGCCCGACACCGGATCGACCGTTCGTTGACCAGACAGCTCACCCGCGACGAACGACGTGCGAATGGCCAGCAGCCGATCCACACGAGCCTCGCCGGTCGCGACCGGAATCCCGCGCAGCTTGAGTTCGTAGGCAAACGGCTCGGAACGGAGGTTGTCTTTGATCCGCATCTTCGGCAGCAACATGCCCAGCTCATGCGCGATCCGCGTTCGCACGGCGGAAATCTGAGCCAGCAAATCGCCGCTCTGAGCCAGCGTCACGAGGCCGGGGCCGATCGTCAGTTCCATCGGATCGACTCGCAAAAAGTCTTCGACCTTCGGCAACGGTTTTTCTTTGGGTTCTGTCTCGATGGGAGTTGCTGGCAGCTCGGCGTTCGTCTTGCGGAGCAGCGTGCCGACGACCGCACAGCCCGCCGCCATTGCGATCAACGGCAGCGCGGGGAGACCAGTGAAACTCAGGGCCGACAGAAACGCGGCCGCCAGGAATAGGGCTTCGGGATGTCGGAACGTCTGCTGGATCACGTCACGTCGCAAATCGCTTTCGCTCGACGAGCGAGTCACGATCAAGCCGGCCGCCAACGAAATCAAAAACGCTGGCAGTTGGCTGACCAATCCATCGCCAATCGTCAGCCGAGTGAAGACATCCGCTGCCTCGCCGATCGGCATGTCGTTCTCGAACACGCCCATGTAGAGGCCGCCGATGATGTTGATCGCCATGATCACGAGTCCGGCGACCGCGTCGCCGCGCACGAATTTGCTGGCTCCGTCCATCGCCGCGTAGAAGTCCGCTTGCCGAATCAAATCGTCGCGCCGCTGCCGAGCTTGCTCGTGAGTAATCGCTCCCGCGTTGAGGTCGGCGTCAATCGCCATTTGCTTGCCCGGCAATCCGTCGAGCGCGAACCGCGCGGCCACCTCGCTGATTCGAGTCGCTCCCGTCGTGATCACCAGAAATTGAATCGCGACGATGATGAGAAAGATCACGATGCCGACGGCAATCTGATCTCCCGCGACGAACTGCGAAAACGCCTCAATGACTTTTCCGGCGGCTTGCGTCCCGTCGCTCCCTCCGCGAGTCAAAACCAGTCGCGTCGCGGCGACGCTCAGGACCAATCGGACCAGCGTCGTCCCCAACAAGATCGCGGGAAACGAGCTGAATTCCAGCGGACGGCCGACATAAACCGTCGTCAGCAAGATGAGCACGGACGCGGTGATGTTCGCGGCCAACAGCAAGTCCATCAGCAGCGGCGGCAACGGCGTCACGAGCGCGACAACCGACGCCACGATCAACACGGGAAAAATCATCCCGCGCGATTCGCGCAACCACGAACGCGGACCAACCGCAGACGGCGGCATCCATGCCTCCGATGGGGAAGAGATTCGGTGAGGTGAGGGGGGAGCTGACCAAGCGGTCGGCTCGGAGAGGGGCGGATTGATATGAAAATTCACAAAGTCCGTCGAGACCTGTTTCAGACCGAAGGTCGCGAAGAACGCGAAGTGGGAAAAGTCTTGCGAAACAACTTGGATAAAAGTCTTGATTTTTGGGTTGCGGCGGAGCGGCAATCAAAACATTGGCGAGTTCCGATTGGGAAGACGGCAAACAACCGCACACCGTTCTGCCCTCCATCATTCTGCTGACGTCCGACGAGCAGAATGATCGACCCGAGTGTTCCGCTTTTTCTGACGTTGGTGGTGAGACGACGTGCCTCGCAGCCGGGCGGAGTGCTATGCTTCGACCGGGTTCTCCGTCTTTGAAACGGCGGAGAGAAACAGACGAGAGATGAAGGTGGCGGCCTGGGAATCCTCGGAACAGGTGATTGACCGTGACGACGCTCGCAAAGACCACCGATTTTGTCGAGCACCTCCAGCGCAGCAAGTTGCTGTCCGCAGAACGGTTTGACTCGGCGCTGGACGTGGTGGCGGGACTCGGCGATCCAGCACCGATGGCTGCGGCGAAGGCGTTGGTTAAGGCGGGGTTCCTGACTCGGCTGCACGCGACACGGCTGCTCGAAGGCCGGACGCGAGGATTCTTCATTAACCACTACCGCATCGACGACGTGCTCGGTTCGGGCGGCATGGGTTGGGTCTACATCGCTCGCGACCTGCGAACCGACGCGGAAGTCGCCCTCAAAATGCTCTGCGAGCAAAACGAGAACGACGCCGGATTGCTCACCCGGTTTCGCTTGGAAGCCGAAGCCGGGCTGAAGCTGAATCATCGCGCGATCATTCGCACTCATGACGTCGGCACGGCGGAGGGCGTGTATGGCAACGTCCATTACATGGTGATGGATTTGGTCCGCGGCGTTGGCATCGATGAGTTCGTGGCGATGGGGGGACCGATCGCGTGGCCGGTGGCGTGTCACATCGCGCGACATATCTCGGCGGGGTTACAGCACGCTCATCGGTTGGGACTGGTGCATCGAGATCTCAAGCCAGCCAACGTGCTCGTCGATGAGAAAAGTGACGCGCACATTCTGGACTTTGGTTTGTCGTTGGCGTCGCAGTCGGTGCAGGATGACGAGTTCTCGCTGACGATGATCTTCGGGCAAGACTGTCTGGGGACCGCGGACTACATCGCGCCCGAGCAAGCTCGCGATAGCTTCCATGTCGATCGCCGAGCAGACCTCTACAGCCTGGGAGCGACGCTGCATTTCATGCTCGCGGGAAGAGTGCTGTTTCCCGACAAGCTGGGGCGCGCCGCCAAACTGGAAGCCCACTGGAATGAGCCGCCGCAGCCGATTCGCCAGTTGCAGCCGAATGTCCCGGAGGAAATCGAGCAGATCGTCACACGCTTGCTCGCGAAAGATCCAAACGATCGCTTCGCCACCGCTCGCGAAGTGGCAACCCTGCTGAAACCGTTCGCCAAGGCCAAACGCGTCAACTTCGACTTCCAGCAGATCCTGGATCGGCGAGCCGCGATTGCTCGACAGCGCGAAAAGATTTACGACGAACGCTCCAAACGTGCGGCAACCGCCAGCAGCTTGTCGGTCTGCTCGATCGATTCCAAAGCCGTGCGACCGAGCCAGGCGCAAATGGAAACGACGATCCGCAAAGACACCGAGGTCAATCACAGCGAGCCGGAATTGAAGTTGCCTCGCAAGAAATGAGGCGACGTAGCCGCACTCGCCAGAGTGCGGGCGGGTACGCCGGGCAGCCCGCGTTCTGGCGAACGCGGCTACGGTCAATTAGCTTTCTCCGCACGGAGGTTCGCGATGCGAGCGGTTTTGTCAGGCCTCGGCGTTGTCTCTCTGTTGCTGGTCGCGGCCGCGTTCGCGCCGGAGCCGACTTGCCGGGTGACTCTGTTGCTGACCGATGCCGATTCGGGACGCCCGGTCGCGGGAGTGATCCGGTTCACGCACGAGTCTGACGGCCAGCGCGTGGTCCTGACTCCGAAAGGACTCGACTCGCGCGGCTGGGGCCTGTTGCAGCGTCTGCGTGAGATGGAGGAGTGGTTCGTCCTCCCGCAAGAGACTGCCATCGAACTGCTCGCGCCAGCATCGCCGAGAAAGCTCAATTCGACACCGCCGAGCAGCGGCAGAAGGTGCTCGGTTTGTACGATCAATCGCTCAAGTTGCTCACCGAACGATAGCGTTGAGAATCGTTTGGGACCGCCTTAGACTCCCGCCCCTTTCGACTCCCGGAAGGGTGTTTCAATTTCCTCTCAATGCGGCCTTGGCTGATTCCGAAAGCGATTGATTCCATGAAGCACGTTCTCTCGGCGCTGGTGATGAACCAACCCGGAGTGTTGGCGCACATCTCTGGGATGTTGGCGTCACGCGCGTTCAACATCGAAAGCCTCGCCGTCGGCGAGACAGAAGATCCGGCATACTCCCGCATCACCTTCGTCGTCGAAGGGGATGAGCGCGTCTTGGATCAAGTCCGCAAGCAACTCGAAAAGATCATCAACGTCGTCCGTGTGATCGACTTCTCCGATCAGAAGTTCGTCGAACGCGACCTAATGCTGATGAAGGTCAACACGGCCAATGATCGCCGGGCCGAGATCAAAGAACTGGTCGAGATTTTTCGCGGCCGAATCGTGGATGTCAGCCAGACGCACGTCATGGTCGAAATCTCCGGCCAGGAAGGGAAACTGGAAGCCTTCATCGAACTGATGCGGCCCTTCGGAATTCTGGAAATGGTCCGCACCGGACGCATCGCGCTGCAACGCGATCACGAAGTAACGCCCAATGCGTAGCCGACTCTCCGAGGCTGTGAAAATTCAGAGCCGCGACCGTCAGGAAGCGGTGATCGTTAACGACTCTTTCCCACCAAGCACTCCAGACAACGGACTCAACACGAAACCATGCCAGTCACCATCTACTACGACGCCGACGCCGATCTCTCGCTCCTCAAGAACAAGACTATCGCCATCCTGGGCTACGGCAGCCAAGGACACGCTCAGGCGCAGAACCTGCGCGACAGCGGTTGTAATGTGATCATCGGGCAACGTCCCGGCGGAGCGAACTATGACCTCGCCGTCAGCCACGGCTTCCAGCCGCTGTCGATTGTCGATGCCGTCAAGCAGGCGGACCTCGTCAACATCCTGCTGCCCGACGAAGTCCAAGGGGACATCTACAAGTCGGAGATTCGCCCGAACCTCAAGAAGGGCGCGCTGCTGATGTGCTCGCACGGCTTCAACATTCACTTCGGACAAGTCATCCCGCCCGCGGGACACGACGCCGCGCTCGTCGCTCCCAAAGGCCCCGGTCACCTCGTCCGCAGCGAGTATGAAAAGGGAGGGGGCGTTCCCAGCTTGATCGCGCTGTTGCCGGGCGCGTCGGAAGAGTCCCGCAAGCTCGCGCTGGCGTATGCGAAGGGGATCGGCGGCACGCGCGGCGGAGTCATCGAGACCACCTTCGCCGAGGAAACCGAAACCGACCTCTTCGGTGAGCAAGTCGTCCTTTGCGGTGGCGTCAGCGCCTTGGTCAAAGCGGCCTTCGAGACGCTCGTCGAAGCGGGCTATCAGCCGGAGATGGCGTACTTCGAGTGCATGCACGAACTGAAGTTGATCGTCGATCTCTTCTATCAAGGGGGCTTGAACTACATGCGTTACAGCGTGTCGAACACCGCCGAGTTCGGCGACTACACGCGCGGCCCGCGGATCGTCACCGATCAGACCAAGGCCGAGATGAAGAAGATCCTGACCGAAATTCAAACCGGTCAGTTCGCCAAAGAATGGATTCTCGAAAACAAAGCCAACCAAGCCAGTTTCCAAGCCGTCCGCCGCCGCGAACGCAACCATCCGCTCGAACAAGTCGGCAAGCAACTCCGCCGCATGATGAGCTGGATTAAGGCGAAGGAATACTAAGGCCAAAAACGAGCTGGCGAAAAATGTTGGGCGGAAAATGGACCGGACAACCGGTCTCCATTTTCCGCCCTCATTTTTTGCCAGCTCTTCCTTTTGATGACCGGGTCAAGAGAAGTTCCCGGCATGAGGTGTTGCCAAACTAGGACTTCTGCGGCCCAAGATATTTGGCGTCGCCGAATCCGAGGACCGGGAAGAAAACGAATCCCAGCAGAAACAAGCCAAGTCCAAATCCGGCGCTCTTGCCAAAGCACTTGGCCAATTCCAGAAATACGATCAACGCGATCACAAAGCTGACGCACGGAATCAGGAACAGCAGCAGCCACCAGATCGGTTTGCCGACGATTTCCAACAGCAGAACGATGTTGTAGATCGGAACGATCGCTCCCCAACCTGGCTTGCCCGCCTTCTCAAACACCTTCCACATCCCAACCACCGCAACAATGACGATGGCCAACGAGACAATCGCGGCGATACCACCAACGACAGGATCCCCCGCGACTTCACCGTCCTGTTGTGCCAACACTCCGACCCAAGTGAAATTCATTTTGCTGCTCCTTTGTTGAATGATCCGAGAGGCGATTCGACGTTGTGAGCGAATGCTCGACGCGGGGACTAGACACTACTCCGCGCCGACTATCAAGCAACTGACACGAACCGTCACAAGAAACTTGGCGCAGGGGCGAGTCATCGTTGATGAAGCGGTCGATTGGACCGAAGAAGGCTTCGCCACCGCGCTGCTCAACGCGGGCGTGCCGGCCCCCGCGCTTTCCCACCGTCCTTTGGAGGCATCACTTTGGGTGGCGACAGATTGTTCATTGCACATTCCAAACTTGCGGGGTCCAGAAGCCGGTTTGCCAGCGGTCTTTGGTTTGGTACTCGCGGACACGCAGCTTGCCGACGTGAGACTCGACGTAAAAGAAGGCTTGAGCGTCGCTATTGAAGTGGCTGGCGTTGTCGGTGTTGAAGACACGAATTCCGGACTTCGCCTTCGTCGATTCGCCGTCCCAGCGGAAGACCGAACGCGAATGCGTGTGGCCATAGAAAATGCCGACGACGTTGTAGCCCTTGATCGCTTCGTGAAACGCCTGGACGTCGCAGGAGTCCCACTCTTTGCTATCGGCCGCCGCCGACGGATCACACGGGCCGGTGTACCGAGCGACGTCCACATGATGCGTCAGCACGACCGGCTTGCCGCTGTCGCCGACATGCCTCTTCAGGTCACTGATCAGAAAGGCCAGGCTGTCGAGCGCCGCGTACCTCCGTCGCCGAGCCACCGTCGCATCGGTCCCGACAATCAGACCCAGATTGACGAAGTGCGTGCCGTTCCAATCCCACGAGTAATGCACTCCGTTGTCTGAAACCTGGACGACTCCAGGCCGCGACTTGTTTCGCTCTTTAATTTGCTCGATGAACAACCCGCCGCCGTGGGGTGAGTCATGATTGCCGGCGATCTCGAACACGGGACACGTCAGCCGTCCGTCTTTGCCGGTCAGACCGAAGTCGTCGCGGAATCGAGTCAGTTCTGTCTTCTGCATTTCGATCTGAGTGGCTCCGATCTTATCCCCCGTGTCGATGACGTCGCCGGCATGAATGACACCCGTCGCCGCCCGCGCCTGACCGCCCCCGGCCGCATCGGGGATCGCGCTGCCCGCCAGCCGATTGATCGTGTCCACCAATCGCCCGCAGGTATCGCTCGACTTCGAGTCGATCTCCGCCGTCCGCTCGCGATTGGCCAAGTAGTGCGTGTCGCCAATGACGACGAACGCGAATTCGGGAACGCTCTGATCCGCCGCCGACGTCACCGCCGATGTTGGCCAACCCGCACTCGCAACCGCGCCACCGATCATCACTCGCGCGAGAAATCTTCTTCGGTCACACCGCGAATCGTCATACCGCAAACCACTGTCGCGAAACGGAGCCGTCATTGTTGTTCTCCCGATTGGTCATCGACTCGCCAAATCAGACTCGCGCAGTCTCGCGATCAAGACAAGCCGTCACAACGTACTTGCGGTCGGAGTCAGGCCGACGAATTCATCGGCTGGTCTCTTTGGTTTTTTCGTCCGGCGCGCGAGGCGGGCCGAGAAACATGCCGGGGCCGAAGCCGGCCGGAGGTTTGAATCCTCCGCCGGGGGCCGCGTTCGGCGGAGGGCCGAAGTTCATGCTGGGCGTTCTCCCTTTGGACTTTCCGGCCAACTGCGCGGTGATGGATTCGCGCCGCTTGACGAGAAATGTTTCCAGCGTTCGACTTCGGCTCGAACCACGAGTACGCCGCCCAGTCTTCTCCTTTGTATTCGAGTCCCTGCGTTCCCCGGACGAAACCCACCCCCTGGACAACTCGGTGCCGACGGTGCTGGCTGCATCGTCTTCCAGTTCTCGGCCGAGACATGCAGATGAATCTTCCAAACGCGAGTCAGTCCAAACACGCTCGCGGAATCGTCCTTCGGGGGGCGTGTCCGTTTTCTCTGCGGCAAGGCTCGTCAACGTCCAAGCCAAACCAAGCCAGCCGAGCAGCAACGGGGCGATCACGCGAGAATAAATTTGCGGCAGTTCCACGGTTTCCGTCGTCGGTGCGTGTGAAGAGAGATTCCGCGAACACAGGCCCGAGAGTCACGAAACCACTCGAATCACCGCCGAGTCGATCAACTCTGGTCACAGATGGTTTCGGAGAGGAGCCACAGACGAGCGATCTGTTTGAAACAGCGACTCCTCTTGCTCATCTCTTTCGGAACAGATCGGACAAGACGAGGTTCTCGATGACCGTGCGGAGCTTGTAGTCATCCTGCTTGCTTGCGGCGGCGATGGCCTTGATCTGCGCGGCATCGTCGATCGTCATCACGCGGCGCAGAGAGTACGTCGCGAGTTGCTCGACGAATGCTTCGGCGAACCGGTCGAGGTCTTGAACCAGCAATTGCTTGAACTCGTCCGCTCCGTGATACGCTCGACCGTCGGGGAGCTTGCCGCTGGCGTTGACCGTTGGGTCGTCCCCTTTGCCGCCGGCGACTTGTTCGCTCGTTCGCCAGCGGCCGATCGCGTCGAAGTTGTCGAACGCGAAGCCCAGCGGGTCGATCTTTTGATGACACGAGGCACAAGTCGCGTGAGTTGCGTGGGCTTCGAGCTGCATGCGGATCGTGGCCTTCGGCTGATTGCTCGGTGTCGGCGCGAGCGGCTCGACGTTGGGTGGCGGAGGTGGCGGCGTGCGACCGAAGATTGCTTCCGAAACCCAGACGCCGCGATGCACCGGTCGATGCCGCGTTCCGTCCGATGTGAGCGAGAGAATGGAAGCGTGAGTCAGCAGGCCGCCGCGATGAGCCTCGGTGCGGAGCGACGTTCGCTGGAAGCCGCGTGGGATCAGCCGGAACGCGCTAGCGTCCGGTTTTGCTGTCTCATGTGATGAACCGGACGCTAGCGCGTTCCGGCTGATGGAGATTCCGTAGTGCATCGCGAGCCGCGGATTCAGCATCGTCCAATCGGAGACGAGGAACTCACGAAGCGACAGGTTCTTGGAAAACATCTCACCGAAGTACCCGGTCGTCTCCAGCACCAAGCTCTGTTCGAGCCACTTGTCATAGTCGGGATAGAGGCTGGCATCGGGCGGGAACGCGCCGACTCGTTGGAGCTGCAACCACTGACGCGGAAATGAATCCGTGAAGCGGCCGATCTTGGGATCGGCGAGCATCCGCGCCAGTTGAGCACGGAGCACATCGGGCTGTCGCAGCGTCCCTTGCTGAGCGAGGCCAAACAGTTCGTCGTCGGGCAGCGAACTCCACAAGAAGTACGACAGTCGCGATGCGAGTTCCCAATCGTTGACCGTCGCGCGACGCTCGGCGGGCGAGCCTTCTTCGAGGTAATAGAAATTCTTGGAGGTCAGCACGGCGATCATGGCAGCTCGATAAGCGGCACGAAACTTTTCGCCCGCCGCGAGTTCGTTTTCGACGATCTTCACATAGCGATCGAGTTCCGCATCGATCACGCGACGACGCCAAGCGCGGGTCGCGAATCGACGCAGGCATTCGCGCGCCTCCATCAGCCGGAGGGCGCTAGCCCCCGGTTCTTTCTCATCGCCCGGCATCCCGACGCTCGCGCGTTCCGGCTGATCGACAGGGACCAATCCCTCGCGCTTGCGTTGATCGGACTCCAGAATGATCGGGCCTTCGGACTCGACCCAATCCACGATCAACAGCGGAAAGATCGACTGTCCCTCGTCGTTGAACAGCCGGTAGGCGGTCGGTCGAGTCGGGCGACTGACTTTCGTGTTCACGAACGGGAATTGAGTGACGCTCGGAGTCTGGCCATCCGCCAGCATTCCGGGCGACTCGTTCATCACATTGAAGTTGCCCTCCGGCAGGAAGGTCTCAATTTCGATGACCGTCGGTTGGTCTTCGGCCGCGTTGACGTCCAAGCCGACGACCGAGCGTTTCAGTTGCTGATGCCACAGCGCGAGGTGCGGCAATCGTCCCTTGAACGACGGCAGCGCACTGAGCTGAATGCGAATTCGATACAAGCCGGGAGCACTCGCGTTGACGAGGTGCTGGCTATGTCCCGGCCAAATAGGCCAGCGGACTGGCCCTGTGAGACCTTGTTCCTGCAACCATTTCTCTTGCCCCGCGTTCGCTTCTCGTCGGCTCTTTTGCGATTTCGGTGGCTGATCCGGAAAGGCTCGCGAGAGCACCGTCTCCGCCGCGCGGAAGTAACGATCCACATGCGAGGGGGAGAGCGTCAGCAGCGAGCCGATCCGCTCGAACCCATGCCAGCGAGGATCTTCGTTGAACGCTCCCGGCAAGTTCACGTCGAAGTAAACGCCGAGCAGGTCATAGACGGTGTGACCGTATTCCTCGCGACTGAGTCGGTAGTGAGCAACCGGCCCGCGCTTCGCCATCCGCGCCGCTTCCCCTTCCGTGATCCTCGTCGAGAGCCAGTCAACGGCCTGTCCCAGTTCTTGAGGTTTGGGCTGCGGCTCTTTCTGCGGAGGCATCTCGCCGGAGTTCATCCGAAAGACGACTTCGCTCCAACGCTGAGCCACCGCTTGATCGGCGAAGTCGCGCGACAGCGTGTCGAGCCGGAATTTCCCTTCCTGCTTCTGAGCGTTGTGACAGCGCAGGCAGTACGTCTGAAAGAACGGCTGCATGGCCTTGTCGAACGCGGGCGACACTTCCTCGGCCTGAACCGATGAAGCGGCGACGACGAGTATCAAAACAAATTGGGCGAGTCGGTATTTCATAAGAGTCACAATCTGACAGACGAATGAGATGTCATCTCGACAGCGTTTGTGCTTCATGTTTTGCCTTTCATTTTTCGCCAGCCGTCTGGATCCATTCAAAAGAGCTGGCAAAAAATGGAGGGCGGAAAATGATCCGACACTGCGAACCCCGAAGCACTTTGATTCAAAAATCGTGATGCCTGCTTGATGTCAGGGCAGGCTCAAGACCCCCGATCGTTTCTGTTCTTCAATTGTCTTCACTCGTTCTTCCGACGGCATGGTGACGAAGAGCCAATCGTGGCACTTCACGCGGACGGCTCGACCGGGACGATAGCCGTCGAGCAATTCGGTGAACTTCATGCGGACCTGAATGCCGCTGCTGCCGGGGGGCGGGTTTTCGGTCTCTTTCCACTCGATGACTTGGCCGAGCTTTCTGTCGGAGCGATGGAACCAAGTACGCAGCGTCTTTTCGGCGACGGCAACGTGGTATCCCTTGTCTTGAGTGCTCTTGAGGTCGGCATACAACGACGGGTCCATGCCGCCGAACAACGTGAGCGTCACCGTCCCGCCACCGAAGTCGTTGTCTTCCACCGAGTCGATCCACCCCGGAAGCCAACGCTGCTTCTGATACTTCACATGCCGGCGTCGCTGAAGATCGGTCGCGAACTTCCGGCTCTCGTCATCGAGCCAGATTTCCGAGACCTTGAATTCCTTGTCTCGCCAACCGGGCGACCAGCCGAGATTGAACTGCACGACTTGGTCCGGCGCGATGTCCGCGAGGTCAACCAACGTGCGGCCCTTCCAGACCTTCGTGACGTCGTCGATGTCGAAGGTGTAAGGCGTGTTGATTCCGTCCTTCGCCATTTGCCCCGATGGTGCGACGTTGATTTTGCCTTTGTTCGCATCCAGCGACACGACTTTCCAACTCTGGCCGCGTCGCTGATAGAAACTGAAATCGTCTTCCAATGAGACGGCGTGGTTGTGCTTGAGCTGGAACTGCTCCATGTCCTTCGGCAGCGGCGGGATCGTGGCTTCCTCGCCGACCGGCGGCACATAGAAGTAGCCATGCACATGAGTGCCGATCGGGATGTCGCGCAGCTCAGCCGGAGCACCGTTGAACGAGATCGTGCCATAAGGCAGCATCGCGAAGTAATGCAGCGGCCCGGCGTGATAACGCTCGCCCCCGTTGCCATCCAATCGCAAACCGCCGCGCCGATTCACCGGGTCGATGATCGCCAGTTCGCCCGCGAGGTACGTTCCGGCACCGGCCGGCGGAAACTGGCCGGGCTTGGGAACGTGATCCTGTGCGAGCGACGGAACGGCGAAGGTCATCAGGATGAGGAGAGTCGCTGATGAACGATGAGAAATGCCAAACATAAAAGTGCTCACTTCAGCCGCAGGATTGTCGGACACTCACGGATTTCAGGTATTTGTATTGGTCCCCATCCAGCTCGTCTCATTGATATCTACACAACTGCGTTTCATCCATCCGCGGGACGGCATTGCCATCCGCGGGCAGCCGTGTTTTTCGAAAAGACTGCCCGCGGATGGCAATGCCGAACCGCAGATAAAAAATGGCACCTCGGACCATGTTTTGTGGGGTTTTCTGATTTGTGTAGATACCAATGAGGCGAGCTGGATGGGGGCGGAAGCCTTCGTCCACGCTCTTGGCGAGCGTGGCTACAACACTTCTGAAGCCGTGCCATTGCTGTCGGCAAATCGTTCCGTAGGCACGTCCATCTTCTGAGCCATCGTGAGCAGCACGTTGCTCAGGTGGGCCTTGCCGTTCACGGGATTGTGGCAGATGGCATAGTGCTTCATGGGATTGTCGAGGTCGTAGGTGTAGCCCTCCGGTTTCGACCCGGCGTTGAAGTCGATGTGCCGACCGTGCTTCAGACCGAGCTTGCCGCCACCCGCCAGGATGATCGGCAGGTTGGCGTTGCCGTGACTGTGACCGAACGCCATGCCGCTGCCGTAGAGGGCCATCGTCGAATCAATCAACGGGCCCTCCGCATCCTTCGTCTCGCTGAGTCGGCCGAGAAAGTAACTGAACTGCTGGACGTTGAACGTATCGCTCGCCGTCAGATCCTGCATCAGCTTGGGATTCGCGTTGTGATGCGACAGCGAATGGCGATCCTGCTTCACGCCGATTTCGGGGACTGCGGGACCGGTCCCTTCGTTTCCGGTGCTGAAGGTGGCCACGCGAGTCATGTCGGTTTGGAACGCCAGCACGATGATGTCATACATCGTGCGGAGGTACTCGCCGAGCCGCTCCAATGAGATGTCTCGATTCAGCCGCGCCTGATCGGCGGGATCGACTTTGGGACGAGGCGTGTCGAGCCACTTGTCGGCTCGCTGTGTGCGGATTTCGACCTCACGCACGGATGTCAGATACTGCTCCAGCCGCCCGCGATCGTCCTGGCCGAGCTGTCCTCCCAGCGTGCGCGCCTCATCCAGAATCGCGTCGAGAATGCTGCCTCGGCGCAACAACCCACGCCGCTGTTTGGCGATCCCACCTTGCGGCTCTTCAAACAGTTCGCGGAACACGACGCTCGGATTTCCCTGAGCCGGCAATTGAATGCCATCCGCGCTATAAGCCAGCGAGTGCCCTTGATTGCTCAACTCCAGCGACGAGAACCGAGTCTGTGGAGCGGTCACTTGCGCCATGAGCTGATCGACCGAGATCGTGTTCCGCTCCGACGGCCCGATCTTGCCACCCGTCAGCCAGATCGAGCTGCAATTGTGATGATGCCCCAGTCCGTGCGGATGATGCAGTCCACTGATCGGCGTGATGTGAGCCTTGTGCTTCTCCAGCGGCAGGAGCGACTTCGAGAACTTGTAATCCGCTCCGGCCTGCGTGATTTGATAGTCGATCGTGTTCACGCCGTTGGGCAGGTAGATGAAGACGCTGCGCTTCGCGCGAGTCGCCGTCTCGGCCGCACGCAGCGGCCGCATACAGTCGAGCAACGGCAGCGCGAGCGAGACTCCCAGCCCACGCAGGACGTGCCGACGATTGAGCAGCCAGTTCTCACTGAGGAAGTGGGCCATCTTGAGTTTCCCTATTTGGCACATTCATTGGACATTCGGTTTTAGACCTTGGACATTTAGCCGCGTTCCCTTCCGAGCTGCGCTTTAGGCGAACTTCGATCGCAGGCTTGGGGTGATTGGGATTGGGGTTTGAAAAAACTTGGCTCTGCCTGATGCTTGGCGTTGTGCAAACAACAACTCATCAGGAGAGCCAAGGATGGCTCAACGTAAGAAAGCGTCGCGTCGATCACAACGGCAACAGAAGTAGACGCTTCCCATCACGAAGAAGGCCAGACCCGTGATCGACGCCAAGTGCGGGAAGTCATGGCTGGCGTTCGCGCCGTCCCATCCGTGAGCCATTTGATAGGCCGTCGAGTCCGCGATGCAGGCCAGGATGTAGCCAATCCAGATCGACCACAGCAGCCGTTCGGTCGCGTTGCGAGGCAGCAGACCTTCGCGACGGTAGTGCCAGATCGCCAAGCCAAACTGCACGAACCGCAAGCTCTGCACTCCCGCGAAGACTTCGACCGACACCCGATCGAGGAACAGTTTGTAACCGACCATCTCAATCACCAGCACGATCGCGGCAAACGTGAAGAACAACCGGCTGTACGGAGCGAATTCGCGAACGTCACGGCTCCGTTCGAGCGTCCAGGCAACTCGCTCCAGCAGGTTCAAGCTGTGGGCTTCGATCGGTTCCCCTTTCAGGAAGTGCCGCAGATCGTCCGCCAGTTCCGCGGCCGAGGCGTATCGCTGATTCTGCTCCTTCCGCAAACACTTCAGACAAATCGTTTGCAGGTCGTGATCGATTTCCGGGTTGATCAATCGCGGCGGCGCAGGCTCCGTCTCGCAAACCTGCTTGAGCGTGTCGATCACATTGGCGGCCTGAAACGGCGGACGTCCCGTGATCAAGCAATACAACGTCGCTCCCAACGAGTAGACGTCAGACGTGGGACCAATGTCGCTGATGCGACCGGCCGCTTGCTCCGGTGGCATGAAGCTGGGAGTTCCCAAGACTTGTCCGGTCGCCGTCAGATTGCTGTCCGTGGCGACTTGCCGAGCCAATCCAAAATCGGTGATGTGCGGCCGACCGTTCGTGTCAATCAAAACATTTTGCGGCTTGAGATCGCGATGCACGATCCCTTGCGAGTGTGCGTACTCGACCGCGTCCGCCATCGACGCCAGCAACTCGGCCGCACGGCGCGGAGGCAGCGGACCATCGGCGAGCAGAGCCTTCAAGCTCGGCCCTTCGACGAAGCTCATCGAGAAAAACGGCAGCCCGTCGTGCTCACCGATTTCGTAAATGGGAACGATGCCCGGATGATTGAGTCGCCCCGCGGTTTCCGCCTCGACCTGAAATCGCCGGCGTTCTTCCTCCCCGGCGATCGCTCCCGCCAGCGTCATCTTCAACGCGACGATCCGATTCAATCCCGCCTGCCGAGCCTTGTAGACCACGCCCATCCCGCCCCGCGCGATTTCCGACAACAGCTCGTACTGACCAATCCGTCCCAGCTTGCTCGACTCAGCGATCGTCGCGGCCGAAACATCAGCGGTTGCTTGCAAGACCGTGTTGGCATAGGACTCATCCAACTTCAAATCCTCCAGTTTGTGGTCTTCGCAAATGGACCGTCTCGGTTCTGCATTCATCGACATCGCTCCTGTCCAAGTATCGAGGACCGTGGAGTACCTTGGCGGCATCATTGAACCAACTCTGCAGGTCAGGCGATCCGCCTGATTGTTGCCCATAGACGTTGCCGGAACAGCCTGGGCCACTTAGGCTGGCTGCCATGAGGAGGTTTTAGCGATGTCACTGACAATTGAACTTGATCCCACAACTGCGGAAGCCGTGCAAGAACTCGCGGACGAGCAACAGCGTTCGGCGGATGACGTCGTTCGCGATGCGCTCTCGGCCTATATGCGGTCGGCGAAACGGCCGCTTCCGAAAGGGATCGGTAAGTATCACAGTGGTCACAGCAACGTCTCGATGCAGGCCCGTCAAATCCTGCGTGATGCAACGAGGAACGGACAATGGCCCTGATCTGCGACACCGGCGGCGTCTATGCCTTGCGTCTATGCCTTGTACGATGCGGACGACGCACATCACGTCGCGGTTCGCGCCGTCGTGGAAGCGGAGACTGGTCCGCTCTATCTTCCATCGGTCCTCTTGGCGGAAATCGATTATCTGCTGACGACCCGCTTGGGGCCTGATGTGGAGTTGGATTTTCTGGATGGTCTGATGGACGGAACCTATGTGCTGATCCACCCCACCTCCGATGATTTGATTCGCTGTCGGGAACTGATCGCGCAGTACCGCGATTTGACGTTGGGGCTTGCAGACGCGTCGGTCGTGGCGACTGCCAAACGACTCGGTATCCCGCGATTGCTGACCGTCGATGTACGCCACTTTCGCACCGTTCAACCTCAAAAACTCTCCCACTTCATTCTGCTTCCCGCCGACAGCGACTAACGGATTTTCTGACGATGGACTGGGTTCAAGTTTACGATCCGCTCGGCTCGCCGCTGTGGTCGACGGTGTTGGCGGCGTTGCCGATTCTTGCGTTGCTGGGTTTGCTGGCTGCGGGATTGGATGCTCCCAAGTCGGCGTTGGCAGGATTGATCACGGCTCTGGTGGTGGCGGTGTTTGGATTCGGGATGCCGGCCGAAGCGGCGATGGCCTCGGCGGGATACGGGGCTTGCTTTGGATTGCTTCCGATTGGATGGATCGTGGTCGCGGCGGTGTTCTTGTTTCATCTGACGGTGAAGAGCGGCCATTTTGAGATCGTCAAACGCTCGGTGGCCGCGTTGTCGCCGGATCGTCGGGTGCAGGCGCTGCTGATTGCGTTCTGCTTTGGGACGTTCATCGAAGGGGCGGCCGGGTTCGGAACTCCGGTGGCGATCTGCGCGGCACTATTGATTGGACTGGGCTTCTCGCCGCTGTATGCCGCCGGGCTGGCGCTGATTGCGAATACCTCGCCGGTGGCGTTCGGGGCGCTCGGCACGCCGATCATCACGCTGGCCAAGGTGTCGGGCTTGGAAGAGATGGCGCTGTGCCAAATGGCTGGTCGTCAGTTGCCGTTCTTTTCGCTGATCGTGCCGGCTTGGCTGGTCGCGGTGATGTCGGGTTGGCGCGGCGTTGTCGGTTGCTGGCCCGCGATTGGCGTCTGCGGCGGAGTTTTTGCCGTGCTGCAATTCCTCACCGCCAACTATCACGGGCCGACGTTGGTTGATGTTGTCGGTGGCTTGGGATCGCTACTCGCACTGGCGGTGCTGCTGCGGTTCTGGCAACCGAAAGAGATTTGGAGATTCCCCGATGAGCCACCACATTCGGAAATGATCGCCGACTCGCCGTTGACGACGCGGCAAGTCGTGACGGCCTGGATGCCGTGGGTGTTTCTGTCGGTGCTGGTGTTCGCGTGGGGATGGCCCTCGGTGAAGGTGGCGCTCAATGGCGGACCCGCCGATCGGCCGAACGCTTTGGCGGGTTACACGAAGTTCACTCTGCCCGTTCCCGGATTGCATAACCATGTCTATCGCACGGCACCTGTCGCGCCTGTTGCGGAAGGAGCCGACCGCGCCGCCGAGGCTGAAAAGGCCGTGATGGAAATCCCCTGGCTGGCCACGACCGGCACGGGAATCTTTCTCGCGGCCATTCTGACCGCGCTGTGGTTGCGCATCCCGGCCAAAGAGTTCGTCGCTCAGTTCGGTCGCACTCTTTGGGAGATGCGCTGGGCCTTGTTCACGATCGCGGCGATGCTCGCGCTGGCCTTCACGACCAAGTATGGCGGCAGCGACGCCACGATGGGGTTGGCCTTCACTCACACCGGGTGGTTCTATCCGTTCTTCGCGCCGCTGCTGGGGTGGTTGGGAGTCGCGCTGACCGGCAGCGACACTTCCTCGAACGCGCTGTTCGGCAGCCTGCAACGGATCACGGCGGAGCAGTTGGGACTGAATCCAACTCTGATCGTGGCGTCCAACAGCACCGGTGGCGTGATGGGCAAGATGATTGATGCTCAGAGCATCGTGGTTGCGGCGGTCGCGACCGGGCAACGCGGAGGCGAAGGAAAGATTCTGCGATTCGTCTTCCTGCACAGCGTGGTCCTGGCCGCGCTGGTCGGAGCATTGACGCTGGCGCAAGCCTACGTCCTGCAGTGGATGATTCCGCGCTGATGACACGAGTTTCTGGATCAGTCTGCCGGCTGGCGAAATGCTTAATTTGCGGGTGTCCGAATCGTGCGGGATTCCGCATCTCTGGACCAGAGCCGCGAGATTCAGACACGGGATGCGATTCGCAACCTCCGGCTCATCGCGTGCAGGTTGTTGGTGGCAGAGGTTGTTCGTGGCGACGTCGAACTGCGGATCGAAGGGCACAATCATGATGCAGTTGCTGTTGAGTATCTTGGCCGTGTTTGTGATCAGCAACGGGATCCGCACGGTGACGAAAGGGGAGATGACCGTATCAGGCACGAAGACGCTCGTCGGCCCGAAGGCTCGCGCGATGGGCTTTGCCACGGTCACGGCCGGTATCGGCATTCTGGGATTTGCGTTTGTCGTGATGCCGTACTTGCTGAAGTCATGAACCTGGAACTCTTCACAACAAAGGACCGAAGCCCGTGCCGTTCTAAGTGCTGAGCGTGATCGCTTACTGCGGCGGCGTTTTCTGTTCGGCATTTCATCACGCGGAGCGATGAGCCGTCGCGGCGGGCGTTGACTCGTCTACATTCTCGATCTCGGCAATCTGGGCGCGCGCTTGCTGGACTTGGGACTCGGCGTCGGGCCAGCCGAATTTGAGGCCGGCTTCTCCGCGAGCTAACTGGGTCTTGGCCAGATCGAAGAGGGCCGCGTGCTGCTGAGCCACTTGCAGGCTCTCCTCAAAGAATTGCCGCGCGGATTTCTCGTCACCTTCCAGAGTGGCCAGAATGCCCCCCTCACGCAGCGCGTGGGGACGGCACGCGCGATAGCTTTTGGTTTTGCTCAGTGCCGCGCGGAGTGCTCGCTTGGCATAACGCAGAGCACGACGACGGGCGGAACCTTCGGCCGCTCGTTCGGCGACGATTCGCAGCGCCGTCACTTTCCACGTCATCGCCGCATACAGACAACAGTCGCGGAACTCGCGGCGATTGGCTTCGTTCAGCATCTTCTGGAACATGTCGGCCGCTTCTTGAGGCTTGTCTTCGCAGAGCAGCAATTCCAGTCCGCGCGTGAAGAACGTCGATGTGATCGCCAACGGGTCCACGCGATCGCGTTCCATTTCCGTCTTGATCGCTCCGGGAGGGACCAGATGCGGCGCGGCCGGCATCCAGAACAACAGCGAGATGCACGCGGCCGAGTAGTCGCCGGTCTCGATCCCAATCTCGTAAGCCTTGCGGGCTTCGCGATACGCGCCCTTGAGATCCCCCGCGTGATACATCGGCACGCTCATGATCATGCGAGCCATGTTGGCTTCCCAGATATCACCGGCACCCTCCAGCAAGCGGATCGCTTCCGAACCTGTGCGAATCCCCTCTTGGAACGAGGCCAACACGATGCACGAGAACGTGTGGAAGCTGCGAGCCTTCCCCTGTCCCCACAGGTCGCCGTTATCGACCGAGATTTGATAAGCCCGCTCGGCGTAATTGATGCCGCGTCGCGCCAGCGGCAGCCCCGTCATCGCGATCGCGTGGAAGGCGTAGGTCTTGCCCAATTCGGGGGACGGTGGATAACGCTCGGCCAGATTCATCTGCCGCATGTGAGACCACAGGACAAACTTCATGCCTCGCGTGAACCAATAAGTCAGAGTCAGGTTTTCATAGATGCGGGCGCGAAACAGATCCATCTGCCCTTGCGGAGATTTCGGATCGTTCTTGCCCACGAAACGAGCGGGGAACTTTGTGTGCAAGACTTGAACGACCGCCTCTTTGATAAGCCGAGGGACCACGGTCAGAGCGGAGGGGGGCCGGTGATCGATCTTCGCGATCGCCTGTTCGAGATAGGTCAATGAGTCTCCCATATCCCCCTTCTTGAACGACGCGGTCCCCAGCTTCCAGCCCAGCCGCGCGCTGATCAAGTTGTCTTGAGTCATCGCCAGAGCCGCCTCGAACTGCTCGCGCGCCTCGACGTATTTGGCGCGCAGGACGAGCACATCACCCAGCCCTTCGAGGATGCGGAACCGGATGGCCTGTGCTGCTTGAGTGGCACTCGCACTGAGCGGAATGGCGCTAGCCACCGGTGATGCGGGATCGATGTTTTTCGCCGAATGACCGGCGGCTAGCGCCGTGCCGCTCAGCGCGATCCGATACTGCTGCTCGGCGACTTCCAGAGCGTTCTGCTGCCGCGCCTGTTCGGCGGCGATCAGAGCAAACGGGAGCGCTTGATCGAGTTCCCCCGCGGCGGCCAAGTAGTGAGTCAGATCAAACACGCGCCGCCATTGCTGACGCTCCAGATGGAAGAATGCAGTCGGCTCGGCGAAGGGAGTCGCGCTCTTCAGATGAGTCCACACTTGCTCCGCGGAGATGCCGCTGAGTTGCAGGATTGTCTTGGCCAGCTTTCGGTTGAGGCCCTGCTTGGTCGGCTCGTTCAAATGTTTCACGACCGACTCGCGGATGCGATCGTGATAACTTTCGACGATGGTCGATTCATCTTCCGCTTCGGTGGCGCGGATAAAGTTACGAGTCCGCAATTGCACCAGCAGGTTCTGACCTTTGGCTCCGACTTCCAACGCTCGGTAGGCTTCGGCCGAGACGATGGGCCGACCGGCGACGGCGATGAGTTCCAGCAACCGCCGCGTCTCTTCGGGCAGGCGACTCACGCGAGTCCAAATGACTTCATCGAGTTCCAACGTCTGATCGGCGACCTCTGGTGCTTCTTGAACGTGCTGCACTAATTCCCACACGAAGAACGGCCAGCCCCCCGACTCTTTCGCGATCTTGGCCGCGAATCGGAGCGAATCCTTGTCGTCCCGTTTGAGCAGCAGCAGGGCCAAGTGAGTCGCATCGTGCTCTTCCAACGCTTCGACGGCCAGCTCTTGCCGATGCGGATGAACTTGGCCGGTGGAGTAGGCCGTGGCCAACTCCTTCAAGCACAAACTGGTTTCGATGTACTCACTGCGGTAGGAACCCAGCAGCAAGACTCGCGGCGATTCCGGCGGTCGCATCAGGTCGCCGAGCAGCACCGCGCTATCAACATCGCCCCATTGCAAGTCGTCGATATACAGCACGACCGGCTGCTGCGCGCCGAGCCATCTCAGCAATTCGCGCAGAGCGTTCATGGCTCGTTGACGCAGTTCCTGTTGATCGACGTTGTCGATCGAGGGCCGGCCAGCATCGGTCGCACCAGGCATCTGACCCAGCACGGGAAACAAGCGAACCAGCGGCAAGCTGTCTTCCGGCACGGCCTGTCGGGCAACCGCTTCGGGCAGCTTGCCAAGATGAGCGGCCAGCGAATCGATCAGGCTGTCCAACGCTTTGAACGGGACTGACTCTTGTTCGTAGCAGCGGCCCATCAGCACCACCGCGGTAGTAGCCACGTTCGCCCGAACGTGGGAACCCACACTCTGGCGAGTGTGGCTACGAGAAGTGTTTTTGAGTTCCTCCAGAAAGGATTGGATCAGCACGCTCTTGCCCATGCCGGACTTGCCATGCACGAACACGCTGCGAGTCGAGCCTGACCGGACTTGCTCGAACACGTCCCGCAGGATGTCGAGATGCCGTTCGCGGCCGACCAATTCGAGAGCTTGAGATGTTCGTTGGACCGTCTTGCCACGGATCGTCGCGGCCACGTCGTCCGCTCCGATGAGACGCAGCACGTCGAACACGCTGGGACGTTTCGTGGCATCACGCTGCAACAGCGCGACGCAGAGATCATTGAGTTCTGGCGGGACGGTCGGTTCCAGTTCGCGCGGCTGTTTGGGAGTTTCCTTCTGCTTCTTGAAGATGACCTGCATCGCTTTGCCTTCGATCGGCATGCGTCCGGTCAGCAGTTCATGGAGCATGACTCCGACGGCGTACCAATCGCTGGCGGGCGTGACCGGTTTACCGGCGGCCTGTTCGGGAGCCATGTAATCGGGCGTCCCTTGAATGCCTTGCGAACGCCCATCTCCGGCGATCTGTGCCGCCAGTCCGAAATCGACCAGCACCACGCGACCTTCCGTCGTGACGAGAATGTTGGACGGCTTGATGTCACGGTGCAGCACGCCCGCTTCATGCAGAGCGTGCAGTCCCAACGCCAACTGTTTGAGTCCATCATCCAGACGCAGCCGGATGGCTGGCGACAGTCGCGGCTCGGCATTCGCCACGGCGGCATCCATACCAGTGGCCATCAGCGGCTGTCCCTTGTCGCGCTGCAGCTTCTCGAATCCCGACCAGACATATTCGAGGAAATCGACCGCCTCCAGAATCTCCATCGTGAAGCACCACGTCTGGCCATCCGAGAGCAAGTCGTAAGGACCGGCGAGATTGGGATGCGACACATCCGCCAGTGAGCGGAACTCCTGCTTGAACCGCTGCAAGCCGACGGGGCTGATCCGCTGCAATGTCTTGAGCGCGACGTGTCGATCGAGCTTCTCGTCATAAACGCGATAGACCACCCCCATGCCGCCGCGGCCCAATTCACCGAGCACCTTGTATCCGGGCAGATTCGGCGGCTCGGTGATGTCGATTTCCGTCTGCATCGCCACGGTCGAACGCTGTCCCGAAAACGTCATTGAGGACGTTCGGAAGTTGGGTCCGGCGAGGCTCGGCGGATTCGGAACATCCGCGAGTGATCGCAACGTCGGCTCGTCCTGAAGACCGGGAGATTCCATCGGAGGAAGCGGAAGAGGCGACGGCGGAGTGGCCGTGATGACTGTCTGACCCGACTCCTGATCGTCCCACTCGTCGCAGTCGCCGTCCGCGATGTCTTGAGCGGTCGTGATGACTGTCTGGCCTGACTCCTGACCGGCTGGCTCGGCGCAGTCATCGTCCGAGAGGTCTTGAGCGGTCGTGATGACTGTCTGCCCCGACTCCTGACCGGCTGGCTCGTCGCAGTCATCGTCCGAGAGGTCTTGAGCGGTCGTGATGACTGTCTGGCCTGATTCCTGACCGGCTGGCTCGGCGGAGTCATCGTCCGAGAGGTCTTGAGCGGTCGTGATGACTGTCTGGCCTGATTCTTGACCGGCTGACTCGGCGCAGTCCTCGTCGGTGATGTCTTGAGCCACGTTGAGGATTGTCGCTCCCGACACCTGAGTCTGAGCCGAAGCGGATCGGCCTTGGACAGAGACAGGTTCCGAGACGACTCGTGTCCCATCGAGAGGCCCCGCAGCCGGCGTGTGCAGCTCGGCCTTCGGGGTCGTGACCGATCCGCACAAAGGGCAGACGACTCGTTGACCGGCCGCGGCGGTCACATCGAAGCGGTGACCGTGATGGCAGCGTAGTTGGTGCATCAGAGCCTCTCCTTCTCACCGTAGACCGGTCACTCCGTGCGCACTCAGCGTTCAAGTCCGGCCAGAGAATCTACAACAAATCACAACGGCCTGACACGAAACGGGCTTCAAGGTCGGTCGATTTCCAGATTGAGCGAACCGCAAAACCGAAGTAACCCTCGCTGACACTTTTTGAAGTCGCGCAATTCCGGGTCGGCACCGTATTCAAACATCGCTCGTTCTGAATTTGTCTTCATTCCTCTGACCAGATTCCTCTGATCCCCTAACCATTGAAGAACGAGGCGATCAACGAAACCGAGGGGGTGAGTTTTTTGTTGGCGGACTCGAAGATAGGGTAAGGCGAATCCGCAGTTCCCCTGAGTGCCGCCATCCATGAAATCCTCATTTGATGATCCTGACAATCTTATCGGCGATTGCCGGTCGCTCGTGGAATTGCTGCGTTGCCGCGCAGAACATTTCGCGGATCAATTGGCCTATCAATTCCTGATCGACGGGCAACAGGAGGGACCGCGCCTGACCTATGCCGAGCAGCACTGCGCCGCACAAGCGGTCGCCGCGCGATTGAGCGAATCCTCCGAGCGTGGCTCGCGAGCGTTGTTGCTCTATCCACAGGGAATCGAGTTTCTGATCGCCTTCTTTGGCTGTCTGCAAGCCGGCGTGATCCCCGTGCCGCTGCCGCCACCCGATGCAGCACGGACGATGCGCGCGTTGCCGCGATTGAAGTCGGTCATCGCTGACTGCCAAGCCGCATTGGTCCTGACCACCGGCGATCTGTTCGCGACGCTGCATCAGCATTTCGACTCCGAGCTGGCCAGCCTGCTCTGGCTGAGCACTGACGGCCAGATTGAATCGACGCACGCGAGCCGCGTGCGCCACATGCGCCGGTCTCCCGATCCCGCACCCGCCGACATCGCGTTCCTGCAATACACCTCTGGATCGACCTCGACTCCCAAGGGAGTCATGGTCAGTCATGGCAACGTGCTCCATCAATGTCGGCTCTTGCAAGCGGCGGCGAGCTATTCGGCCGACAGCGTCGTTGTGGGTTGGATGCCGTATCACCACGACTACGGCTTGATCGAAGGACTGCTGCTGCCGTTGTTTGTCGGAGTCCCCTGCTACTTCATGTCGCCGCTGTCGTTCATCAAGCGGCCGATTCGCTGGCTGGAAGCGATCTCGCGGTATCGTGCCACGCACAGTCAGGCTCCAAATTTTGCCTATGACCTGTGCGTGCAAAAGATCACGTCGGAGCAACGTGCGACGCTCGATCTTTCCAGTTGGCTCGTCGCGGCCAACGCGGCCGAACCGGTTCGCGCGGAGACTCAACAAGCCTTCTACAACGCCTTCAAAGACTGCGGACTGAGCGAGTCGGCACTCGCCCCCGCCTACGGCTTAGCGGAAGCCACGCTGATGGTGGCACACACACAAATCGAAAATCAAAAATCAAAAATCAAAAATCCGATTTCCTGCGGTCGAGTGCTCGATGAGATGCAGGTCGAGATCGTGAATCCAGAGACGCGACAACCCTGTGCCGCTGGTGAAGTGGGCGAGGTCTGGGTTGCCGGGCCGTGCGTGGCTCAGGGCTATTGGAATCGCCCCGAAGAAACCGAGCAGACGTTTCACGCGCGATTGGCGGACTCGGATGCCGGGCCGTTCTTACGAACCGGTGACTTGGGATTCCTGCGCGATGAGCAGCTCTTCATCGCGGGCCGACTCAAAGATCTGATCATCATTCGCGGAGACAATCACTATCCGCAGGACATTGAGCTGACGGTCGAGCGGAGTCATCCCGCGTTGCGACCCGGTCACGGCGCGGCGTTCTCGATCGACCTGCACGGCGAGGAAGTTCTGGTCGTCGTCCAAGAAGTCCAAGGCAAACAACTGCGCGAGGTGAACGCCGACGAAGTGCTGAGTGCGATTCGTGCCGCAGTCTTTCGCGAGCACGATTTGAGCCTGCATGAAGTGCTGCTGCTCAAACCGGGCGGCGCGCTCAAGACGACCAGCGGCAAGATTCAACGGCGAGCAATGAAGGCCGCGTTTCTGAACGGCGAACTCGACGCACTCCCCCGTTTAACCGCTACGCCAACGGCGTGCGCGGCTCGTGCGGTCAATCACGAAATTGCCCACGCCAATGCCGACAGCAATGCCGATGCCCGCGCCGATGGCGATGCTGACGCCGCCGCCGATGCCGGTGCAGTTGCCGATGCCGCCGATGCCGACGCTCGCGCCCACGCCGATGGCGTTGGGGTTAAACAGGCCGCTGCGACTCACACTCACAGCGAACTCCGATCCTGGTTGGCGACTTGGCTCGGCAACAAAGCCGGAGTCAGCGCGGCTGCGATCGATGTGTCACGCCCCTTTGCCGAGTTGGGGCTCGACTCGTTGAAAGCGGTGGAGTTGGCGGTTGAACTGGAAACTTGGCTGGGCCGGCCCGTCGCCGCGACGGTGTTTTGGACGTATCCCAACATGGACGCATTGGCTGCGCATCTGGTGGCCGAACACGCCGAGGCAGATGCGGCCGGCAATGTGGTGCGACGCTCCGCGTCGCAACTCACGACGCGGAGCGTCGTGCCACACTCAGACGACGCGATCGCGATCATCGGCATGGGCTGCCGGTTTCCGGGGGCCGATTCTCCCGAAGCGTTTTGGAGGTTGCTCGAACGGGGCGGCGATGCGATCGGCGAGACTCCGCGCGAGCGTTGGAACGTCGATGACTTCTTCGATCACAACGCCGATGCGCCGGGCAAGATGTATGTGAAGCATGGCGGCTTCGTGGAGAGGGTCGATGAATTCGACGCGGCGTTCTTTGGGATCACACCGCGCGAAGCCGAGGAACTCGATCCGCAGCAGCGGCTGTTGCTGGAGGTTGTCTGGGAATCGCTCGAACAAGCCGGAGTCGCACCCAGCAGTTTGCGAGGGAGCGAAGCCGGCGTCTTCATCGGCCTGAGTTCCGACGATCACGCGACGTGGTCACACAACGGCAACGGTCTGGCGGATCTCAACGCTTATCGCACGCTGGGGACCGCGCGGAGCATCGCGGCCGGGCGGATTGCTTATGTGCTCGGCCTACACGGGCCGGTCTTGCAGATTGATACGGCGTGCTCATCGTCGCTGGTGGCGGTCTATCAGGCGTGTCAGTCGCTGCAATCGGGCGAGTGCGATTTGGCGATGGCAGGTGGCGTGAACTTGATGTTGTCTCCGGCCACGACGATCGCGCTGTGCAAGTTGCACGCGCTCGCCCCCGATGGCCGTTGCAAGACGTTCGATGCGGCGGCCGATGGCTACGTTCGCGGCGAAGGCTGCGGCATCGTCGTGCTCAAGCGATTGGCCGATGCTCAGCGTGACGGCGATCCCATCTTGGCGTGCATCCGAGCGGCGACGATCAATCACGACGGAGCGAGCAACGGACTCACCGCTCCGAACGGACAAGCTCAGGAATGGCTGATCCGCAAGGCTCTGAACAAGGCTCAACTCGATGGTCGAGACATCGGCTATGTCGAAGCCCACGGCACCGGCACCGAGTTGGGCGATCCAATCGAATTGGCCGCGCTGCAACGCGCCTACGGCGACGGACGAACGCCGGCGAATCGGCTGTATGTCGGCTCGGTGAAAACGAACATCGGTCATCTGGAAGCGGCGGCTGGGATCGCGGGGTTGCTCAAGGTGGTGTTGATGCTGCGGCACGGTCGCATCGTGCCGAGTTTGCATTTTGAGAATCCGAATCCGCACACCGCTTGGGACGAGTCCTCTGTCACCGTGCCGACGACGACGATCACCTGGCCGAGAGAGGATGATCAACCCCGACTCGCGGCCGTGAGCGCCTTCGGCTTCAGCGGCACGAACGCGCATGTGATTGTTGAGGCGGCGCAATGTGGCACGACGCTCCGCGTCGTGAGTCACGACGCGGAGCGTCGTGCCACATTGCTCTTCACGCTCTCCGCCGCATCCGATGACGCTCTGAAATCGCTCGCTCAAAAATATGATGAGCACCTCGCGACACATCCTGAGCGACGGCTCGAAGACGTCTGTTTTTCGGCGGCGACCACGCGGAATCATTTCCCACGCCGTCTCGCGATCGTCGCGGAATCATGCGACGAGCTTCGGGAGAAGCTGCGGGAGTTTCACAACCGTAGCCATGCTCGCCAGAGCGTGGGCTCCCAGTCCCACGTTCTGGCGAGCGTGGCTACGCACTCGGGCGAGTGCGGCGACGGAATCGCCTTCCTCTTCACCGGCCAAGGCTCGCAGTACGTTGGCATGGGACGCGAGTTGTACGCGACTCAGCCGGTCTTCCGCGCGGTGATCGACCGCTGCGAAGAATTCCTGCGCGACCGATTGGATCGGCGACTGACGGACCTGCTGTTCACCGAGCCATCCACTGCCGATCGCGCTCTCGATCAGACGATCTACACGCAGCCCGCGCTGTTCGCTTTGCAGTGTGCGCTCGCCGAACTGTGGAAGTCGTGGGGCGTTGAACCCGCCGCTGTGCTCGGCCACAGCGTTGGCGAATACGGGGCGGCTTGCGTGGCCGGAGTGTTCAGCTTGGAGACCGGCTTGGAGTTAGTCACCACTCGCGGCCGATTGATTCAAGCGTTGCCTCAGACCGGCGAGATGGCAGTCGTCATGGCGACCGAAGCTCAAGTGAAGACAGTGATCCGCCCGTTTGATGGCCGCCTCTCAATCGCGGCCATCAACGGTCCCGACACGATTGTGATCTCCGGCAAACGCGACGCCGTTCGACAAGTGATTGCGATCATGCGAGCAGAAGGAGTTGATGCCGAGCCGCTCAACACGTCGAACGCGGGACACTCGGCCTTGATGGACCCGATCTTGATGCCGTTCCGCGAGACGGCCGAACGACTCGAATACTCGCCGCCCAAGATCACACTCATCTCGAACGTGACCGGACAACTCGCCGAGCAAGAGATGAGCTGCGCCGACTATTGGGTGCGGCATGTCCGATCGCCGGTGCGATTCGCGGACGGCATTCAGTCGTTAGCCGCGACCGGCTGCCGCACGTTTATCGAGATCGGTCCCAATCCCAATCTGTTGGCGATGGGCATGGGCTGCGTGAAGGATCGTCGCCATCGCTGGCTGCCCTCGTTGTCGAAAGGACGCGGCGAGTGCGACACGATGCTGCACACGCTCGGTGAGTTGTATGTGCGCGGAGCCGCGATCAACTGGCGCGGCTTTCACGCGCCGTTTGCTCGCAACCGCGTGGAGTTGCCGACGTACACGTTTCAGCGACAACGGTTCGCACGGGCGGATTGTGGCACGACGCTCCGCGTCGTGAATCGCGACGCGGAGCGTCGCGCCACACTTCCGGCGACGCTCGCTGCACGCGTCGCGCACCTGTGCGTCGGTCTTGAAGACGAATCGCGCGAGATGACTCGCAGACTCGACGAGGTCGCGATTCGGTTTGTTATCGCGGCTCTCAAACAATTGGGTTGGGACTGGCAAGTCGGCTCGGTGATTTCACAGACGGACATCGACGCGCGAATTCCGATTCGGCATCGTCCCAAAGTCGCGCGCGTGCTGGGCCGACTCGCCGAGCGGGGTTGGCTGCAAGCTCATTCCAAAATCTTTCGCGTGCTGTTGCCCGAACCGAACGGCACGGCGGACGAGTTGCTCAACGAAATCGAGCGAGATGAACGATTCCCCGAATGCGACTTAGTGCGCCGCGCGGGATCAGCACTCGCGGCGATTTGGCGCGGCGAAGTCGAA
The DNA here is from genome assembly GCA_046156195.1 of Planctomycetaceae bacterium. GTDB lineage: Bacteria > Planctomycetota > Planctomycetia > Planctomycetales > Planctomycetaceae > SXKJ01. The sequence goes on along the minus strand of JBJXEX010000101.1, from coordinate 3,913 downwards.
CCGCTGACTTGTCTGTTTCCCGATGGCTCGACCGAGAAGGCGGCACAGTTCTACAGCGAGGCTCGGATGCTGGCGGGATACAACCGACTCGCCGCCGAGTTGCTGCGAGAATGGATCGCGACGCTTCCCTCGGAGCAATCGATCCGCGTGCTGGAAGTCGGAGCGGGAACGGGCGGGCTGACGATGTACCTGTTGCCGCAGCTTCCGGCCGAGCGATCCGAATACCTCTTCACCGATTTGTCGCCGTTGTTTTTGCGCGCGGCCGAAGCTCGGTTTCGCGACTTTCCTTTTCTGAGCACGCGACTGTTCGATGTCAGCCGCTCGCTCAACGAGCAAGACATGGAATCGGGGACGTTTGATTTGGTCGTCGCGGCGAACGTCTTCCATGCGACGCCTAGGTTGCGCGAAACGCTCGCACATGTGCGTCAGCTCCTGCGACCGGGAGGATGCCTGCTGTTGCTCGAAGGAGCGAACCCGCCGCTCTGGGGCGATATGGTTTTCACATTGATCGACGGCTGGTGGCACTTCGAGGACACCGACCTGCGTCCCGATTATCCGCTGATGCGGCGAGATCGCTGGTGTCAGGTGCTCGGCGAATCGGGGTTTGAAAACGTCGCGTGGCTCAACGATGGCAAGCATCAAGACGACTCGAATCACACGCTGTATCTGGCTCAGTGCGCCGCTACCCAAAGTAACCCGAAGCGTCAGCGAGGGCGAACGCTTCAATCGACTGCGGATTCGGAGTCTCTTGAACCGTCTTCCCTCGCTGACGCTTCGGGTTACATGTCCGCCCTCGCTGACGCTTCGGGTTACATGTCCCCCCTCGCTGACGCTTCGGGTTACATGTCTGCCCTCGCTGACGCTTCGGGTGACATGACCGGCAATGCCGTTCGGGATCGCGAACTCGTGGCACGACCGGACTTGATCGAACTGGTGCGCGATCACGCCGCTCGTGTCATGCGACTGCCGGCGGCGGAGATTGATCCGACGCAGCCGCTGTCGGAGTTGGGGTTGGACTCGCTGATGGCGATTGAATTGCGAACGCAGCTTGGTCAGCGGCTGGGCGTGGACCTGTCGCTGAATCCGTTGCGGATGCGGCGGTCGGTCGAGGAGATCGCCGCGTATCTGCATCAGGACCAGGAGCCGCCACGCGGATTCCAGGAAGTCTCCAGCAGCCAGCGGCGGAACTTGGAACTCGATGTTCCGCGCGTGCATCTCGTTCCGTTGCAGCAGGCGGGGGATCAGACGCCGCTGTTCTTTGTCCCTGCCGGCTACGGCGACTTGCTGGCGTTTCAAGATATCGCCAACGCGCTCGGCCCGGATCAGCCGGTGTATGGCTTGCAGCCCGCCAGTGCGAAGCAGGTCAAGACGATCCGACAGATGTCGATCTATCGGCTGGTCTCGGCCTACATCACCGAGATCAAAAAAGTGCAGCCGACCGGGCCGTACTTTCTCAGCGGCTATTCGGCGGGTGGAATCATCGTGGTCGAACTGGCTCGCGAGCTGATGCGTCAAGGGGACGAGGTCGGGCTGCTGGTGATCTTCGATCCGCCGTCGCATGTGCCGTTCTGGCTCGATTGGTTCTACGCGATCAACTATCGGCTGTGTCTGCACACGCGGCTGCTCGACGTGATTCGCAACATGCGGTCGCGACTGATCCGCCGGATGTTTCACACGGTGCTCGACGAGGGCCTGCGGACGCACACGACAGTCACTCGCGACCATCTCGTCGCCCCGTATCCGGGTCGCATCACTCACTTCCGCGCGAGGCTGTCACAGAGCAGTTTGGTCAGCATGAGACCGGTCGGTTGGTTCTGGCGGAAGACCGCTCGCGACGGCGTCGAGGTGCATTGGATCCCCGGCACGCACTACGGCATGTTGCGCGGCCCCGGCGCGGGAGTCGTCGTCGATGAACTGGCCGACTGCCTGAAACGGGCGAAGGCGCAAAGATCATAGCACGGCGAAGCCGCATGTAACCCGAAGCGTCAGCGAGGGAGTGTGTGTTGCGTCCCTCGCTGACGCTTCGGGTTACATTGAATGTCGTTCCCAAATCAGCACGCCGACGAGTTCCGTGCCGGCCATCAGAAATGGCGGCGTGCGGAAGGTGAGTTGATCCCCCGCGAATTCATAGAAACGCAGATTGGTGTGACCGACCCAATTGGGGAACAGGCTGCCGTCGATGACATAGGTCAGCTCACGCTTGGCTTCGTCGAATTGGTACTTCGCCCAGAACGCGACGTAGCCCTGATACGCGAATCGAATCTCTTCGTCGGTGCCGCGAACGATGTCACCGCTGGCGAACGCCGGGCGATCGGGACGCATCAAATGAGCGGACAGAGTGCCGGTCGCATCGAACAACAGGCTCCCGGCACAATCCGGTCCCAACGGGTAGAGCACTTCGCCTGTCGATGTGCGCATTTCCGAACTCAGGAGCTTCCAAGCACCGACGAAGGGATTGGTGGGCATGAGGCGTTCCTTGATGGTGTTGATAGGGGGTCGGGTGTGCGAATTTCAGAAATCGCCGTTGTCAGCTTGGGAAGTGGAAAAGTCGTGGACGGCGATTTCTGAAATTCGCACACCCGACCCCGGATTCACCACGTTGATCGTGGTGCGTTGAGATGCGCCACGATGTCATTGAGCGTCTTCAACCGGCGGGCCACGTCGTTCGGCAGTTCGATGTCGTACTTCTCTTCCAGTTCGGTGAGCAACGACATCCGGTCATAGGAGTCGAGTCCTTGCAGGTCGAGCGGTTGATCGGCGGTGAGCGTGTCGGTTTTGCCGCGCGCGATGCCGGTTTCTTTCATAAGCTGAATGATGTCGTTGGTCTTGATCATGTGCTGTTCTTTGTTCGTTGCAGAAGGTTATTGCCCCAGGTGAATCCGACGCCGAACCCACTCAGCGCGATGCGTTCGAGGACTCCCGCATCGACGTGCTTTTGCAGCATCAGCGGGATCGACGAGGAAACGGTGTTGCCATAGTTGGCCGCCTCAAACGGGGCCTTCTCGGCGGGGACGCGCATTTTGCGAGCGACGTACTCGACCAGATACTTCGAGCCTTGGTGTAGCAGAAACAGATCGATGTCGCTCGCCGCGAGACTGTTTCGCCGCAGCAATTCTTCCAAGCTCGGCGGAGCAACCTGCACGGCATGTTTGAAGACCGCGCCGCCGTCCATCTCCAGGCAACCGCGAAACAGCAGGCACCGAAAACTGTCGGGGAGTGTGCCGAAGTTCGAGTCGATCAGTTCATATCCCGGCCCAGTGCGCGTGAAGTACGTCGCAGTGGCCGCATCGCCGAACAGCAGAGCGGTGTCCTTATCTTGCGGATCGACCTTGTCTGAGTACGGGTCGCAGGTGATCAACACAGCTTGGTCCAATCGCGCGGTCTCCATCACGCCGGTGACGATCGTGACTCCGTGAGTAAATCCGGCGCACCCCTGCGAGACATCGAACGTCATGCAGTGCTTCGCCAACCCCAGCCGGTTGTGAACGACCGCTGCGGCGTGCGGCACTTTGAACTCGGGGTGCTGAGTGACCACGACCAAGAGCTGAAGCTGCTCGATGGGCAAGTTGGTTTTCTGCCGCAGGTCGTCGAACGCACGCACACACAGATCGGAGTTCGTCTCGCCCGGTTCCTTGATCGACCGCTGCACGACGCCGAGCTTGTGTTCGAGAAAATCGCGGGCGAAACCCAACTGCTCGGCTTTCTCCCAATTCGATTCACGCCGCTCGGGCAGGTAGATGCCGATTGACTGCATACGCGGGCGGGAGGAGTGATTGGTCATTTTTGTTTGGTCTTCGACTCTGTGGCCCCGGGCTGCGCCCGCAACCCAAGAGGTTCTGGCAACAGTGACTCGCCGTATTTCATCCGCGGTTCGGCTTTGCCATCCGCGGGCAGTCTTCCCTAGACGGCTGCC
>JBJXEX010000086.1:0-2617 GCA_046156195.1 Planctomycetaceae bacterium | reverse complement strand
TTTGAGTTGATCGAGTTTTTCCCCTTTCAACTCGCCCGACTGCACCTTGGCCGAGATGACCTCCAGCACTTGCCGCCCGACTTGCGGATGATCGTCCCGCAGCAACGCAAACAGTTTTCCAATCGGCTGCGCATCAAACTTCTGCCGGCCGAGGATGCGCTCGGCGACTCGCGGCATGAGGTCGGCGACGTGCTTCGACCGAACGAGGTTGCTCTCGCCAAGCAAAGCGACAAAGTCATTGGCTTGGTCCTCAAGACGAGGATGAAGGTTTTGCCAAACGATATGTGGGATGAGTCGATCGTCTCGATGATTAGCGAGAATCCCGATAAGTGCGGTCAGAGCCACGCGGTCAAAGCCCTTCGGGAGCTTGGACGTTGCAGACGCGAACTGCAACGCGACCGTGGCCGGCCGGTTCAGCCAATGTCCTTCAACGAAGCAGGCGTCGAGATTGCCTCGATTCGCGAGGAGTCGAATGGCCCACGCTTGAACTGTCGCATCGTCATGCTGTCGAAGTTTCGCGTACCAATTCTTGGCGTCGTTCCATTCGGGTTGGGGAAGCGTCAGCCCGCTCAAGGTGAAGAGTGCTTGCATTCGGTTGCCTGGCGGAACGGCTTTGTCTGAAATCTTCGCGAGGACTTGCGTCTGAATGTTGCGTGAATCTCTTTCCTGCAACAGCCGCGTGGCTGTCCAACGTATGAAATCGTTGTTCGCTCCGAGCCGTTCGATGAGTTGCTCGTCGGTCTCTTTCGCGAGGTCCATTAGGGGATACCGGCGCGCGGCTTGGGAGGGCGAGGCTCCCGCCGAGCCAGTCTTCGTGGCGCGTTGAGGGTCGGAGGACGTTCGCGGCTCGGCGGGAGCCTCGCCCTCCCGAACCTTGCCCTTAAACTCCACTTTCTCTTTGCCGTTGTATCTGACGCGGTAGAGTCGGCCTTTGAGGCGGTCGATGCCGGCGGGGTCTCGGTTGGCGTCTTGGTAGCAGTGGTAGCGGTCGTACCAATCCAAAATGTAGAGGCAGCCGTCCGGGCCGGTTTTCTGCACCACCGGCATGAACCACGCATCGTTGGCCGTGAGAAAGTCAGGCTCGCCGGTCGCGAAGTAGGTCGAACCGTCGCGCTGCAACTTGTCCACGTTGATGCAGCCGCCGTGGATGTTCCCCATGTAGAGCTTGCCGCGATATTGCTCCGGATAGGCGTCGCTGTCGAAGTAGTGGATGCCGCAGTAGGCCGCCTTCTGATGCTTGTGCTTGACGATGCTGTCGATCTTCCAAGTGAACGGCGGATACGGACCTCCCTGCCGGTGGTAGTAGCCGGTCTCGACGATGTGCCACAAATGATCGATCACGCACGCGCTGATGAAGGCTTCGCCCTCGTCATTGAACGCGATGCCCCACGGATTGCTGGTTCCCTCGGCGAAGATTTGGAACTCGCGCGTGCGCGGATGAATGCGGAACATTGCGCAGGTGAAGGTGAATTCTGATGGCTTGCCATCGGGCGGTTCGCGAATGCCGGTCGTTTTGTAAAGTCGAGGGTTGGCTTTGATCTCTTCCTCAGTGGCATTCGGTTTGAGAATTCTTTCTTTCAACCAAGGCGAGTCTTTCGGGTACGTCACCTTGCTGTAGTTGAAGACGCCATTGAGTCCATACAGCCAGCCATCCGGCCCCCAGGTCAGCGAGTTCGGTAGTTCGTGAGTGTCGGTGCGTCCGAAGCCGGTGACGACGACTTGCGGCGGGCCGTCGGGAATTCCGTCACGATCGGCATCGGGAACAAACAGGATGTCCGGCGAGTTCGCGATCCACACGCCGCCGTGTCCGACAGCAACGCCGCTGGGGATGTTGAGTCCGTCGAGGAAGACCGTGAACTTGTCGCACTTCCCGTCGCCGTCGGTGTCTTCGAGGATCTTCACGCGATCCTTCCCCGGCCCGGCGGACTTGCGTGGGTACTCCAGCGACTCGGTGATCCAGAACCGTCCGCGTTCATCAATGGTCATCGCAATGGGATTGACGATGTCCGGTTCGGCGGCGACGACCTCCACCGAAAAGCCTTCGGGGACGGTCATCATCTTGGCGGCGGTTTGCGGATCGCGCGGCTCGTTGGGGGGCTTGTCCTGAGCGTGAGGGATGACCGGTTTCTTGTCCTGAGCACTGGCCAACGACAGGCTCAACGCGAACAGAACAGCCAATGAACTCGTCCAGATTTGTGACATCGCGGCAACTCCTGAAATGAGGTGCGCGACATCCTAGCCGAGTTACTCCGTGACTGTGAAACAACGGATACGCGCAGCTTTTTTGCGAGGAGAATCTTTTGCTCAACTTCGACAGCTCGTTCTTGTAAGTCGCATTCTAGCAATGGGTTGCGAATCCGCAAACTATCATTGGCACTACATAGCACATCCTTATGGTATGGTTTTAAGCATAGGTTTTAGGCCAAGCGAACCGCGGGGCCGAGTGCCACGCCAGCGGCTTGGATTGCTTTACCCGCGTCGCCTCGCGGTGCGGTTCGTACAAGGTACGACTTGTTGCTCGCGGTGATCTCTAGTTCTTGAAGAGCGTCCAAGTCGTCCAGAAGCGGACGCCATTCCACATCGCCCCAGCCGCGCGATTCCAGACGGCTCTGTAACT
>JBJXEX010000068.1:0-10866 GCA_046156195.1 Planctomycetaceae bacterium | reverse complement strand
GGGAGTCATCACAGACTCCCTCGCTGACGCTTCGGGTTACATCGCAGCACGCTGCTCTCCCCAATGAGTAGGCCATGAATAATCTCGGATAGCGACATGCTGGTCACTAATGCCCAAAGAGATTTACTTGGCGTCAGCAATCGCCTTGATCGTCTCCACCGCGATGGCGCGATCAAACAACCGCACGTCGCGGAGTCGGCCATGCAAGTAATCGGTCGGGCCGAAGCCGATTCGCAACGGCTCGTCGCTGGAGAGATCGTAGTCGTCGGGATTGAACTCCGCGGACTTCGCGACCTGCTTGCCGTTCAGAAACAGCTTGAGTTCGCGGCCCGCACGCTGAGCAACGATGTGTTGCCAACCGGTCGGCAGCGAATGATCGTGAGTCACATTCGTTCCCGCCGCGATCGACAGCACGCGACCCGATGGCAACGTGCCGACGAACAACCGGCCTTGAGACTCAGCCATCGTCCAGGCGCGGCGGTACGTCACGTCGGGTGTAAGATCGACGCGACCGATGCTGTCCCAGCGCGAGTCGGCAGCGGTGCGGAATCGAAAGACTTCGGCCAGCGGCAGCGAGCCAGCGAACAAGCCGCCGTTGTGGACCATCATGCCCATGACCTCCATCTCCTCGCCGAGACGCCCGCAATCGGCCCAGCGGTTGTCGCCGTCGTACCGAAAGACTTTGCCGGTTCGCCAAGTGCCGACATACATCCGGCCGTGATGAATGGCGAAGGAATAGGTCTGCGTGTTTTCCGGCGGGCCGACTTGGCCGCAGTCAGTCCACGACTCGCCGTCATAGCGATAGACGTGGGCTTCATCGTAGCTCGACGCGAAGAGCTGCCCGTTGTGGACGCACATCGCTTCGACTCGCTTGCCGTTGGGCAGCGGTCGCGGAGTCCACGTTTTCTCACCGTCGTAGCGAAAGAACCCCGCCGGCTTATACAGCGAGCCGGCGTGTAGCTTGCCTTGAAAGATCACCAAGCCGCCGATCCCTTCGGTCTCCGGCAATTGGCCGCAGTCGATCCAGCGTTGCTCGCCGTCGTAGCGAAAGATCTTGCCGCCGAGATGCGGATTCTCGGACTCCTGCTGAGCCGATCCCGCCAGACGATACTTAGAAACGCCCGCGTAGAGTTGGCCCTCGAAGACCGCGAAGCCAGAGACCGCGTTGCATCGAGCCGGACTGCCGCAATCAATCCACTTCTCGCCTCCCGCGAAACGATAGACGTGACCGGCCTGGTCTTTGCCAGACTCGCAAGTGCCGGCGAAGAGTTGCCCGTCGAACACCGCCAACGCTTTCACAAACATCCCGTTGCCGACTCGGCCGTGATCGGTCCACTTCGATTCGATCCGTCCGTTGTCGATCCCGAAGTGCAACGTCCGCGTGTTGGCCTGACTCGCCGTGACCGCGTGCTGCTTCACGCTCAAGTTCCAGCCGCGACGTTTGGCCGGATCGAACTGACTGAGCAAATCGCCCGGCAGATCGTCCCCCTCGCCGTCGATGTTGACCGACAGTGAGACTGTGAAATCTTTCGTCCCCAACTTGAGCGCATCGGTGGCCGGCACTTCGAGCCAATCGGCTCGGCCATCGAACTTTGTTCCGTCGCGCGAGGTGACGGCCGCCCCATGCGGTTTGGTTGGCAACGATCGGGGACCGTGATCGTTCAAGTCCCCTTGGAGCGGCCAGTGAGCCACGAGTCCTTCATCCGCGAACGCGCATGTAAGCAGAATTTGGAATGCGAACAAGCAACGAAGAATCGGCATGAGTTCGTTCTCTCTTCTATTCCGAATCGGGAAAACAGGGGCGTCCTACGAGTTCGAGATTTGTTGTCGGCTTGCACGCATAGTGGCGCGACGCTCCGCGTCGCGATTCTCGACGCGGAGCGTCGAGCCACATGAGTTGCGGCTTCGCCGCGTTTGACCGCGACACCAAGGGTTGGAAGAAATCATCAGCGACCGTAGCTTAGGTGAAGAAGCGTGAGACAGGCGAGCGGGGCGGCAATGACACATTCGGTGAAGCGGCCACACCAACCCGAAGCGCAAGTTTTGATGTTGCGCGCTTTGAACTCGGTGCGGAGCCGAGTTCAAAGCACATAACTTCAAAAGACGTCTTCCGGCTTAGGACCGGCGTATCAATCAACTGTCGTCGCCGAAGTCGTCACACTTCGCTCCAAACTCTCACGGATGACGGCGACTCAAGACACTTATTTCTGCGCCGGCCCTTATCATTGCCCACACCATGTCCGATCCCACCGAGAAGCCACCACGTCGTCCGCGTTATCGCGGCTCGCATCCTCGGCAGTTCGCCGAGAAGTACAAGGAGCACGATCCCGAGCGCTTCGCCGACGATGTCGCCAAGGTGCTGGCCAGCGGCAAGACTCCCGCCGGAACGCATCGGCCGATCATGGTCGGCGAGATCATGCAGGTGCTCGCCCCGCGGCCGGGAGAGATCGCGGTCGATTGCACCTTGGGATACGGCGGACACGCTCGCGAACTGTTGGCCACCGTTCAACCGGGAGGTCGCTTGCTGGCCGTCGATTCCGATCCGATTGAACTTCCGAAGACGGAGACTCGCTTGCGAGCAATGGGCTTTCCGGCCGAGTCGCTGATCGTGCGACGCAGCAATTTTGCGGGAGTCGCTCAGTTCATCGCGGCCGAATCTCCGGAGGGAGCGGATGTGCTGTTGGCCGATCTCGGTCTGTCATCCATGCAGATCGACGACCCCGCGCGAGGCTTCACGTTCAAGGCGGACGGGCCACTCGACATGCGCATGAATCCGTCGCGCGGCGAATCGGCGGCCGCGCTGCTCGCGAAGATCAGCGCGGTGAAACTCGCCACGCTGTTGGCCGAGAACTCCGATGAACCGCGCGCCGCATCGCTCGCGAACGCAATTTTGTCCGCTCAATCCCGCCAGCCGCTGGAGACGACGCGAGAACTCGCCGAAGTCGTCCGAGCCGCATTCACGCAACTCCCGCAAACGTCCGACGAACACGCCGATGACGCGGTGCGACGAGTCTTTCAAGCATTGCGAATCGAAGTGAACGATGAGTTCGGAGCGCTCGACACGCTGCTCCGAAACTTGCCGTACTGCCTGAAGCCCGACGGTCGAATCGCCATTTTGACCTTCCACTCCGGTGAAGATCGCCGAGTGAAGCTCGCGTTCAAACAGGGGCTGCGCGACGGCCTCTATACGTCGATCGCGGACGAAGTCGTGCGTGCGTCTCCCGCAGAACAGCGAGCAAATCCCCGCTCCACCTCCGCCAAGCTCCGATTCGCGCTGCGGTAGTTCCGCACTGCGGAATTGGATGGAACAGTCGTCGCGCGAACGTGGATCGCATCGCTGGCTCCCTTCCGAAACGAAGCGGCGACGGGACACGACATCGTTATCGCCGAAGGCGATGTCTTATTGTGGCGCGACGCTCCGCGTCGCGACTCACGACGCGGAGCGTCGTGCCACATTGCGGCTTCGCCGCTTTATTGCTGTTTGCGTTTCTTCTTGGTGGGCGTGGTCGGATTGCCGTCGGTCGTGCCAGGCGGGATGTTGCTGGCGTTCCAGCGGTCCCATTGCTGTTGCAACTCGCGCACTTTGTCCGGCTGCGATGCGGCGAGGTCTTTGGTTTCGCCGAGGTCGTCCCGAAGGTTGTAAAGTTGCACGGTGGAGATGCCTTGCTTAAGCATCCCGGGGAGCGAATCGGCGGTCAGGTCGTAGCGGACGAGTTTGAAATCGCCGGCGCGAATGGCCGTCTGCTCGCCGAAGCGCCAGAAGAGCGCGTCGTGCGGTGAACCGGATTTGTCTCCGCTAAGAAACGGCAGCAGGTTGACTCCATCGAGCTTCCACTCCGGCTTCACGTCAATGCCCGCGGCGGACAGCGCGGTCGCGTGCAGGTCGAGCTGAATCACCGGTTGAGCGAACTCGCCCGGCTTGATTCGACCGGGCCACGAAATCACAAACGGCACATGCACTCCTCCTTCGAGCGTCGTCCGCTTGCTCCCACGCAACGGCGTATTCACCGAGCCGTTGATGGTGACGCCGGGCATCGTCGGCCCACCGTTGTCGCTGATGAACGTGACGAGCGTGTTTTGCTCTTGCCCGGTCTCGGCGAGCTTCCGGCGAACGCTGCCAATCGCGTCGTCCATCGCGAGCATCATCGCGGCATAAGTCCGGCGAGTTTTGTCGGTGATCCCCGCGAACTTCGTCAGCCGCACGTCATCGGCCTGCATCGGCGTGTGAACGGCGTTGAAGGCGAGGTACAGGAACCACGGCTGCCCCTTGTGCTTCTCGATGAACGACGTCGCCTCGCGCCCGAAAGCGTCGGTGAGATAGCTTTGTTCATTGGCCGGAGCGGTGCCGCGGAGCACTCCCTTGGGATCGAAGTAATCGTGTGCTCCGCCGAGAAAACCAAAGAACTCGTCGAACCCGCGGCGCTGCGGGTGCATCGCCTCGCTCCCGCCGAGATGCCACTTTCCGATCAGTCCGGTCGTGTAACCAACCGCCTTGAGCCGGTTGGCAAGCGTCGTCTCGGTGACAGGCAGGCCACCCCCCGCGCCGCCGGAATTGAACTCGTGACCGAACCGCTGTTGATAGCGACCAGTCATCAGCCCCGCCCGTGTCGGCGAACAATACGGCCCGCTCACATAACCGTTGCTGAACCGCACGCCCAACGCCGCCAGCGCGTCGAGGTTCGGAGTCGGGATGTCCCGGCAACCATGAAAGCCCACATCGGCAAAGCCCATGTCATCGCCAACGATGACGAGGATGTTGGGACGCGCCTCCGCGGCGAGCAACGGAATCCGAACCACGCACGACAAAATCAAGACGGTGAATAGCAGGAGGCGTTTCATGGGGCAGCTCTCTTTCTGTGAGCGGTTCATGGGAGGTTGCTGGGTGAAGGACTCGGTGATGGACTGGGTGGAGTGATGGTTGAGGGACTGGAAGTTTGCAGCTCTGTCAATAATTCCGCTCGCCGAGCTGCGACCTCAGCATCAAACGAGGCCACGACGTCGAGCGCTTTGTCGCGCGACGTTGCCAGTCCGATAATCAGGTATTGCGCGACCGCCAAGCCATAACAGACCCAACCCGGTGTCCCCAGCTTGAAGACGGTGACGATCGCGAAGACCGGTGACGAGCGGCTCAGATGAATGCAGAACACGCCCCACAACCACGCCCGCCAGTTTTGAATCACCTCGCGGCAGATGGCCCGAATCCCCTTCGACTTCAGCTTCGGCGGGCCGGGGTGAATGAATCGAAACAACTCTTGGTCCGGCATCCCTTCAATACAGCCGATCGCGAGGAACAGTCGCAATCCAAACACAATCACGTCGTCAAATTTGCGAGGATCCAACTCCGACAGGAAGAGCAGCTTCTCCATGTTGTAAGTGGCGAACAACAACAGCACCGATGCCCGAAACCATTGAGACAGGTCTTTCTCAAGCTCCGCGCTGATGACCTCGATCCGCAGCAAATACTTCAAGAGAAACTTGAAAATGGGGATCGCAATCAGCTTCAACAAGAACCGCGCAACCGGCTTCGTGAGCTGCCGCAGCACAGGTAAGTTGAACAGCCAATGAATGAGATGACCCACGGAGCACCTTTGGGGGATTTTCGATTTTTGATTTTTGATTTTTGATTTTTGATTTTTGATTTTTGATTTGTGATTGAGTGGATGCCTTCCAATCAAAAATCAAAAATCAAAAATCTTTTTCACCGCCGCCAGTCGATCCGCTCGAACAAACGACTCAGCTTCTCGGCTCGCGCGGGATTGAGCTGTCTCACAAACGCGATTCGTCCGCGCAGATGAGCCGCGAAGTCCGACACACTTTCTCGATTCTGAGTTGATGGGCCATGCTTCACGCAATTGTGGAGGATCGATTTCAGCCGGTCGAACTCGTCGCGCCGGATGTTCGGCTTCGCGTTGACGACGACTCCCGTCACCACCTGCCGATGTCCGCGCCGAATGACCTTCCGTTTGCGATGATTCAAGCGAAAGCGTTCCGAGCGAACGATCTGCTCGGTCAATGGAATCACGCAACGGAGCGCGTATCGGAAATCGCCCGATCCCGACAGCGTGAGGTCATCGGCATACCGCGTGTAATTCCCACCGAACTTCTTCAACAGCCCCGACAGCCGCACGTCCAATCCGAACGCCGACAAGTTGGCGAGCGCGGGCGACGTCGGTGCTCCCTGCGGCAAGTGCCGACGAACATACAACGACTTGAGATCCTCATCCCCCTCGGGCACGGCCAGCGACCACGGGGCGGCCGACGTCGTCAGTCGCCCCAACCAGATCGCCGCCTCGCGGCAGTAGCCCATCGAACGGAAGATCGCGACGACTCGGCTGTACGTCACGTTCGCATAGAAGTTCTGCAAGTCGAGCTTGATGACCACCGACTGCCCGACATGCGGCCGAGCATTCGAGAGGATCGACCTTCCGCGCACGAACCCATGCGCCGCCTGATGCGCCGGAATCTTTTCGAGGATCTCGCTGAGAATCTTCCGCTGCGCCGTCTTGAGCGTCTGCTTCGGAGCCTCAATCAACCGCCACTGCGTCTGCACCGGGCGAGTGCCGGGCGAACTGGCGACTAAACTCGCCGACCTCTTCTTGGCCCAGCGATAAACGTAATGTGATCGCCGCTCATCCGCTGGCCGCCGATCCGAGGTCGTGCGATGCACGAGCCACGCCAGTTTGCCGACTCGAATCCCCAACCAATCGGCCAACTCTTGCGGCGTGTGAAAGATCGGCAGTTGATAGTTCGCCAACAGCGAGTCATCACCGTCGAGACTGAGGTCCAGAAACCTTCGACCGTCGGTGAAGTAAGTTGAGAACAAATACGGAGACGTCTTGGTCGTCACCGCTGGCGGATGTGGCCGCTCGACCAAAGATGGCTTTTGGCGGCGACGACTCATCAACCGAATATGGCGCTTGCCATTTGTCGATGGCGGCCGCTCAGGCGCTGCACCACCCGATCGGCGACTGCCAAACAACCATTTCAAAATACGGGCAAGAAAGTTCATCCGGATCGAGTCACAGAGAAGTCCGATCGCCTCTGAATTCAAACATGGTCGGCGGGTTGCTCAACGGGTCCAGTAGCGTGGTGTGACGCGACGAACGAACTTCGCGCGTTACACCACGGCAACGAAATCAACACAAGCAAACAACTGCGGGGTATCCCCGCAGCGTTGTTGAGCCGCCGTCAAAGCAGCTCACCAACAAGGCTTGGGCAACCCACCGACCACGCGGCGAAATCTATCGGTGAGAAAATGAACCGCAATGGCTGGCGGAAAATCGAGGGCGAAAAATCTGGCACTGCTCGCCGAAACCGACAACACAACCGACTGGCTTCATGGGACTGACAGAACAACGGGGCAGAAAATCGGAGCAGAAAAAACTCGTCGCCAGAATCAGTGGGTGACAATCGCTTCGAAGGGAAAGGACGAAACGCTCACGAACGCAGATTCGACAGGAAGATTAGACACAGGAAGATTTGGGACAGGAAGATTTGGGACAAAGGGCGGGAAGTTCTGATTCTCAAATTGCTTTCATCTTCTTGTCCTCAATCTTCTTGTCTTAAATCTTCCTGTCTCAAATCTTCCTGTCGTTTGCGGACGACGAGCCCAAAATCCATTCCTTGTAATGGATGACCCACCGATGCTGGTGAAGCCCCAGTTTTCTACTTGTCGTCCCCCGCCGCCTCTTTCTTCCGAAAGTCACCCGCTTCGACGATCACCAGCTTTTTCGGATCGAGATACTTGCGGCAGGCTTTGACGACGTCGTCCGCGGTGAGCTTCAGGACGCGGGCTTCCAGATCGGCTTGATACTTCAGCGTCCGATTCGCGTCCAAAGACTCTTCGATGATCGCGGCGAGCTGCGCGTCCTCCGTGCGGCCGACTTGTTCCCCTTGCAGAAAGCCTTGCTTGGCCGCGTCGAGTTCCTCGGCTGTGATGCCCTCTTTGAGCAGCAACTCCAACTCTTCGCGGATGGCCTTCTCGACCTTCGGCATGTTTTCCGGGTTGCAGATGGCATACATGTAAAACAGCGTCCGATCGTCGACGGCAGGAACTTGCAGGCCGCTGCTGACACCGTAGCTCAAGCCATCTTTCTCGCGAACTCGGTTGCCCAGTCGTGACGACAGCGAGCCGTGGCCGAGAATGAAGTTGCCGATGTTCAACGCGGCGAAGTCGGGATGATCGTCCTTCATCGGGAAGACCAGGCCGGCGAAGTACATCGCGCTGGCTTTGTCGGGAGTCGCGATCGTCTGCGTGTTCCCTTTCACTTTGACATCGCTGAGCCGCACGATGCGACGATACGGCTCCTTCTGCTGCCAGCCGTCGAACATCTTGGCGACTAGCGGCCGAATCGTGTCGGAATCGAAGTCGCCGACCAGCGTCAGTTCGCCCGCTTTGCCGCCGAAGGAGGATTCATACAACTCGCGGATCGTGGCCAGCGTTGTCCCTTGCAGCATCTCGACCTCTTCGGTCGGCGACGGGACATAACGGGGATCGCTGCCGGCATACGGATTGAGCTGCTTCGAGACCGCGTTACTGGCCAAGGCATTCGGGTCGCTCTTTTGCTTTTCGAGTCCCGCGAGCTGTGCGGATTTGAGCGTCTCGAATTCTTTCTCGGCGAGCAACGGTTCGCGCAACACTTGTCGCAGCAGGTCGAGCGCCGCGGGCAGATCTTTCTTCTTCGTCGTGAGCATGAACGTGGCGACGCCCGGCTGACGCAACATCGAGAAGACATGCAGCGTGCCGACTTTGCTGAGCGCGTCGGTCAGTTCTTGCCGCGAGAGTTTCTTCGTGCCGCGAGCCATTAGCTTCGGCAGCAGTTCCGCCGCCTTGGCTTTGCCGGTGAGCGACTCTTCACTGCCGAATCGGAGCGTCAGCCGCAGCGTGACCGCCTCGCCGCGATTCTTCTTGGGCAGGAAGGCTGCCTTCAAGCCGCTGGGCAACACGACTCGCTGAGTGCGCGCGTCGATCTTCAACGGATCGACATCAAACGCTTCGCCCGCCGCGATGTCCTCGCGACCTTTGTAGTCGCCGATCATCTCGGTCAGTTCGGGGGTCGCCGGGACGCTGATGCGTTCCGCGGTCTTCGTCGGCAAGTACATGCCGACCGTGCGGTTGTTCGATCGCAGATAAGCCTTCGCGACCTTTTGCACGTCCGCCTTCGTGACTTGCTCCAACCGATCGCGATAGAGGAAATACAGCCGCCAATCACCTTGAGCGGCCCACTCGGACAATTGCACCGCGAGATCCGACGTGTCCGCCGCTTGCAGTTCGCGCTGCTTGAGCAACTTTTGCTTGGCGCGTTCGACGTCCTCTTCGCTGACGCCGTTGGCCACGACTTTGTCGATCTCATCGTGCATCGCTTCGAGCACGACTTGCGGGTCGTTTCCCTTCGAGACCTCGGCCATCAGCAGCAGCACGCCGGGATCGTGCAGGGCGAACGCACCACCGGAGACGCTGGCCGCTTTCTTCGTCTCGACCAGAGCCTTGTACAACTTCCCGGCGGGAGCCTGAGTGAGAATAGATTCAAGCACGTCGATCGCCGCGAACTCCGGGTGCGGGCCGGACGGGATGTGATAGACGCCGCCGACAACCGCGACATCGCCCACACGCCGCAGCATCACGATTCGCTCGCCATCTTGAGCCGGCTCTTCCGTGTAAGTGTTTTCGAGCTTCCGTTCGGGCTTGGGCATCGAGCCGAAGTGTTTCATCGCCAGCTTGAGCGCGGTCTCCGGCTCGAACTGCCCGGCGACAACCAACATCGCGTTGTCGGGCTGATAATACTTCTTGTAGAAGCGCCGCAGATTCTCGACGGGAACACGCTCGATGTCAGCGCGGTTGCCGATCGTCGATTTGCCGTAGTTGTGCCACTCGAACGAGGCGGAAAACATCCGCTCCATCAACACGTTCTGAGGACTGTTTTCGCCACGCTCGAATTCGTTGCGAACGACCGTCATCTCCGACGCGAGATCTTCCGCCTTGATGAAGCTGTTGAGCATCCGGTCGGCTTCCAACTTGATCGCGAATTCGAGGTTGTCGTTGCTGGCCGGCAGCGTCTCGAAGTAGTTGGTGCGGTCGAGCCACGTCGTGCCGTTGTAGACGGCTCCACGATCCTTGAGCGCCTTCGGGATATCGGCCCACGTCGGCGTCCCTTTGAAGACCATGTGTTCGAGCAGGTGAGCCATCCCCGCTTCGCCGTAGCCTTCATGCCGCGAGCCGACAAAGAGTGTCAAGTTGACCGTCACGGTCGGCTTCGACGCATCCGGGAAGAGCAGCACTTTGCATCCGTTGTCGAGGCGATACTCGGTGATCCCCTCAATCGACGTGACCAACTTCGGCGGAGCATCCGCCGCGCGAGCCAGTGTGCTCATCAAGAACAACGCCACCACCACGCCAATTTGCAATTTGCAATTTGCAATTTTCAATTTGCAACGCCTCATCCTCATGACGCCATCCTCCGTTGAAGTGCCTCACTGAACCACGCCTCGCATGAACGAGCGGCGGACTCTAGCAGCGTGGTACCGTCACGAGAACAGTTTCAAAGTTGTCGTGCCACGGCGAAATCACGAAACGAATCTAGTGCCTCAAATCGTAGTTGGCCTTCCATGAAAGTCGGACTTTATGTGATGACACCCACTTCATTCCCTGAAGGAGGTGACGCGATGCCAGGGAAGGCTGCAAAATACATTTGTCGGAAAGGCAACTGGTGATTTTGACAGAAATCAGCCAGTCGCGGTCGGTGCCGCAGTTCATGAGTCAGCGGGCCAAGATCATTTGCTTGGCGTTCGAGGGCAATGGAATGAGTTCCATTGCCGGCGTGGTCGGATTAGAGCGGCATCAAGTCGGACTGTGGCGGAGAAGGTGGG
>JBJXEX010000288.1:0-24871 GCA_046156195.1 Planctomycetaceae bacterium | reverse complement strand
AAGCCCAACGTCTCACTCCGCCCTCAAGATCACAGCCAACGTCACAGCCCAGCACATGCTCTCGCGCGTGCGTCCTACCGGTGTGCGCCGAACGCCAAACATCCAGCGCCGCAGTTCCACTCGAATGCGGTATGAGTCGCACGCCTCGGCAACATTCGGTCGCCCTCGACATCCGCCTCGGCCCGCATTGCGGCGTGGGAATATGCCATCATTTCATAAATGCCATAAGTCCATCCGGCGCTAGCGGCAGTGCCATTCATTCCTGACACCTTTGCCTCACCCTCCCTGGTTTGCTCTCACCTTCGCACCAACAGATCGCTTCTGTTCACATACGGCCGGGCTTCTGAGGGTTTCAAAAACAACGACGCTGACCGTGTACCCGGAGATGATCGCGATTCCGCTCAAATCACTCGTTCTGATGCCAATAACAACTCAAGAAAAGGCATGGCTCCGATGTCCAATGTGCTTCGAACAGCATGGTCGCGCCCCAAACTCGGGAGACGAGCCCCTCGGCTCCCGCAGCCAGCCGAGCCCGGAAGTCCAAACGCTCGGCGTTGACGAGTTCTGCAATTCAGACCTGAAAGCATGCTCGTAACAGGACGGTCCTGTCCGCCGAGCCGATTTTCCCGAGGCCCCTGACCCCTGAAAGAAACCATCCTCATCCACGCGATGCTGTGACGTGGAGAGTTCTTGCCAGTCCGGTGACCTTCCGCCATGCCTGCGCGTGTCAAACGCCATCCGGAGTTTCGAGGCACCTGACTTCTCGACTGGATCGAATCTTCGATGTCGCCAATTCGGTGCTCGTCCGCTGGACGAGACATCCCAGGCAAAAGGTTGAAGCCACTCCAGAATCGAGCGTCCCTGGCTCACTCTCCCCTTCACACCATAAGATCGGTTCTGTCCACATACGGTCGAGCCTCTCAGGTTAAAAACCAACGCTCTCCGTGTGCCCAGAGACGATCGCGATTCCTCTCAGGTCACTCGTTCTGATGCCAATAAATACTCAAGAAAAGATTGGCACAATCCCTTATTCATTCCAACAACTCCGAGGCCGCTATGACTCTGCTCTTCACAGACCCACTCTTTCTCGAACACGACACTGGTGGTCAGCATCCAGAAAAATCTGAGCGGTTGCGGAGCATCATCGCCAAGCTGACCGCACTCAAACTGGATCAGTCCTGTGTCCCCGGCAAGATCGTGGCGGCTTCGCGCGAGCAGTTGCAGCGCGTTCATTCGGCCGAGCACATTGCTCGTGTCGAACGCTTTTGCCAAGGCGGAGGGGGACGCATCGAGGCCGACACGGTTTGCAGCCAGCGGTCCTTTGACGTGGCCGAGCGTGCGGCGGGCACGGCTTGTGCCGCGGTCGATCAAGTGCTGGAAGCCGATGCCAAGCAGCGCCGCGCACTCTGCTTGATCCGACCGCCGGGACATCACGCGCTCGCCGATCGGCCAATGGGATTCTGTCTGTTCAATAACGTGGCGATTGCCGCTCGGCAGGCCCAAGTCGCTCACGGCTTGCGGCGAGTGTTGATCGTGGATTGGGACGTGCATCACGGCAACGGCACGCAAGACATCTTCTTTGAGGACGGCGACGTTCACTTTTTCTCGGCGCATCGCTCGCCGTTTTATCCGGGCACCGGCGACGCGGACGAAACCGGCAAAGGCAAAGGCTTGGGAGCGATCTTCAACTTGCCGGTGAAGTTCGGCACGGCTCGGCGCGAATACCTCGCGCGGTTCGAGACGATGCTGATTGATGCGGCCAAGCGCTGTCGGCCAGAGTTGGTCCTGATCAGCGCCGGCTTCGATGCGCACGCTCAAGACCCGATCGGTTCGCTCGGCCTGGAGACGGAAGACTTCGCAACGCTCAGCAAACTGGTGCTCGGCGTGGCGAAGGAACATTGCGGCGGCAAAGTCGTGAGCCTGCTCGAAGGGGGCTACAACGTCACCGCACTCGCCGATTGCGTCGCCTTGCACTTGAGCGTGCTCAACGGCGACTAATCGTCTCCATCGCCGAATCAGCTTTCGTCACGCACCACGATGACTTCACGGCGAGCCGGACGCCGTCAGGCCGCGGACGTGCTTTGGAAGTAACGCAGTTTGCCGTCGTCACGACACGTTGGATCAAGAAAACGCGGCGATTGGGATCCGATGCGGCCAGCATCCACAGTTCGTGGGCAACTCCGGTGTAGGTCGACGTTCCGAATGGGGAGACCGAACTAGTATTGAATGCCCCGTATGAGCTGTGGGGTTTTGATCCCGACAACGGCGACTTCTTGGAGTTCTCGCCGAGGATTCAAGACGAAACGATTTGCGGTAGCCCCGTGGCACGCGACGGGATCGCGTATGCCGTCGTCGGACGTTCCGGCAGCGCGGTCGCGGTGAAAGCTGGTGGCCGCGATGATGCCAGCCAGTTGCATGTTCTGTGGAAAAAGTCACTCAGCAGCTATGTGCCATTGCCTGTGCTTGCTGGCGATCGCATCCTGAGCATCAGCGAACGTGGTGTCGTCGGTTGTTTGAGCGCGAAGTCGGGCGAGCAAAGTTTTCAAACGAGACTGCGGAGTAAAGGCGGGACTCATCCCGCTCAACTTGGAAGTCTTGAATTTGAATCGATGCCTTGCACAGACGAGTTCTCCAACTCGACCTTGCCATCCGCAAGAAGTCATCGGAATACGACTGCCTGCGGATGGCAAGGCGAACTGCGGATGAAAGACAGACAAGATTGGTCCATGATGATTGATTAATTTACGGTTGCGGCACTAGTCAGCGGCTGCCCGATCTCTCATTCTTGTCCACCGGACGAGGATCTGCCCTTCATCTCTGAGAAGAATGTTCCCACATGGTGACGCCATTCACTCGCCGTCGTTTTTTGAGCGGTCTCGCAGTTGGGGCTACCGTTTGGAGTGTGCCCGGCGCATTTGCCGAGGAACTGACACGCACGCCGAAGCAGACGGAGGGGCCGTTCTATCCCGATAAGCTGCCGCTCGACACCGACAATGATTTGCTGGTCATTAATGACACGCTCACCCCGGCCGTCGGCGAGATCACGCATCTGTCTGGCCGCATTCTCGACGCGCATGGCCATCCGATTCGCAATGCGGTGGTCGAAATCTGGCAGTGCGACAACAACGGAGCTTACTTGCATTCGCAGTCTGGAAACGCAGAGCAGCGCGACCGCAACTTTCAGGGCTTTGGCCGATTCGTGACGGGGCGCGCCGGAGAATACGGGTTCCGCACGATTAAGCCGGTGTCGTATCCCGGTCGCACGCCGCACATTCACTTCGCGATCAAGGTTCCCGGTCAGGAGAAATTCATTACGCAGTGTTATGTGAAGGGGCATCCGGGGAATTCCAAGGATGGAATCTTGCGAAGCATCCGCGACGACAAGGCGCGCGAGTCGGTGCTGGTGGAGTTCGCTCCGATCCCCGATTCCAAGCTGCGCGAACTGACCGCTCGGTTCGACATCGTGCTTGGTGTCACTCCGCAGGACCAACCGAAAGCTGGTTGACCTGATTCGTCTGCTCCGAAAGTTGTTCGATCTTTCGCCTTGGATCGCTTGGCCCGATGAATCTGCCCAAAGAACTGTTTGAGGTCTCTTACACTTATTGGCTGATGGCGTTTGCCTTCAGCCTGTGCGTGACTGTCGGTTACGCCTTGCGATTCGTGTTTGGTAAGGCCGAGCGATTCTTGCCGTGCAGTCGTGTGACGGCGTTCGCCGCTGTGCTCATGCTTTGCCTGTTCGCGATTGACGGCTTGAACTTCGCCCATCGCGAACTGGGGACGCGCTATCGCCTGCTCGGCACCGTGGCGGTCTTCGCGACCACCGTGTGGCTGACTTGGTTGCACTTGAAACACGCTCGAACACCGTGGGAGCGGTTTTGTCGTCGGCCCTCGGCTTGGTTCTTGGTGGCCTCATCAATGGGGCTGATGGTTTGGTCGTCGCATCAGTTTTACAAGCACATCGAACCATCTGCCAAAAGGCCTTTCCTGCTGGTTTCCACGCCGGGACCGCGGAGCCAGGTCCACGAGTTCGTGGCGCTCACCGATGGGAACCATCCCATCAAGGTCTACCGTCTGGATCAAGTCGAGTCCGGTTCGGAGGAACCCGAAATACCGAGTGACGGTTACGCCGTGGAGTTCAACGGCACGGTCATTCAACGCGGTCCCGCCGATTCGCTGGCGAACTGCCACGGCTGGGTGTTTCTGGATGGGCAGTACTTAATTTCCAACGAAGCGGTGCAGCAGATTTTGGACGACAACGGCTACGAAGTCGTGAACGAACCCATCTCCGGCGATGTCATCATCTATCGGGACTACGACCGAAACATTGTGCATTCCGGAGTGGTTCGTGGTGTGCTCAACGACGGCACGATTCTGATCGAAAGCAAATGGGGCACCGAAGGAGTGTTCCTGCACAACCCGCTGGATACGCCCTATTCAACACTCTTTGAGTACTATCGCTCGCCGCGTCCCACGCATCGCGTGAAAATCGTTCCGACGGATGAACTGCGGATGGACCCGTGAGAGGCGGTTCGAGAAGTCCGAAGCCTGGCTCTCCGAGTCGGAAGTCGCGCGAGAGAACGCCCGACTCGGAGAGTCAGGCTACGGGCAGGCGGACAAAAACTCGCTCACCAGTGCGGCCGCGAACTCGGCATCGTTGATGTGCAGAGGCAGGCGCTTGATCCGGCGTTGCTCCGTCTGTTCAACCGAGCGTTCCAGTTCCTCAAACAGAGCCGTGTCCGCAACGGGATCGTGAAACGGGTGCCCCGGCGCATCGATGGCCGAGAGACCGCGCTCTGGAATCAGCAACGTCAGCGGAGCCGTCGAGCGATTGAGTTTGTTGGCAATCCAACGTGCGAACTGGCGATTCTCTTCCACTGTCGTCCGCATCAAAGTGACTTGTGCGTTGTGAACGTGCAGCTTGCGATCCTGGAACTTGGACGGCACGGTTTCCCGGCCTCCGAAATTCACCATGTCGAGCGCGCCGACACTCAGCACATACGGCACCCGCGCGGCGAGGATCGCGTCGAAGCGCTGCGGCCCGCACGGCAGGACGCCCCCGACAACCTCGTCAGCGACGGCGGTGGTTGTGACGTCAATGACTCCCAGAATCAGACCGCTGCGAACCAGATTCTCCATCGCCCGGTCCCCCGATCCCGTCGCGTGAAACACCAGACAGTCGTAGCCTCGCGCCTCCAACGATTTCCGCACGGCCTCCACGCACGGAGTCGTCACGCCGAACATCGTCATCCCCAGCGTCGGCTTCTCGACAGTGCTTGGCAGCGTGTGCCGCACCATGCCGGCAATCGCGTGAGCGGCGTTCGCCAGCACTCGACGAGAAACCGAATTGATCCCCGCCACATCGACCACCGAATACATCATCGACAGATCGGAGCAATCGACATACGGCCCGACATTGCCACTGGCCATCGTGCTGACCATCACCTTCGGCACACCGACCGGCAACGCTCGCAGAGCCGGAGTGATCAACGCTGTCCCGCCACCACCACCAATGCCGATGACTCCCGCAAGTCGTCCCTCCGAGTACTCGCCCTTCAAGAACTCGACCAGCGCCGCAGACATCACCGTGACCGCTTCGCCTCGGTCGGTCTTCGTGAGCGGATTCTCAGTCGAGCAACCGGCCACGACTTGCTCGCGCGAGATGTCGGGAGCCACGACGGCGGGTGACTTCGTCCCAACATCGACGGTCACGACTTCTACTCCGCACGCGCGGATCAGGTCCGCGACGAAGGCGATCTCCGTTCCCTTCGTATCCATCGTGGCAATGGCATAGACCCGCGACATCAACGTACTCATCAAAGTTTCCTTGGGAGCGCGTGTTGAAGCTCACACAGTGAAAGCAACAAGACGTTGACCCAGCTCACGACGACGAGACCGAACCGGTTCAAGGTGTCACGCGAAGGACATCGCAACCACGGCTCTTCGCAAAGAGGAGCCACAGGATTCAGATGCGGCAATTGCGAAAAGTCGGTCATGGCACGCTCACATGAGTCCGCGGATCGGTTCGGCGTGATAGATGTGATGCGGGCGGTCGAGGTCGTCATGCCAAGCGGCGGTGTCGGGGATACCAAGCGCCGAGTAAATCGTCGCGGCCATGTTTTCGGGGCGCTGCGGATCGGTCGCGGGATAGCCGCCGATCTTGTCGGACGAGCCGATCACTCGGCCCCCCTTCACGCCGCCACCGGCGAAGAAGACGGTTTGCACCGCGCCCCAGTGATCGCGGCCGGGCAACTTGTAGTACTGCGGCAGGTGCGTGACCTTCGGAGTGCGGCCGAACTCGCCTGCCATCACGATCAGCGTACTGTCGAGCAATCCGCTTTGTGACAGATCATCCAACAGAGCGGACAACGCCTTATCGGTCGGCGGAAAGAGGTGATCCTTCAAATGTGGGAATGCTTCGCCGTGCGTGTCCCACGTTTCATTGTTACCGAGATTCACTTGGATCAGATTCACTCCGACTTCGACCAGCCGCTTGGCCATCAACAGCGACCAGCCGAACGAATTGCGACCATAACGATCCTGGTCGGCATCCAGCGCTTTCGTGACATCAAAGGCTTGTCGCACCTTGGGGTCAGTCAGCAGCGACAGCACCGTCTGGCGATTGCGATCGAACACTCCGGTCGAGCCGGCTCGATCGAGTTCGATCCGCTGCTCGTCGATCAATCGAACCAAATCCAAACGCCGATCCATGCGGCCGAAGCTGACTCCCTCCGGCAGCGAGAGATTCGGAGCTTCAAACTTGCTCCGACGTGGCATGTTGGGACGCTCTTGATGATCGAATTCGTATTCGGGATACGCTCCGTAACCCAGCGAACTGAACGGTGACAGTTCGATGAACCACGGATCGCGCCGACGCCCCATGCTTCCGGCGAACTGGCCGGGGAGAACTCGCTTGGAGTAATGCATCAAGCGATCTGGCAACACGACGGCGGGCGGCAGATTGTTGCGAGACCGAGTCATCGCTCCGCCGATGGACGCGATGGACGGCCAATCGAGCGGTCCCGGCTGATTGGGACTGAAGCCCGGCGGAGTCTCCGTCCGTCCGGTCAGCATGATGTGATGGCCCAGCGAATGATCATTTGACGGATGCGTCAGCGATCGGCACAGCGACCACTGGTGACTCCGTTGCGCGATCTGCGGCAGATGCTCGCAAATCTGGAGTCCGGGAGTGCGAGTCGGGATCGACTGGAACTCACCACGGATGTTGTCCGGCGCATCGGGCTTCAAATCGAAGCTGTCCTGTTGCGCAAGGCCGCCAGAAAGAAAAATATAGATCGCCGACTTTGCCGTTCCGATCGCCGCATGACCCGGAGCGGCGGCCGTTCGCAATGCGTCCAGATGATTCGTTCCCAACCCCAATAGTCCGACGGCACCCGCTTGCAGAGCGGTGCGGCGGCCGAGCGGCGCATGGCCCCAAGACAATTTTGCGGACATGGGGAACCTCCTCAAGCGAACGGCAACAGACAGGTAACCCGAAGCGTCAGCATGGGCGATGTCTCTGACGCGGTTCGCCATAGCTCACCGTTTTCATTGGCATTCGGCAAGCGCAAACCCACGAACAACAAAAAAGGCGGGATGATTCCCGCCTTGCTTGTTCCCTGGTTTCGGCGGCCGCTAAGCCTGAACCGGCTCTGGTACTCGAACATTGATCCGGCGACCTTCTTGGTCAAAGAAGACCGTGCCGTCGACCAGCGAAAAAATCGTGTAGTCGCGGCCCAGTCCGACGTTTTTGCCGGGATGCCACTTGGTGCCGCACTGCCGCACCAGGATGTTGCCGGCAATCACGCTCTGGCCGCCGAACTTCTTGATGCCAAGCCGCTGCGAATTGGAGTCACGTCCGTTGCGACTGGAGCCTTGCCCCTTCTTATGAGCCATGTTGCACAATCCTCGAAATCATAAAGCCAATGAGATACGGAAATCTGGTGAGCACCGAAGGGGCGGGAGTCTACTGGTGCCGGAATAACGTGGCAACAGTCGGTTGTGGAGTGGCCACAGACGATCGTCGATCCGCAGCAGACGCACCACTCGTCTGAGACAGCGTTCTCCCAAAATATGTGGAACGACCGCTCACAATCGAATCGTCCGATGCTCTCTTCGTTAGAGTTCTGCAAGGATTGCCGGAGCGTGGTGAAACCGATTGACGGAGTTGGAACGCGGAAGTACATCTCTCTTGGCGAGTCTTCCGAAGGCTCGTCCGAACCGCAAGGACGTGGTCCGTGGAGCACTCCCGCGACGTCCCCTCACGCTCACGAGGTAGGTGTGCGTCGGGTGAAGCTCCCCTCGAAAGGATGAGGCTGTGAAACTTGCATTGATTTGGTTGTGTTGTCTCACGCTCGGTATTTCTGTGGTTCAGGCGGCGGATTCGCCGGTCGTTGAACCCTCGCCAAAATTGGCGGAGGACGCGGATGCTCCGAAAGGATCGCTGGTGATCATCGGCGGGTCGGAGCGGTTTCGGGATCGGGAGTTGTGGGACACGATCGTGGAATTGGCCGGCGGCGACGGTGCGAAGATCGCCGTCTTTCCCACGGCGGCCAGCGGTCAACCGATTAAGTCGTGTGCCAAGCTGGTGCAGACTCTGAACCGCGCCGGAGCCGATGCCTTCGTCGTTCCCGTGGCCTGGAGCGAAGTCGATCGTGACATTCAGAAAGCGGTCTTCGATCCCGAATTGGTCGAGCGCGTCCGTTCGGCCACTGGCATCTATTTTATTGGCGGTGCTCAAGGCCGAATTGTGGATGCTCTGTTGGACGACAACCGCAAGCAGACCCCCATGCTCCAAGCGATTTGGGACGTGTACCGCCGCGGAGGGGTCATCGCGGGGACCAGTGCCGGTGCGGCGATCATGAGCCAAGTGATGTTCCGGGATGCTCCGCCGCCGCTACAGGTACTGCGGCACGGCGTCACGATGGGAAACGAGATCGACGACGGCCTGGGCTTTCTGGACAAGGACTGGTTTGTCGAGCAGCACTGCCTAGTTCGTGGCCGCTTCGCGCGGGCGTTGGTGGCGATGCACTCGCAGAAGATTCCGTTCGGCATCGGCGTGGACGAGAACACCGCCTTGGTCGTCAAACGGGGAGTCGAAGCGACAGTGATCGGCTACAAGGGAGTCCTCATCATGGACCTTTCGCAGGCCAAGCCGGACTCCAAGATGGATGAATTCAGCCTCAAGAATGTCAAAATGAGCTACCTCGACCGAGGCGACTCGATCAACTTGCGGACGCGAGAAGTCACACCGGCAGATGAAAAACGCGACGACATCAAGCTCGACCCGAACGCCAAAGACTTCAAGCCCTACTTCGATCACCGGATGTTTTACACCGACATCCTGGGCAACGCGGCGGTCGCCGATTTGCTCGGCCGGCTGATCGACAACAAAGAGTCCGAAGCGATCGGCTTGGCGTTCAGTGGACTCGACTCCCGGCATGAGCCTTCCGATGGATTCGAGTTCCGGTTTTATCGCGGCCCGGACAGCAAGGGCTGGTACACCGAGGACTACGGCGGCGAGGACTACACGGTTCTCGACATTCACCTCGACATCCGCCCGATCCGCATCGCCGGCCCGCTTTATGAACACCGCATGGCCACCGAAGAGACTCGCCGCGAGACTGTGGCGGAAGCGACCGAATCCAAAGACTGATCAAGTGCCCCGACGACCTAGCCCGGATTATTCATGGCCACCATGTAACCCGAAGCGTCAGCGAGGGAGCGGTCACCGTTCTCCCTCGCTGACGCTTCGGGTTACATGCGGCAGGCTGCGTCCTGCATGAGAATGCCGTGAATAATCCAGGCTAGCCGCGATGGCTGGCTTAATCTGTGAGCCGCAGTCGCACGACTGCCAGAACTTGGTTGACCAAGCGTTCGGAGCGCTTGGCCAGAAGAGCAATCTCCGAAATGGTGTAGCCCTGGGATCGAGACTCGACGATCCGTCGATCGCGGGGAGAACAGCCTCGCAACAGATTCTCCCGCAGGTCCGTGGCCGTAGCGAGCTGCAACGGATCATCGTGCTGGGCCAGTTCCCTCGCGGGCGGCTCCAACGGCACGTCGCGGGCCACGTCGCGGCGGGATGCACGGTGTTCTCTGATCTGGTCGTGCATAACGTCCAAGCAGATCTTGATCAGCAGACGTTTCACGGTGACCAACTCTGGAAAGTGAAACTTCCCGGCTCGCACTCCCAGGACGAAGTCCCGCTCGGCTATCTGTGCAATGTCCTCCGGATCGACGCGGCCCCGAACCCAGTGGGGGAGTTTGCGACCGGCAATTCGGACCAGACTCGGCCGGAAATGTTCCAGCACTACCGAGATGGCCAGAGGATCGGCCTGCTCCAGACGCTCCAGGAACTCACGACTGTCGTGCATGTCCATGACGGTTCATTCCAAAACGGAATTTGGTCGCCGGATTAGACCGCAGCACCACTCTGATTTCCAACGGCTGTGGAGAAACTTTTGGAGAATTCGGAAACCTTACGAGAAATCACTGCGCCTTTCTGGCGTGGAATACGGTTTAGTAGGCAGCAGTTCTCAATGATTCGTCACCCCTGTTTTGTATGGACTGGCCATGCTGCTTAAGACTTGGTTGTCATCTCTGACTCAGCGTTCTCATGCTCTACTCGCGATTCGCGACCCCGAACCTGCATTACCGAACGCCCACCGTTTGGTCTTCTCGGAGGCGTCGATATCCGGCACCGATGATTGCGGCCGAATCGCTGGAAGACCGTTTCCTGCTGACCGCTCCGGTAGCCCAGGTTGATTACTACTCGGTCCAGCACGACCAGCAATTGGTGACTGGTTCCGCTGACGGAGTCTTGTGTAACGACACGGATGAGGAAGACGATCCATTAACCGCGACGCTCCTGTCCGGCCCGACAAATGGATCGTTGACCTTCAATGCTGCAGACGGCACTTTCACATACACCCCTAATGCAGGATTTGCCGGCACCGACTCTTTCACCTACGAAGCCGATGACGGGAGTGCAACGAGCGATCCGGCAACCGTCGACATCCAAGTGCTCAACAGCGTTCCTGTTGCTAGCGACGACTCTTATTCAACCACCCACGATCAAACACTGACGGTCGCCTCCGCGGGCGCACTGGAAAACGACTGGGACGACGACGACGATGCGTTGGTCGGAACCATTCTTTCGCTGCCGACTAACGGCGCGTTGAAGAAACTTGACGACACGTAGTTCGCGGTCAACGATCCGTTCGACGGTATCTTCAAGTACGTTCCGAATGCGGGCTGGGCCGGCGACGACGATTTCACATATGAGGTTGACGACGGTGTTGTTGGTGGTGTCAGCGAAGCTGTCGAGGTCGCGTTGCAGGTGCTGAATACGGCACCTTCCGCCAGTGATGACAGTTTTTCGCTTGACGAAGATCAAGAATTCACAACAGCGGATCCCGGTGATGTTCTCGACAACGACTCGGATTTTGAAGGCGACGGCATGACGGTGACGCTCGTCTCGGGACCAAGCGACGCCGATAACTTCGTGTTGAATTCAGACGGCACGTTTGAGTATTGCCCCATCTCCGACTGGGATGGTACGGACTCATTCGTCTACAAGGTCAGCGATGGAATTGATTCCGCTCAGGCAACAGCCACTATCTCTTCGATGCAGGACATGGGCACGTCAATCTCAAAGAAGACTGGTTCACCAGGAAGCGGCGAAGGCAGTGCTGGAGCACCCGCCGGAGGATATCAGGAGCTTGGAAACGATGACGTCGTGACTGTATGGGACAACGATGACGGCGAGCGCGACGCAGGCATTGCCGACAGCAGTTACTTCTCGGATGCAGCCGATTTTGGAACTCAAATTGGCACCCATACATGGGCAGATCTTGTGAGCCAGTTGACAACATATGCTCAAAACAATGGGCTAATCAATGAGATTTACATTTTGACCACGGTTACGAGGATGGAAGCGGACAACAGTTCGGTGACGATGTTGTTACTGCTGCTATGTGGGCCGATCTTGCGCCGCTGTTGTCGTCCAGTTGCACAATCACATTGGCCGGTTGCTATGTTGGCTCGAGTGCTGCCTACTGTGACGCCGTCGCCGACGCGACCGGTGCAAACGTCACAGCGACGGCCGACGTGGTTCGTTATGGAACTCGCTGGTTTAATCGTGACTTTTGGGCAGGGAACGGTACATGGCTGACGTTTGACGGAACAGACGATTGATAGGTGCCGCGAACACTTGAGGTGACAACGGTTCTCGTGTGACTGAGACCGCAAGGGGCAAGGCCACTCGATGTGGACTCCGCTCCTTGCGGTCGTAGTAAACGACCTTCTTGTTCCCAATTCATAAAACGGCGGAGAGAATCTCATGTTCAACAAATACACTTTGATTGCCGTTGTTTTCACAACTCTCGCGGGATTGATCGCGTACGGCTACTGCTGCCAGCGGCCAGTCCCACCAGACCCGGAATTCATCATTCGTCGGATCGCATCGGCAAAAAGTATGACATGCGACTTGCGAATGCGAGAACGGTTCGGAGAACAAAAGAGAGTGACACTCACTGATTCTGAGGAGTTACGCACACTGTCCGAGAAACTTAAATTGTCCCGCGCCGCTCAGCGTCGCGGTTCGGGCGCATTTGCCGCGATGGGCATTATTAAGTTCGTCCTTGAGGACACGTCCAATCAACGCCTTAACTTCGTTTTGATTGGAAGTCGAGTTCTTGAATTCGGCGATCACCCACACCCGTCGCCAAACAACTATGTCGTGCATCTCGCGTCAAATGATTTTTTTAGAGAACTCTGTCGTCAGCTCGAACCAAAGCTGAAAGTCGCCGATCCCGAATTGGTTAAATGAAATTGTCTCGTTCCTACGCTCTGCGCGGGAACGTATGTCTCGACGCTCCGCGTTCCGAACCTGTCTTGATCGCATCGGCGCGTCCGCCACAAACGGACCGATTCCCAGGCCGCGGAGCGGCAGAGCAGCGTTCCCACGCGGAGCGGGGGAACGAAAGATGGTTTCGACGAAATCGTCGATGGGAGTTGTGGCACTGCTATGGCGTTGATGACAAACACGTTGGCGGCGGCGGTGCAGGCTTATGCGGCGGGACGATGGGTCGAGGCGGAAGCGGCGTATCGGGACGTGTTGCGAGCTGATCCGGATCGGGCGGAGGCTTGGCATGGGATTGGGCTGATCGCGTTGCAGCGGGGGGATGCGCGTGAAGCAGTGGAGCTTGTGCAGCGTGCGATCGAGTTCGATGAAGGAGTTCCTGAGTTTCACGGAAATCTCGGCAGCGCGTTTTCCGCGTTGCGGCAATGGGACGATGCGCTCCGCTGTTACCGACGGGCGGTTGAACTTCAATGTGACTACGCCGACGGTTGGCGGAACCTGGGTCGATTACTCAACCGACTCGGCCGACTCGACGAAGCGTTGGCCAGCACGCAACAGGCGGCGCGGTGTCAACCCGAGTCGTCCGGCATTCAATATGACCTCGCGCGCATCTGGCAAGCGCTCGGCCGGCATGCGGAAGCGATTCCCTGCTATCTTCGTGCGCTGCGTGGCAAGCCGAGAGACGCCGACACTCACAATCGGTTAGGGACTGCGTGGCAAGCGATTGGCCATCTCGATGAAGCGATCGCCTGTTATCGGCAGGCGATCGACTGCCGTTCCGAATACGTCGCCGCGTGGAACAATCTCGGAACCGCGCTGACCAAGGCGGGACGACTTTCCGAGGCGGTCGGCAGCTTTCAGCGCGCTTTGCAACTCCAGCCGGAGTTTCCCACGGTGCTCGTGAACCTGGGAAGCGTCTACCAAGCGGAGGGTTTCGTCGATCAGGCGTTGGCCTGCTTCCAGCGTGCGGTGGAACTCCAGCCTGCCAACGTCGAGGCTCATGACAATTGGCTGATGGCACGGCACTATCATCCGCAGGTCGCATCGAACTTGCGGGACATTCGCAACGCCGGACACTGTTGGAAACCTACAATCGAGTGGACTTCGCGTTGGACACGTTTCCCTACTCCGGCGGGCTAACGACGTGCGAATCGCTGTGGATGGGAGTGCCGGTTGTCACGGCTCCCGGAGAGACATTCGCCAGCCGGCACTCATTCAGCCATTTGACGACCGTTGGCCTGTCCGAGACGGTTGTGAAGGACTTGAACGATTACGTTGAACTCGCCGTGGACTTGGCGCTGGATCCGTCTCGACTCACCGCTCTGCGAGCCGGCTTGCGTGTTCAAATGCAAGCATCGCCTTTGTGCGATGCACCTCGATTCGCAAGGAATCTGTTGACCATCCTGCATGCGATTTGGCGAGAGCGGTGCGAGTGATTTCTGAATGATGCCCATCTGCGGTGTTTGCATTACTTTGATGCTTGCCGCGCGGGGATGAACTCCAACAAGCGGACTAGTCCCAGATCCCGGTTGTTGAACTTCTCCAGATTCTTCGTCTCGACCGCGAAAACGAAGGAAGCCTGCTGTCCGGTCGGTGCGGCGCAGAGGTGATAGAACCACGTCATCGGGACGCCATCCGCCTCGCCGTCCACGGTCACGCGAAACAGAAATCGACGGTCGGTCGCGTTGCGCGGTTTGAGCGTCTCGGACTTCGTGATCGCTTTCACTCGTTTGCCGAGACTCTGTCGGATGTCCGTTTGAAACTGCTCTTCGGACGTGTGATTGCCCGTAGCGGCGGCCGGGATGGGTGAGACATTGGCTTGCGCGATCAGGCTGCCTTGTTCCATCAATCGAAAGACGGCGACGTCGTTGGTTTGGTGGAACTGATACCAATTGCGGTCGTGATAGAACCGCAACCCCCAGGACTCGAAACGGAGGAACTGCATCTCCGGCGCGGGTTCGAGCGGGATGTCGCCGACCGCTTTGTCGTTGAGCAGATTCGTTTCAGACGCTCCGTCGGCGAGCGATCGCTCCAGGGTGACATTCGCGGTCACTTCCAGACCGGGCATGACCGCGCCGATGGAACTCGTCTCCGTTTGTTGGACGCGCGCGCGAGCGATCAACTTCGCGCGGCGATCAAATGTGAACTCGCCCGTCAGTCGCACGGCGGTTGTTGCACCGAGCGTCGCGCCTTCGCCTCCGCCGACGAAGGTCACTCGCGCCGAATCCCCGTTGGACTCCGCGAGCTGGCAGGTGATTTCCCCCTTGGTCATTGCCTCAATGCCGCACAGCATCTGCACGGCCCAGCTTTCGGGTTTCCACGAATCGCCGGTCGCGACCGCTTCGCGCGGCAGCAAGCCGAGCAGCGACAAACTTTCCCCCGGCATACGCAGCAGGTCGAGTTGATCGTAAGTCAGCGTCGCGGTCGGGCTGTAAAGGGACGGACCTTCGCGCCGTCCGTGAGCGACAATCAAGTGCCGCGTTTCCGGCAGCTTGAGCGTGGATTTCTTCGGCACGACACCGGCCGGCGCATCCACTGGCCCGACCTCCGTGTCGTTGCTGGCAAAGCGATAGAGCCGAGCCGCTCGCAAGGTTTCCGCATCACGGCCAGCTCCGCTGAGTCGCCGTTCAAAGAAGCGATATTGAGCGTCGGCCTTCAGCGTTTGAACGATCGTCTTGCCGCCGCCCCCCGCCGTCTTGAGCTGACCGCTGACCTGCACCTGACTCCGCACCAGTTTGATTCGCGTGTCGCTCTCCGGTTCCGCGAGTTCGACTTTCTCAGCCGCAATCAGCGACAAATCTCCGATCACCAAGCCCAACCACAGGCCAACCAGCCAACGCCGTGTCCACATAACTCGCTCCCTCAAAAGGTCTGACTTCGACTTGCCGACCGCGTAGATATCGCAAGCGAGTCAGCGCGGGAAGTCCGCAATCAAGTCACCCGAAGTGTTCGCGAGGGCGGACGCTCCACGCGACTTTTCCTTGGAAATGTTTTCAGGCGGTCGATGTTCTGAGGTTGTCTTTCATTCCTTTGACCAGCTTCCTTTGATCCCGCGTGATGTGGCGAACAAATCCGGTCAAAGGAATCCGGTCAAAGGAATGACACACATGACTTTGAACCCTGTTGACGAAGTTGCGGTCAAATCACACTCAAGCCGCCGAGGTCGCGGGGTCTTCCGAATAGAACCAGTTGGCAACGAAGTGTTCGCCGCAGAAGACGATCAATACGAGCAGCAGCAGCAACGGATAGACCTCTTCGCCCAAGCGGCCGGTGTTCACATGCCGCTGCAACGTGGCGATGTCGCGAGCCAATGAAAATCGCTTCTCGCCGATAAGCTGCGTGAGTTCCTCGGCGCTCAGTCGCCGGAAGTCGCTTTCGGCGGAGGTGGCATTCACGCTGAAGCCGCTCGCAAACTTCGACACCGGATCGGCGGACGAGACGCCGTAGTGGCCCAACTGATCGGTCTCGTGAATTGCGATCGAAGCGGCACCGGCCGGAACCGTTCCCGGCAATTGTTGGCCTCGGGGTTTGCTCACCAGGTACTTCGTCAGCGCGGATTCCTGATCGGCCCGCACCAACACGTCCTCGCCCGCGAGATAGTTGAATGTCGCCTCGCTGCGGCCGGAGAGATACTGCATCAGTTGGTCCACGAACACGACGAAGGCCCAATTGTTCGCGGCCTCGACGTGATCGATCCATCCGCGTGTGTCCGCGGCGGTGGTCCACAGAGCGACTCGGCCCCCGCCGATGCGGCGTTCGATCAGCGCGGGCTGAGCGGCGGCGTTCGAGTAGGTGATGAGCACATTGGCTTCATCAAACAAGTCAACCGTCCAGCGTTTGTTGATCTGCATCTCGCCCAGCACGCCGACTCCGCCGAGTTCATCGAGTTTCTTGAGCACCGGATGATTGGGATTCTTGGCATCCAGGAACGCTGGCGGCGAGAACCGCTGTCCCGATCCCAGCCGGCAGGGCAACACGGAGTTGGCCGCGTCCGTGTTGTAGGCGACGGAGTCCACTCCGCCCGGCTCTTGCAAGTCGTTCGAGCCGAGCAGCACCGCCAAGCCACCTCCGGTGCTCACAAATTTGTGCAGTGACTTCCAAGTCGAATCGCTCAGTGACGGAACGCTGTTGAGCACGACGACCGAGTAATCGCCAAACCTGATGTTGGCCAATTTCGACGGCCGCACGTCCTCCAACAGAAAGCGAAACTTTTTCGCTTTGCGTTCGTCGTCGGTCGCCAGCATTTCGCTGAGCAAGTCCGCGACACTCGGCGTCGGCGAGACCAACAACACTTTCGGCGGCGGCTTGATCTCGACGGTGAAGTAGCGGACGTCATTCATGGCCAGCGGATCGCTGGAGACCAATCGCAGCTCGCCGTGTTGCACCGGGCCTTGCAGATTCGCGATGGGGATTTGCACGCGAGCACCTTGCTGACCTCCCACCTTCACCGCCTGCTGACCGGACGGGATACGCTTGCCGTCGCGGCTGATCAACGACAACTCGACCGTCTTCTCGACTTCCTCGACGCCAATCGCCGAGATCGCGGCCTCGACCGTCAGCGAGCTTCCCTCGGAAATACTCTGACGAGACAGCATCACGTCGGTGATGCCCACGTCATGCGGAGCCAGCTCGCCGACGTCGATCACATACACCGCGACCCACGGCAGACGTTGCAACTCGTCCTTCAAGAGCTGAGCACCGCTCGTCCGCCAAGCGGTCGCCGCCAGATCCGTGAAGACGTAAACCTCGCGGATGAATCGGTCGCGACGAGCGTCTTGCGCGACCGAGACTTGTTCGTTGAGAGTCCGGCCTTGATCCTGTTCTTGCAGAGTCAAAGCCGCTCGCAATCGTTCATTCAACGGCTGCGAGACCGGCTGCGGTGCGAGACTCTGAATCTTCGCCTTCGCGCCGACCAAATCCGCCTGAAACAAAATCGGCGACGTCGAGTTCGATTCGCCGACCGCGATCCGACTGCGCGGCGGCAGCGAGTCCATGTGACCCAGCGCGATCGCCTTGCCCTGATCGAGCCGCGTCTTCCCTTCCTGCGTGTACTCCATCGACAGGCTGGTATCGAACAGGAACACCGCCGCCACCGGCAAGTCGCTACCGACCGCCGGAGCCGGTGCGGAGATCTCCTCTCGCAAACGATTCACATACGGCAGGATCACCGCCAACGCGATCAACGCGGCGACCGCCGTCCCCAAGCCGCCACGCAACAGCGTCCGACGATAAGCCAACGTCTGCACCGACAGCTTTTTCTTCTGCCAAGTCCACATCAGCCCGGCATACGTCCCGATCGCCGCCGTGATCACACCAACCAGCGTCAGCATCTCGCGCGTGCTGAGTTCATAACTTGCTTCCGGCAGCGACGGTCTCGCCGCCGCGATCACCAAGCCGATGATGACCAGCATCCGCAAGAGCATCAGCCAGACATGCCGCAGCCGCAGCCTCCGCACGTTTTGCCGCCGTCGCATCAGAATCAATCGCAGCGCGGGGAACGGCAACTTCCTCGGCTTCGCTCGCAACAAGAAGTGCAGAATGACCGGGATCACGGCCAACCCGGCGGCGTAAATCAGAGCGGGATGAATCAATGACATGCGCGAATGATCGTCATCAAAAATGGTAGAACGGCAATCGGCTTTCGGCGATCGGCGTTCGGCCGAAAGCCGGCAGCCGTGATCTTGTTTCAACCGACAGATCACTTATCGGCCAGTGTGTCCCACTGACCGTCCAACTTCCAGGGGAGCGGCATCCAACCAAATCGCTCGTCAGGCAGACTGGCCCTTTTCAGACGCTCATCATCCTCTGAGGTCTCTGCCGTTTGGCAGCACAGGCGGGCCGCCTGTGCTACGTCAGGAACTCGGTGTCCAAATTCGTTGAGTCGATTCCACAACGCCAACTCGTGCGACTCGGCGAGCCTTCATTCGGACATACGGCGGTATGAATCGGCCGCGATGCCCGAAGTGTCCCGGCGAGGCTTTGTGATCCGCACGAAACGGCTCGCGCAGGTCTTCGAGCACGAATCCACTGCGGCACAACTCACCGACGAGATCCTCCCAGCGATGCAGGAACTCGACCGCGCCGCGCTCCCGATACGAATCATCCGACACATTCGGCAGCGGCCCGTCTCGGTAGTATTCGACGCCGATCACATACCGGTCCTCTTCATCGCGATGCGAAATCTGCAAGCTGGTCGGCTGCTTGTGCTGACTGATGTAAAGTCCGCCGTCCCGCAGCACGCGAGCAATCTCGCGATACGTCTGAGCGAGATCGCGGACGTAGCAGGTGCTGACCGGCTGATGCACGATGTCGAAGCTGGCGTCGTCCAACATCGCCATGTTGTCCATCGAGCCTTCGATCGTCCGCACGGTGAGTCCCCGCTTGGCCGACTCTTGCTGATCCAGCCACAGCATCTCCGGGCTGAGATCGACGACCGTGACGTTGGCTCCCGCGACCGCGTACAGAATCGACTGCCACCCGCCCGCTCCGGCCAAGCAGAGCACGTCGAGTCCCGCCACGCTCGGCGGCAACCACCCACGGCTATCGAGCGTCGCCAACGGTGCTCGGCACTCTTCGTCGGTCGCGACATGCGCGAACGGACTCCCTTTCGCGAGACGATTCCAGGCAACGCGGTTTTGTGGGAGATGAGACATTGGCACTCAAGGGAATAGGTCACGAGATTTGATCGAGCAGACGTTCGAGGTCGGCGTAGTCGTAGGGCGGCCTCTTGCGGATTCCTAAAACTTCGATCGTGGCCTCGTCATCCGAAACGGTATAGATGATCCGCCAATTCTCGATTCGTTGACGGCGCGTCTCGCGGGGCGTCAGAGCCTGATCCAACTCTTTGCTGTTGGATGGACGGGGCCGAGTGGCCAGTTCCGCGACGGCGAGTCGAACTCGTTGCCGCACATTGCCCGGCAGAGATTTGATCTCCTTAACCGCCGTTGCCGTAACAAAGACTCGGTAGGGATTCATTCGAGTTCCGCCTGCACTTCGTCCCAGCTTCGCCAACCGGCCTTCGCGCGATCGCCGCCAGCCTGATCGAGTTCGGCAAGCGACTTCTTCAGGACATCGCGGTCCTCGACGTCTTCAAGCCATTCGATCATGGCCTCCCACGAGTCGGCATCGACAACGGCAAAGCGCTTGCCCTTGGATGTGACGTATTGCACGGATTGAAGTGCTTCAAGGCCATTCATGTTTGGGCCTTTCAGGTTTGAGATTTGTGAGTTGCGATTTGAAATCAGAACCTGACCGCCACCGTCACGAGAGCAGCGCCGCCGTGAACGTCACGAGGTCATTCTTCGATTGAGCCACACGCTGCAACACGTCCATGCGGCCGGCGTCGCGGCAGAGTTCGGAGAATGAGAACGAACTGCTGTCTTCGAGGCTCAGCAAGTGTTGCTCGGCGAGCTGCACCGCGTCGTCCCAACGGCCGATCCGCGAGGTCAGATCGACCAGCACATACGCGATGAGCTGCT
The DNA here is from genome assembly GCA_046156195.1 of Planctomycetaceae bacterium. Classification (GTDB taxonomy): domain Bacteria; phylum Planctomycetota; class Planctomycetia; order Planctomycetales; family Planctomycetaceae; genus SXKJ01. The sequence goes on along the minus strand of JBJXEX010000288.1, from coordinate 4,534 downwards.
GGTCCCGTTCGTCCGGCTCGGCGGCGAGCTTCTCGCGGAAGTACGCGATGGATTCATCGACCTTCTCGCCCATGAGCGCGAAGAAGAAGTGGCGATGAGCCGGATAGAACTCCGTGAACGGCGGGTCGCCGGGGTATTGGAACTGCGGATCGAGACGACAGCCGTAATCGGCCAGTTCAATTGCCAGCTTCAGCTCAGGACTCGACTTGTCGAGGAACCTCGCGAACCGCACGACCGCGTTCAAGTGTGACACGTCAATGTGATAGTTCCCTTCTTGGAACAACCAATCGCGACCGGCAATCGCCTCTCGCAGCGAGGCGGCCGGCGGAGCGAGCGCCATTCGCCGCTGCACGTCAGCACTGACCGACTCGGTCAGGTCGGTGTAAAGGTGCTTGACCAAGATCGCCGCGCAACACTTGCGGTCGGCGGCCGGCAGCCGAGCCATCTGCTGTTCGAGCGACGTGATCGTGCTGCACGTTCCGTGAGTCTTCAGCATCCACTCGACCCCTTTGGAGGGATTCGCTCCATCGAACAGCGCGACCTGAATCAACTCTTCGGTCTCGTCGCCGGGTTCGCGGCGCGAGGGCATCGCGGCCAGAGCTTTCGCGACCGGCTCCGGTTCGCGAATCGTCCGAAAGTACAGCCACGCATTTGCAATCTGTCCGGCGTCGAGGAACAACTGTCCGGCCTCACGAGCCGACTCAACATACGTCTTCTCAAACTCTGCCCGCTGCTCAGTCGGCACGTCATCCAGCGACGTCGGCCGCAACAGCGGCAAGCCCAGCTCGTGCTTCTTACGCATCAGCGTGGCATCGAACAGCCGGTGATAGTCCTTGCTCGCCTTGAGCGATTCGAGCAGCTTGTCGAACACGGCGGTCGCGCCGGCAGATTTCGTTTCGGAGAGTTGGCTGAAGGAGTCGGTCATGGTGGGCGTTTCCGGTGAGGATGGGTCAGGGGATGTAAACGATGCGGTCTTGCCATTCGTGATCGTCACAAGACAGACATTGCACGGCGGATCGCTCAGCCGAGGTGTTGTTTCGGAAGGGCCACGTTGAGCACTTCAATTCGTTGGTCATCGAGTACGACTTCAAAATCGACCACGAACGGTGGCACAAACATGATACGCAGGCTGCCAACGCGGGACTCGCCTTGGCCAACTGGGTTATGCCGCAGTCGAGCGTCGATTTCATTCGCCGCCGCCGTCATTTCTCGTTGGAGTTGCGGGTGCCCCATCCAAAGCTCAGCGAGCCGCTGTTCGGCATTGGGTGTCCAAACGACGGTAAACTTCATGACGCCTGTAAGTCCTTGAGAATGTCCTGCAAAGGTCGGCTGCCCGATTGGCCACGAAGGTTTTTGACTTCTTCATCGGAAAGCGGAGACAGGTCTCGTAACGACCGGACGGGATGAAAATAGCCGATCAAACGCCCGTCGTGGTTACAGACTTCGACGGCTTCCTGAAAGCCGGACAGGCGCGATTCAATCTCTGGTTCCAGCACGATTCGAGTCATGGTCACGTCCTCACGAGAAATTACGCCATTCAAGTTACCAGTCCACGGCGATGAATGAAACCGGTGATCGCGGCAAATGCTCCCTCAATACCTCGCCAAGTCGCCCGCCTGTTGTTTGAGGTTCAACTTGTTGACGATGTCTTGAGCGCCCACAACCATCATTCGCAGTTCGCTGCCGATGGCGATGAATCGCCAGCCTTCGGCGATCCGCTTCTGCACGTCGTCTGTCGATTGCACATGCAGGCCGACCGGCGTGCCGGTCTTCTTGCCAGCGGCGAGCACTCGTTGCAGCATCGCTTCGAGTTCGACGGCCGTCGGGTCGATGCCGTCAGGACCGCGCATTTGAGCCGTCAGATCATTCGGCCCGACGAAGATCGCATCGACTCCGGGCAGACTGTAAATCGCCTCGGCGTTCTCGACCCCTTCGGGAGACTCGGTTTGCAGGATGACCAGAATCTCGTCGTTGGCGTGCTTGTAATAGTCGCCGGGGGTCGCATCGAAGTTGAGCGCGTGCAACGCACCGCCCACGGAACGATTGCCAGTGGGCGGATACTTCGCGGCGGCGATCGCGGCCTTGGCTTCCGCGACCGTGTTGACCATCGGGATGACAACCCCCATCGCGCCGCCGTCGAGCACTCGCTTAATGTGATCGTGATCTCCGCGAGGAACTCGCGCAATTGGCACGCAGCCCGCTTCGGCGATCGACGCGAAGCACATCGCCGCATCCGACCAATCAATTGGCGAGTGCTCCAAATCGACCGTCAACCACGGAAAGCCCGCACGAGCCATGAACCGAGTCGCGAACACGTTTCCCAAGGACAACCAAGTTCCCACTTGTGGCTGGCCCGCTTTGAGAGCCGCTTTGACCGGATTCTTCTTCATGGTGCTTTCTCGTAGAGCAGGCGGCTCGCCTGCTTAGCCTGTGATAACTAATGAGAGCAGGCGAGCCGCCTACTCAACGGAGCGGGGGGTGATTCTCCGACTTGAGGTTGCCGCGTCAACCGAGTCCCCTTTCGAGCCGTTGCGTGGCCAAAAAAAGTTTTCGGAGATTTTGGATTTCCTTGGAAGAAACCGTGGTCGCGTGCGTTTACCCTCCTGAAGTCGCGCTCGTCAGGGCGTGACGACACGATCTTTCTCTCCTGCTGATCGAATTCGGAGGCTGTCATGCGCGTTTGGAAACTGCTGCTGTTGTGCGGATCGTTGTGGTGGGCCGGAGCCGCGCGAGGCGATGAGGCCACGGCCAAGCTGCCTCAACAGGCTTATGAGGTTTTGAAGTCGCGTTGCTACCGCTGTCATGGCGGTTCCGCCCGGCAGGCGGGGATCGACGTGCTCAGCCGGGACAACCTGCTGGAACAACGTGGTGAGATCGGTGCGAAGTTCGCCTTCGTCGTGCCGGGGGACGCGGCCAAGTCCCAGTTGCTCGACGCCGTCAGTGGCGGGGCCGATTCTTACATGCCCAAGGATGGCTCGCCCGAAGCCAAGGCGATGTCCAACGCCGAGAAAGATCTGCTCAAACGCTGGATCGTCGCCGGGGCCGAGTTCCCGCGCGTCGAGACTCGCCCCTTCGTCACCGAGACGCAGATGCTCAAGGCCATGCGCGAGTACCTGCTGCGGACTCCGGCCGACGATCGCCACAACATCCGCTTCTACACGTTCACCCATTTGCACAATAACCCCAAGGTGTCCGAGCTGGATCTGCGGCTGTACCGAGCGGCGTTGGCCAAGGCGATCAATAGCCTGACGAAAGCCCGCGACATCTATCAGCCGCCGCCGCTGCCGGGGACCGCCGACTCGGTCTACGTCATCGACCTGCACGCACTTGGTTGGGATAGGAACAACCTGTGGGGCGAGGTGCTCGGTCACTATCCCTACGCTCTCAAATACGACTTCATCAAAGACGAAGAGCGGAAGCAGGTTTGGAAGGACGTCGTGCAATTCTCCGGAGCCGACGTTCCCTTTCTGCGGGCCGACTGGTTCGTCGTCACCGCCACTCAGCCGCCGCTGTATCACCAACTGCTCGACATCCCCGGCACGCTGAAAGAATTGGAAGAGCAACTGCAACTCGACCTCATTGGCAACTACTTGAAAGGGGACGTCGCCCGATCCGGGTATGCCAAGAGCGGTGTCTCCAAACAGAACCGATTGCTCGAACGACACACCTCTCCCGTCACGCCGTATTTCTGGATCAGCTACGACTTCCTGCCCAAGCGGGCGCGCGGCGATCTGTCGCGGTTCCCGTTGGGACCGAGGTTCGCCGGCAATCCGCACAACAACCAAGCCTTCGACCACGACGGCGGCGAAATCATCTGGAGACTGCCCAACGGCATGCAGGCTTACATGCTCGTCAACGCCAAGGGGAACCGCATTGAACAGGGGCCGATCGAGGTGGTCTTCGATCGCTCGGCCGTGCTCGGCACGCCGGCGATCATCAACGGCATCTCCTGCATCTACTGTCATCGCGACGGCCTGATCAGCGACTTCCGCGACGAACTCCGCAATGCCGATTCGCTCGGCGGACTGGCTCGCGAGCACCTGCTCAAGATCTTTCCGCCGCACGAGGCGATGCAGAAGTTGACTCGGCAAGATCAGAGCGTGTTCCAACGCGCGTTGGAGAAAGTCATCGGCCCACATCTGCAAGTGGCCGAGGACGCGAAGAAAGAGATCTCGCAGTTTTCCGAACCGATCGGCAAGGTGGCCGAGATGTATTCGCGCGACCTGACGCCACGCGAACTCGCCTTGGAGCTGGGCTTCGAGAATGTCGAACTCTTGCAAGCCAAGATCGAAGCCAACCGCGAGCTATTGCGATTCGGCCTCGGAACGATGATCCAGAACCCACCCGGCACCTTGAAGCGTGAGAAGTGGGAGACCCGCGACGGCACCTCCCTGATGCAAGACGTCGCCAGCGAATTGCGACTCGGACTACCGTTCGTCCCCGCCAGATAGATCAGGGGTCGGGTGTGCGAATTTCAGAAATCGCCGCCAACGACTCCCCCACTTCCCAAGCTGTCCCGGCGATTTCTGAAATT